>DASYML010000182.1:0-15978 GCA_036009045.1 Pyrinomonadaceae bacterium
CTTGAGAGCAGATGAAAGAGACGTTCACCACCGCAGACACAGAGCACGCACAGCGAAAACTATTCAAGCCTCTGTGCTCACTCTGTGTCCTCTGTGTCTCTGTGGTGAATCTCAATGTCACATTCGCTCAGGGCTAAACTGAACCACTACCGAGGGATGAGCGTTCGCACGCCTCCATGGACTCGATTGCCCGTTGCTCTAAAAGCTGAAACGCGCGCCGAACTGTAGCTGCCTGCCTGGGTCTGAGTTCTGAATCCCCGCGAGCGGCGTCAGGAAAGTTGAGAGGGGCGCGGCCCCGTTGCCATAGATGTTGTTGATCTTGATGTAATTCGTGTGGTTGAAAATATTAAAAGCATCGGCGCGCAGTTCCAGACGCACGTTCTCGCGCAGGCGAAACCGCTTCGCCACGGAGGTGTCTAAAGAGGCTTGCGCGGGCGTGCGGAAAGAGTTGCGCGCGAAGCCAACGGGGCGGTCCGTCCTGTAGCCGTCGCCGTTGTTGTCCTCGCCTGTGACGGGATTGACGGGCAGCCCGGATGCGAGGGTGGCGATGAAGGAAAGTTGAGTCTGAAAGGGAAGCTCTGCCAGCCCGTTGGCGACGAGGCGATGGCGCTGTTGGTAATCACTTGGCCCACGGTCTTGCCGCGCATCCACGCCGAAGAGGTTGGGAATGCCAGTGTCCGCCTCTCCGAAGAACATCGCGTCGTTGAGCGCGGACGCGTAGACATAGTGCGCCTCGAATTGATAACGCTTGGAGAGACGGCGCAGGAGTCCGAGGTCCAGGGCATCGTAGTTGCTCGAAGCCGTGTTCTCGATGACGGCGACTTTGCGCACGCTGACGCCCTGATAGCTCGTCCCGAATGGGCGCGTCCTGTCCGCCGCAGAAGCCGCGAGCATCTGGCCCGGCGCGGTGCGTCTGAAAGGGGCTGGCGCGTTGAGGTCATTGACGCGTTGCTGCTTCATCGTGCGCGAGTGGAGCACGTCCGCCGTCAGCATCCATTCGTCGAACAGCTTTCGCTGCACGCCCAGAGAGAACTGCTTGCTGTAGGGGTTGAGAAGTTTCGGCGCGGGCAGGTAGACGTAATCGCGTATCGCTTCCGTCGCGCTGGCGGGAAGGCTCGCAAGCGAGTCTGGGAACGCGGGCGCACCCGGCGTTGACTTACTGCCGTAAGTGAATTTATAAGTCCGCACCTGTGCCTCAATGCCTTCGAGCAGGAAGCGGCGCGTGATGTACATGTAATACTGGTCATAGAAAACGCCCGCGCCACCTCTCAAGATAGTCTTACCGTCGCCCGTCACGTCCCATGCGAAGCCGAGTCGCGGCGCGAAGTTATTTCTCTCGTTCGTGATTGACTGGTAGTCGTAACGAAGCCCCAGGTTGAAGGTCAGGCGAGTCAGTGCGCGCCAGTTGTCCTGTAGAAAAGCGCTGGCGAGCGTCTGACCGTAGCGCACGAATCCGACGCCGAATCTCTGCGTGAAATCGAGAGGCTGCTGTTGAGGAACCGGCGGCCCTGCGGCGAAGCGGTATTCGCCATAAGTCGTCAAGCTGTAGTCGCTGACCTGCTGCCTCGTTAAGTCGCCCCCGAACTTTAGTTCATGGCTCCCTGTCTGGAACGCCAACTGGTCCGCGACCTGCCAGGACTGTGTGCGGACATACGAATAAACGGAGCCTCCTTCCGTGCTGTAGTTGGGCCTGATGACGGAGACCTGCGGCGAGACGGCGCTTGAGAGAGAAGGGATAGAGTTGACGTAAGAGACGCGCATCTCGTTGACGACCCCGCCAGGGATTGCGCGATCCGTGAACTGCCCACCGGACGCCTGCACCTTGCTGGCTTGCGCGGCGCTCGGCTGGGTGAAGCCGCTGACGCGGTCGTTCGGGTTGTCGTTGGTGTTGCGATTGCCGTTCAGCCGCAGAGACATGGAGTGCGTGTCGCTGGCGTTGTAATCGAAGCGCGCGAGGCCCAGTTGATCGCGGAAGTGGCCCTCGAACATCAGCGGCAGGGGACTCTGTATGAACGCGCCGCGATTCTGCCTGGTTCGTTCGTAGTTCACAAAGAACGTCGCGCCCTTCGTCACGAAAGGCCCGCCCAGAGAGCCGCCGAACTGCAACATCTCATTCGGGACGTGAAAGGTGGAGACGGGCGGCGCGGCCTGAATCCCGCTCGGACGAAGCGTGAAGAAGCCTTCGCCGTGAAAGTCAGCCGTCCCCGATTTGGTGACGGCGCTCAAGATGCCCGCGCTCGAACCTCCGTACTCCGCAGAGTACTGGTTGGTCAGCACTTTGAACTCCTGCACGGACGACAGAGAGACCTGCTGTTGTGGAGCGTTGGCAAACACGAAATCATAGTTGCTATTGCCGTCCAGTTTGTAGAAGGTCTGCCGGTAAGAGTTCGCGTTGATGGAGAGACGCGCGCTCGTAGAGCCATCACCGCCGAGTCCGCCCGTGTTCCGCACATGCGGGTCCAGCAGCGCGAAGCGGTTCAGGCTGCGACCGTTCGAGGGCAGTTCCGTCATCTGCCCTGGGTTGATTACCTGGCTGACCTCCGGCGCATCTTTGACGACGGGCAGCGCCTCGTCCGTGATGTTGACGACCTCGCTGATAACATTGAGAGCGAGCGCCAGAGTAAGACTCCACACCTCGCCGGAGACGAGAGCGACAGGACCACGCACGGACTGTTGAAAGCCTTCGGCGCTCACAACAATCTCGTAGTCATTCGCGGGAGGAAGACCGGAAAGCGCGAACCTCCCCCCTGCATCCGTTTGCGATTCGCGACGAAGACGCAGGCCCTTGCTGGTCAAGACGACGCGCGCGCCGGGCACGGGTTCTCCTGAACTTAAAGCGGTCACGTTGCCGCGAATGCCGGAAGTTAATTCGGTCTGGGCCTGCGCTGCGGGCTGAAATGCATAGACCGCGATGATGAGAAGAAAGCTCTGGAAAGTAATCATTAATCTGCCGGTGATGTTGTCAGCCATGATGAAGCCTCTGGTCACGGGATGCTCTGTCTGGACTGCGGCTCTTGAATAATCTCTTAGCTGGTCCAGTTATAAGTCTGAACCGCGCTCTCAGCGACGTGCTCGCCCGGTAAATTCAAGCCCGCGAACTTTTCATGAATCGGAAATGGTTGATGAAATTGAAATCCATTTTCATTTCCGGCAAGAGTGTAGTGCCAGGTCTGATACTGTGTCAACCGATTTGTTTTTAATAGTGGTTCAATGTGGCTTGAGAGCAGATGAAAGAGACGTTCACCACCGCAGACACAGAGCGCACAGAGTCAGCACAGAGTTAATCATACAACTCTCTGTGCTGACTCTGTGTCCTCTGTGTCTGCGGTGGTGAATCTCACCGTCACGCGCGGTCAAGATTAAATCAAACCGCTACCTTTTTTTCGCCCTTAAGATAGCCAGCCCCTTCGCCTTCTTCTTCGCGGAGTCTCTTCCGGCTTGATGCTTACGAGGCTTGCGGTAATCGAATCAACGCTCCAACAGTGGCAATGAAATTACGACAGTTGTGGCGCAGCTTGCAGCAGGGCCTTGCATGAGGCATGAAGGGTCGGCAGCATAAACCTCTCACACTCAGCTGATTTCCCTTAACTCCACGGAACAAAAGAGCGTTCGTCCTTTCCGCCGCGCGTGTCGGCATGGGTCTTGCAATCGTATGGCAACAGGACCGGAAGCCTGGGCGCACGGTTGATGAGAAATGAATGCTTTTTATTAATGGGGGATTTACCTGATGACCTGGGAAGCAAGCCTGTTGAGAAAGACGCGGCTCGGTGTGCATCATCACTGCCTCGCGCTGGTTGAGGCGTATGCTGATTTCGCTCCTATGTGGGAACGCTGCTGCCTGTTGATGTACGCGGGACTTGGCCCAGGGGTGGCACGTCTCTTCGGCGCGGACAGCAACGCGATGTGGGGGAGGGCAGATCAAATCATCGCGGACCTCTTCGCCGTCTCGCGTCTCTCGCCGCGAGAAATCGCGTCGCTGCTGCGCCATTACATTCAAATCAAATTTGAAGACGAAGAGCATCTGCCTTTGGAAGAAGCCCGCGTGAGAATCTATGACCAACTCTTCTATCCGATAGTCACGCACTTTACCTACGCCTTGCAGCCTTCGGCGGCGGCGCGTTTGAAGTTCGTCAGAGAGACCGTCAAAGCCATCAACGAAGAACATCTCGCCTTCGCGGACCTCGGATGCGGCGCGGGGATGATGCTCTGTGAAGTGCTCCTGACGAAACAGACATGGACGGGCCAGGGGTTGGACATCAGCCCCGCTGCCATACGCTACGCGCAGGACCTTGCCAGCCACAAGGGTGTCGCGGACAGGGCTGGCTTTCGCACAGGAGACATCGCGCGCCTGCCTTTCGCTGCGGAGTCTCTGGACCTGCTCATCGCCTCGGAGGTGGTCGAGCACATGCCGGACCCATTACAGGTCATCAAAGAAATGGCGCGCGTGCTGCGCCCCGGCGGAAGATTGCTTCTGACGATGCCGCTGGAGAGCCACACGCCCGCACACGCTCACACGCTGGACCAGCCGGACGATTTCCGCTCCCTCTGCGAGAGCGCGGGATTGAGCGTCGAGAGTCTCAAAGCAAAATGGCACTTCGGCTATGCCGACGACAACAAACATATCTTCGCCGTCGCCTTCAAACCCGTCTGGGCCAACGCCAGAGCAGAGGACCAATTACAGACCATGCCCAACGGCCTGAGCACTACCAGCGCCTTCGCTTGAGTCTTTTAAGTCAGTACCGCCTGCGGTAGCGGGCGGTACTGACATCAGTTGCACTCATTTGCTAACAGCAATAGATTAGCCACAGAGACCACAGAGGTCACAGAGAGAAAGGAGTTGAGAGTCCTTTATTTTCTTTCTCTGTGTCCTCTGTGCTCTCTGTGGCTAATCTGGTAATTAACTTTCAGGCTGTTGACCGCCGCAAAGCAGTTCAGCGGCGAGCAGTGGGATGGTCAGTTCGTGGTGGCCTGTGATGGAGTAACCGCGTCCAGCACCGTCTGCGGTCGGGCGTCGGACGACGTTCGTGAGCGGGCGATAGGATTGAATAAAATCGAAGTTGGCCGTCGTTAAGTCCGCGAGCGGGTGGCCCAGATTGCGTACCAGCGTGACCGCCTTTAAAAATATTTCGGGCAGTACGACCGCCGAACCTATGTTCAGATAGACGCCGCCGCCATCCATGCGCCGGACCAGTTCCGCGAGCAGCCGAAAGTCCGTGTGCGTCGTCGCGCCCAGGGCCGCGCCGTCCGCGCTCGGATGAAAATGCGCGATGTCCGCGCCGATAGCCACATGCGCCGTGAAGGGCAGGCGCATGGAGTAAGCCGCGCAGAGCAGGGAATAATCCCCGTGTGGAGGCTTACTTGCCAGCAACGCGCGGCCCATCGCTTCGCCCATCCCTAAACCGTCACGCGCGCCGTCGCGCGCCGCTTCATTCAAGAGCCTGCCCGTCTCCTCCGCCGCGCCGAACGCGCCCGCCCCCAGACTCGCATCCACGTCTTCGGAGGTCGAACCGGCGAGAGCTATCTCCGTATCATGGACCAGCACCGAACCATTCGCGGCAATCGCATGAACAAAGCCGCGCCGCATCAAAGCAATAATGACGGGCGCGAGTCCCGTCTTGATGACGTGCCCGCCGATGCCCCAGATGATGGGCCTTTGAAGATCTCGCGCGCGTCTCATCTGCGTCGCCAGTTCGCGCAAGGATTTGACGGCCAGAATATTCGGCAACCCGCGCAGGAATTCCCGCACCGTCGCGCTCTCTTCCAAAGGACGCGCGAAATCCTCTAACGCGACTTTGCTCGGACGGCTCGCGAGCGGATAGGTGTTGACATGCTCCAAGCCCAGCGGTCGCACATCATCTTCATAGATTGACACGGTTGGCCCATCCTCAAGGCTTGAGATTCAAAGCGCTCATCTCTATCTGATAAATTTTACCCCAGCCGCGACTGAAGAAGAGATACTTGCCGTTGGGCGAGACGAGCGGTGTGTATTCGTAGTCCGCTGAGTTTACTTTTGGTCCAAGGCTCTGCGGGGCGGTCCACGCGCCGTTGCGCTTGAAACTGATGTAGAGGTCGCCCTCGCCCATGCCTGTCGAACGTTCGGAGGAGAAGATGATATAGCTCTCATCGGGTGCGATGTATGGGTCCGCCTCGTTCTCCGAGGTGTTGATGATCTCGCCCAGATTCGTCGCCGCCTCATACTTGCCTTTGACAAACCTGCTCACGTAGAGATCGCCTTCGCCGCGTCCTCCTTCGCGCACGGAGCCGAAATAGAGATTGCCGTTGGCCGCCACCGAAGGGTAATTATCATACCCCTTGGAATTCACTGTTGGACCAGCATTGCGCGGCTCGCCCCAACCCTCTTTAGTCTTTTCCACCATCCAGATGTCGAAATCCTTTTTGTCCGGGTTGCCTTCGACGGGACGCCTCGAAGCGAAGAAAATTCTTTTGCCGTCAGGCGAGACGAAAGGCTCCTTGTCGAAGTATGTGCCGGAAAATTGCGTAACCTGTGGAGTGGTCCATTTACCCTTCTCAAAGCGGGAGACGAAAATCTTTTCCAGCTTTCTCTCGTTCACCCTCCTGGCAAAGTAGAGCGTCTCGCCATCGGGCGCAAACGCGGGGCCGTAGACATCTTCGCCAGTATTGATGACGCCCTCGGCAAAGAGCTTCGGCTCATTGACGGCTTCCGCCGCGTCATAAGGATGATGCGCCTGATGCTTCTTCTGCCCTCTCGCGTAGGAGTTAAAAAGGACCAGAGCCAGCAGCACTAGAACTGCTATGCACAGGGCGACGCGTTGAGATGACTTCATCGGAAAACTCCTCATTGATTTTCTCTACAACTATCCAGCCTGAGCGGCAGCGCCAGCGTGAGAGTTTATCACGCAATCTTCTTCGTGCGCGCACCCCGCGCGATGGCATTGTGGTGCTTTGTCTTAGCGTTGACTTGCCAGATTACTGTTCTCATAATGTGCTTATGGTTGTTGAGTCTCATTTTCTTGATCGTCTGATCGGGAGCGCGACTGCCGAAAAGCATATCTATTACGGCGTTTCGTGGGACACATACCTGCAAGTGTCCGAAGCGTTTGGCGAAGAGAGCAACGTGCGCCTGACTTTCAATCGCGGGGTGCTGGAGATTATGAGTCCCAAACGTTTGCATGAGCAGGTGACGCGCCTCGTTGATATGATCGTCACGTTCCTGGCCTTTGAACTGGGTTTGAATGTTGACAACTGCGGAGCGATGACCCTGCGTGTGGAATCCGCGCAGCGCGGCGGCGAACCGGATAGCTGCTCTTACATCGCTCATGAGGCGGCAGTGCGCGGCGTCGAAGAGATTAACCTACAGGTGCATCCGCCTCCAGACCTGATCCTCGAAGTGGACATCACTAGCCCGTCGCTAGATAAATTCGGACTCTACCTGACCGCACGCGTCCCTGAAGTCTGGCGCTATGACGGCGCGCAGATGAGTTTCAATGTGATGGCCGGAGAGCAATACGAAAGCGCTGCGGAGAGTCAATCTTTTCCGCACCTCTCCGCCGCAATGCTACAACGATATATCAACATCGGTCGTGAGCAAGGTTCAGCGGCTATGCTGCAAACAGTTAAAAGTGAAATTCCTCGGACGACAGACCGCTAACGCGCGCCACTCGCTTTAACCTCACGCAACCCTTTTATTGTTATTCTTCCTGCGCCCGTTCCCGTTCTGAGAGGCGGCATGGCCGTTGAGCAGAGGTTTGAGCGCGTGGCCTGTGTGGGATTTGCGGGCGCGTGCGACCTCTTCGGGTGTGCCGTGGGCGACGAGGCGTCCGCCGTGCGAGCCGCCTTCGGGGCCAAGGTCTATGATGTAGTCCGCGCTTTTGATGACATCGAGGTTGTGTTCGATGATGATGACGGTGTTGCCGAGGGAGACGAGGCGTTGGAGCACGTCCAGTAGTTTATGCACATCTGCGAAGTGGAGGCCGGTGGTCGGTTCGTCGAGGATGTAGATGGTGCGGCCCGTGGCGCGTTTGGATAGTTCTTTGGCGAGCTTGATGCGCTGCGCCTCGCCACCGGAGAGGGTGGTGGCGGATTGGCCCAGTTTGATATAGCCGAGGCCGACATCGAGAAGGGTTTGGAGCTTGGGCTTAATCTGCGGAATGTTTTCGAGAAGCGGCAAAGCCTCTTCCACGGTCGTGTCCAGAAGTTCCGCGATGGATTTGCCTTTGTAACGGACGGAGAGCGTTTCGCGATTATAACGCGCGCCGCGACAGACATCGCAGAGCACGTAAACATCGGGGAGAAAATTCATCTCGATGCGCTTCATGCCGTCGCCCTCGCAGGCTTCGCAGCGCCCGCCCTTGACGTTGAAGGAGAAACGTCCCGGCTTATAACCTCGCTCGCGCGATTCCGGCAGCATGGAGTAAAGCTCTCTAATAGGCGTGAAGAGGCCGGTGTAGGTCGCGGGGTTGGAACGCGGCGTGCGCCCAATAGGCGACTGGTCTATCTCTATCACTTTGTCTATGTGTTCGAGTCCTTCAATCGCCGTGAACTCGCCCGGCTCTGTCAGAGAACCGTAGAGATTGCGCGCCAGCGCGCGATAAAGAATATCGTCAACCAGAGTTGATTTGCCGGAGCCGGAAACGCCCGTCACGACCGTGAAGAGACCGAGCGGAAACTTGACATCTATATCCTTCAGATTGTTGGCCCGCGCGCCGCGCACCGTGATGGCCTTGCCGTTGGGCGTGCGTCTCTCGGAGGGAACGGCGATGGCCCGCGCGCCGCAGATGTAGAGGCCCGTCACAGATTCTGGATTGCAGGAGACTTCTTCGGGCGTGCCCGCCGCGACGACCAGTCCGCCGTGCGCGCCCGCTCCCGGTCCGAGGTCAACGACGTAGTCGGCGCGGCGAATCGTCTCTTCATCATGCTCCACGACGAGGACCGTATTGCCCAGATCGCGCAACGCGCAGAGCGTGCCGAGCAAGCGTTGATTATCGCGCGGGTGAAGACCAATCGACGGCTCGTCCAGAACATAGAGTACGCCGCGAAGTTGCGAGCCGATTTGCGTGGCGAGACGTATGCGCTGGCCCTCGCCGCCGGAGAGCGTGGCCGAGCCTCTGTCCAGTGTGATGTAACCGAGTCCGACCCTTTCGAGAAAGCGCAGCCGGTCCTTTATCTCTCGCAGGACCAGCCCCGCGATTTGTTCTTCGCGTTCGCTCAACTGGATACGCTCGAAGGCGGCGACGGCCTCTTCGATGGGAAGCGCGGTGTAATCCGCGATGCCGCGACCGCCCAGGCGCACGGCGAGCGATTCCGGTTGCAGGCGACGACCCTCGCAATCAGGACAGGTGACGGGCGAGACCAGTTCTTCGAGCGCCAGCCGAACCTTCTCCGACGGCGCATCGTTCATGCGCTCGCGCAGGTGACGCACAGAGCCTTTCCATTCGCTCTGATATGTGTAACTGCCCTGGCGAAACATGAGCGGCACGTCGAGGCCATGAAAGAAAGCGTCGCGCGCTTCAGAGGGAAGTTCAGCGAAAGGCTTGGAGGCGTCCTGGTCGAAGTGTTTGACGATGGCGAGCAGGGCCGCGCGCAGGTAAGCAGACCCCTGCTTGTCCGCTGGTCCAAGAAAGGGAAGTTCGCCCGATGAAAGTGTGGCATCTTGAACGATTTTGGCCGGGTCAATTTCCAGAATCGTGCCCAGCCCGTGACAGCGTTTGCAAGCGCCATAGGCGGAGTTGAATGAGAATGAACGCGGTTCAAGCGGCGGGACGTTGATGCCGCAGTTCACGCAGGCCATGCGTTCGGAATAGAGTTTCTCGTCGCCGTCAACCACCGCGACAAGCACCGCGCCGCCCGTCAACTTTAAAGCCGTGCGGATGGATTCCGAAAGACGCTCCGTAATGCCGGACTTAATCAGGAGCCGGTCAACGACGGCCTCAATCGTGTGATTGCGCCGCTTGTCCAGCCGTATCTCTTCATCGAGCGAGAGCAGTTCGCCGTCAATCCGCGCCCGCAGGAAACCGTCTTTAGCGAGCTTCTCAAGCTCTTTCTTAAACTCGCCCTTGCGACCCCGCACGATGGGCGCGAGTATCATCACGCGTTCGCCTTCGGGCAGCGCGAGCACGTTATGGACTATCTGCTCGACGCTCTGGCGCGTAATCTGCGCGCCGCAAATCTGGCAGTGCGGATGGCCCACAGAAGAGAAGAGCAGGCGCAGGTAATCGTAAACTTCCGTCACCGTCCCGACGGTCGAGCGCGGGCTGCGCGAAACGGTCTTCTGTTCGATAGAGATGGCGGGCGAGAGACCGTCAACCGAATCCACGTCGGGCTTTTCCAACTGGTCCAGAAATTGCCGCGCGTAGGCCGAGAGCGATTCGACATAGCGTCGCTGGCCTTCGGCATAGATGGTGTCGAACGCGAGCGAGGATTTGCCGGAACCGGAAAGCCCTGTGATGACGGTCAGACGGTCGCGCGGTATCTCTACGTTGATGTTCCTGAGATTATGCTGGCGCGCGCCGCGAACGGTAATTCGATCAATTGCCATGTGCTTGAAAACATCTGCGCGTGCTATAGATGAAGAACCGGACGGAGCGCAGAATCAGCAATTGTAACCGACAGCCAAGCGACGGGCAAGTTGGCCGATACCTTATCTTGACACTCCTCACGAGCGAGACCTACACTTCGTTCGATTTCATTGTCGAGCTATTCGCCCTCGCCGGAAATTGAAGCCATCGAAGTGGAGAAACTGTAGATCGCGTGAACCTTCCCAACACATTGACGCTGTCGCGCATCTTTATCGTGCCGCTGCTAGTCGTGGTCCTGCTCACGCCGTTCTCTGAGAACTGGTTCGGAGTGCCGCGTCACATCCTCGGCGTCGCGATGTTTCTCGCAGCGGCCTTCACGGATTTTCTGGACGGTCGCATCGCGCGGAGCCGCAATCAAGTCTCGCCGCTGGGCCAATTACTGGACCCGATTGCGGACAAGCTCTTGATTTCGGCGGCACTGATTTCGCTGGTTGAAAATCAACTCGCCCCGGCGTGGGCCGTGGTCATCATCATCGGGCGCGAGTTCGCAGTCTCTGGCTTGCGTTCGGTGGCGGCGACAGAAGGGCTGATTATCTCCGCTTCGCGGATGGGGAAATTCAAGATGCTGGCGCAGGTGGTGACGGTGGCGCTGCTCATCGTGGCGAGCTTTGCGGGCAAGCCTCCGGTCGCCAACTTCGGTCGTCCTTTTCCCGCTATAGAGTTTTGGTCCGTGCCGGAGTTACGCACGGCTCTGCAACACCTGTTCGGCGCGGGCGCGACCGGCGCGAGCGACTGGCAGGTGCTGCTCTACACACTGGGGCGCGCGATGCTGTGGGTCGTGGTGCTCTCCGCCTGCATTTCCATGTACGGCTATTTCCGCGCTTTCTATAGAGCGGTCGTTGAACGCGATGCGCTTGCGCGCGAAGCCGCGCTGGCACGAGCCTCAACGCAAGGTTCCGCGCGCGCCGCGACGGTCAAGCATTGAAGCGTGCAGAGCTATCTCAAGGTCTCTTTTGAAAACTAAAAAATTCTCGTGAGAAAATTAATTGGACCAGCCAGTCTCATCTTTGCGCGTATGCGGATAGAGACCCTGGCCTATCGTCGTCGGGCCGACAGCCGGATCGCGCCCGTTGACTTCCATGCCTTTGGCTGCGTGAATCTCGTCGTCCTCGGATGAGATGTAGAAAGACCTCGTGCCAGTGCTGGTCGCTTCACCGTAATGCATCGGCGTGGCGATGGCTTCATAAGAATTATTTCTCTCGGTCAAGCCCTTCCCCACTTTTAAATTAAACTTGTAGCCGTGCCGCATCGTGGCAGCGACCTCTGCATCCAGATTGCCGCTCTCGAAGAGTTCATCAATCGTGCCATATGCGCCGGTGCTATGGGTAGCCTGATAGACGTTCTCTGCGACGGCGATTCTCTTCAAGACGAAGATGGCGGAGGCTTCGTTGGCTGCCCTGCGGGAGGCGAGCAGGTTGGGAAGCGCTATCGCCAGAATGATGGCGAGCGGGGCGACGCTCAAGAGCGCCAGGACGTTGGTGATGATGCCGCCGATAGCCAGACCTTGACCGCCATACTCTTCAGGATTCCTCTTCGATTTGTTGAGCGCGATGATGCCGACGATGGTCCCGATGAGCGCTCCGAGGCCGAGCACGCCGAACGTGAAGAAGCCTATGATGCCCAGGACCAGCGAGGTGACGGCGAGGCCCGTCTTCCGTTTAATTTCTGGACCAGTATAGTAGTTCGCCCGCGCCCCATCGTTGTGATCGTATGCTGGACCAACGTCGTAGTGAGTTGAGTAGGGAGCGCCCTCAGAGTCGCCCTGCCAGCCTGCGTGCGTGCTCTGTGTCTGGTAGCCTCCCTCGGTATAGCTCGTCTCAGCAGATGACTCAGGAGCATGTGCGAACCTTACGCCGCAACGCTTACAAGCCTCCACGGTCGCCCAGTTGACAAGACCGCACTCCGGGCATTTGAAACTATTCATGGCCTCTTCCTCTGCCGGACCTTCGCCTCCTGTAAAATCGGGAATGAGATTGGAAGGTCGCTCAAACAGGTCCGCACGCGCGGCCTGCTCTATTGTAGTTCTACAAAATCGCCGGTGTGAATTTCCTGTGCGACGCGCGTAATGACCGCCGTGGCGGTGCGCGACTGGACATTCAGGACCACTAATTCGCCGACGACTTTACGAGGCAGGGCCGGACGGCCCCTCTTGATTTCGGGAGTCTTGATGGTTGGTCCTTTAATATCTCCGTTCGGGTCTTTGACACGCGTCGCCTTGTTGGAGAACTTTCCGCCCTGGTACTTCCTGCTTTCAAACCCGTCTCTGGCATTGACAGAGAGTTCTTCATCACTGTTATGCGTGAGATTGCCTGCGCCTACCGGACGATAGACGGTGAAGTAATCGCCCGCTTTAATATTGTCCTCCGTGCCGAGGTCTATGTAGACGACGAAATCTTTGGAGAGGGCTTCGCGGTTGTCGCGCGCGAGCACGATGCGACCGCCCTGTTTACCGCTCGGTTCGCTGAAGCGATCAAGCGGCGCTGCTTCCACTCGTTGCGTCGGCACGACGCGTTGCGCGACGGGCTTGAGCAGGTCTCCGAACTGGACCGCCTCGCATGATTCGGTGATGATCGCGACCGAGACGTGGTCCTTGACGCTCACTACGCGCAGTTGGCCCAGTTCCTGAACATAGACGCCGAGCTTGCCTTTCTTTTTGGACCATTTACTGCTGAACCGCCCGCGCGGGCGGAAGATGGCAAACTCCTGGCCCGCGCGTACGCCCTGCTGCGCGCCGCCATCCAGGTACACGTAATCGCCCTGGCCGTAATGGTGCCTTTCCTGCTCCTGCTCGCCCCCGACGACCTGCATGGAACCCTGGACCGACTCCGATTGTATATAGCCGCCACAATAAGTCTCCGCTCGACGGGCGACCGACGCAGGTGCCTTCTCATCCGGGAGCAGGACGGCTGGCCTGGCTTTTTTCTCCTGCCCGCCACGAGAAGGTGTGTTGGTCTGCGCGACGGTCAGGCTCAGCAATCCACACGCGAGCAATAAGAGCGAGGCTTTGAAACTTCTATAGACGAGATCAGGAATAGGCACGAGAATTCTCCTTTTATCTTGGAAGCGCACAGGTGTTCTGTTGGTTGGGGCTTGCGGCAGCGGTCGCTTTTTGGCCTCTTTGAAGTAATAAAGCCCCGGATGTGGGTCTGAGAAGAAACCGGCGTGCGGACTTTAAAGCCCACGCGTGCCCTCTGAGGGCCATCTTCATCCTACTGCGCCATCCTTGAAATCGTCAATAAAAATCTTTGCCTTTCGTTAAACAAACGTGACTTAAAGCTATAAATTGGTCGGATACTTGCGTTTTTGTAAAGCCTGTTGATAGTATTCGATTACCTCGCGGGAGACGCTTATCTCCTTTATCTTAAGCCGGTGTAGCTCAGGGGTAGAGCGGCAGTTTTGTAAACTGCGGGTCGGGGGTTCAAATCCCTCCACCGGCTCCAATAGAATCAACAAGTTAGGGCATCCGTGATGGATGCCCTTCTTAGTCTTGTGTGCCCGTATTTCTTTTTCTTCTTCTGTGATTCGCTTTCGCCGTCTGCGCCGCGCGCCTTCACCAATCTGTTTTCAAAGGCGAGCCGATAATCATGCGGTAAGCGACGGGCGCGACGGCGAGCGTCATGGTGATCCACGTCGCGCGGTGTTTATAATCTTCGACGAGGAAGAGAAGGCGCGGCGGGAGGTAGAAGAGGAGGATGACGGGGCTGAGGATGACGAAGCCGAGGGCGCGCGACAACACATCGCCCACGCCCGTTGCGCGCGCCGCTGAGCCTGAAGTCAGAGTGTTCCAGACGGCGAGGTTCACGAGCATATACGCGAAGAGGCAGAGGTCTGCGACGACCTCCGCCCCGTGCGAATTGCGCCAGTCAGGCTGCGGCGGCTTCTTGTACGGCGTCATCGCGCGCCAGACGAGCGCCGTCGGAATCATGCTCAGGAAGAAGATAAGCACCGTGACGCCGCCCGACGACTTGGGCAGTAGCAGCGCGACGATCCCCACGGAAGTGATGAGCGTCAAGGCGAAGTGAAGAATGATTAAACAGCCGAAAGGACTCTCGCCGCTGTCGTGTTGCGCGAGCAGTCTCGCCTGAAGCGGCCTGCGTTTGAGGCACGCGCCGATGAGTTGCGCGGCGAAGGCCGCCGAGATGATGATGAGCAGGGTGCGGCTCGCCTGCGGGTCGTCGCTGAGGAAAGTCAAAGCCAGCAAACGCCCGATGTGGCGCGTCAGAAGCCGAATGAGGAAGACGTTGACCACGAAGACCGCCAGATCGAACAGCAGCCCGCGATAGTTGACCGGCATGAACGGGCGTCGGCCCTTATGTGTGCTTCGGTCTGGCAAGGGAATCTCTGAGACGGTTTTCGCTTCGCCCCGCCTTTGAAGGCGCATGACCTATAAAACAGGCGTAGTGCTTTTATGACAAACTGCGTGCATGAGTCAACAACTAAAAAATATGGAGTCGCGAAAAATCACTTTTTGTCATATCGGCGAATGACGGGTATTGACCGGCAAACGTCACTTTTGTTTAAGAGGAATTAAGAATTCCATAAAGGGGAGTTCAAATCCCTCCGCCGGCTGATAAATTTCTTTGGCCTCCTGTGTCTCTCATCTGAAGCATGGGACACTCGTCCGCCAGCCATAGTCAAACGGTCAACTTCTCACGGCTAATTAACAGGCCATCCGCCGGTTAGTCGTAATGGCCGGGCATCACAACTTGAAAGCCGGAAGCAGTTAGGCGTACACTTGCAAACTAAGCGGAACTCAGTTAAAGTGGCAGTTTTGGGCTGGCTGTGAATTTGCTGCCAGAGAGGGCGGGGGCCGCATCCTACTCACTGGTCCCAGTGCCTTTTTGAAAAAACGTGCAGGGGTGGTCGAGCGGTTAATGGCACCGGGCTGTAAACCCGGCGGGTTAACACCCTACGCAGGTTCAAATCCTGCCCCCTGCACCAGTACGATTGCGGATGGCAGAATGCGGATTGCGGTTTATCTATTATCCAATCCTCATTCCGAAATCCCCAATCCGCATTTAGATGGGCGGGTGTAGCTCAGTTGGTAGAGCATCAGCCTTCCAAGCTGAGGGTCGCGAGTTCGAGCCTCGTCGCCCGCTCCAAAATCTCCACGGGTAAGTTTTGCGAACCATGTTTTCGCGCCCGAGTAGCTCAGGGGTAGAGCGCCTCCTTGGTAAGGAGGAGGTCATGGGTTCAAATCCCATCTCGGGCTTCGCCGAATCGAGTTGGATAGAAAAATTCTGAACTAAGAAAAAGAGGCTATTTCGGAATGTCGAAAGAGAAGTTTGATAGATCGAAGCCGCACGTCAACATCGGAACCATCGGTCACGTTGACCACGGCAAGACCACTTTGACCGCCGCCATCACTAAAGTCCTGGCCAAGCATAACCCCAAAATCACCGTCCGCGCCTTCGATTCCATT
>DASYML010000183.1:0-11512 GCA_036009045.1 Pyrinomonadaceae bacterium
TCGTACCCGTACAAGCAGCAATCCTCATACCAATCATGATGCCGCGCTCATCCGGTCTGTTTCAGGAGAAAGAGAGCCTTTGATGTCCAGCAGAATGAGCCTGTGTCCACAGCAGAGGACAGTTTGAGCCGCAGGTGTGTATTTTTGTTGAATCCGACTTTCTCTTCGACATTGGCGATGACCCGCTGGCAACAAAGCAAGAGAATGAATCTCACGCAAAGGCGCAAAGGCGCAAAGAAGACGTAAAGAAGTAAGTCGCACTCAACTGCTACACGCTATATTTTCTCTGTGCTGACTCTGTGCGCTCTGTGTCTGCGGTGGTGAACTCTTCTTTCATCTTCACTCAAGCCACATTGAATCACTACCCACATGGCACGCAATTTCGACTTCGGCCTCTCTTTTGTTATACTGAAAAATGAATGGTGATTCATTTTTTTCGGGTGCGAGAGATAATTGATTTCGAGATTGATTATTGGAGTCGTTTAAATGGAACGTGAAAGCTTGGAGATGGATGTGGTCTTCGTCGGCGGTGGCCCGGCGAACTTGAGCGGGGCGCTGCACCTGGCGCGGCTTATCAAGGCGCACGACGAGGCCGTGGCGAAGGGTGAGCGAGAGGGCGAGCCGCTCGGAGAAATTGAAATCGGCGTCATTGAGAAGGGCGCTTCGATGGGCGCGCACATGCTCTCAGGCGCGGTCATGGACCCGCGCGCGTTGCGCGAGTTGATGCCGGATTTCGCGGAGCAGGGAGCGCCGCTCGAATCAAAAGTCAACGAGGATTTCTTTCTCTACTTGACGGAGAAGCGCGCGATACGTTCTCCGCTGACCCCGCCGCCGCTCAAAAATCATGGCTATTACATAGTCTCTTTGAATCGCCTCGTGTCCTGGCTCGGAGAGAAATGCGAGGAGGCGGGCGTCAATGTCTTCCCGGAGTTTCCCGGCGCGGAAATGCTTTACGATGAGCAGGACCGCGTGATAGGCGTGCGGACGGGCGACAAGGGGATTGATCGAGAGGGCAAGCCGAAATCCAATTTCGAGCCGGGGGTGGACCTGCTGGCGAAAGTGACTGTGCTTGGCGAAGGCCCCAGGGGTTCTTTGACGAAGCAACTCTCACAGCGTCTCAATCTAAACGACGGGCGCGAGCCGCAGGTTTACAGTCTGGGCATCAAGGAACTCTGGGAGTTGCCAGACGACCGCTATCCTGCCGGGCGCGTGACGCACACGCTTGGTTATCCTTCGGACGCGAAGACCTACGGCGGCGGTTGGATTTACGGGATGCAGAATCGCATCATCAACATAGGCTATGTGACGGGGCTTGATTACAGGGACCCACTGCTGGACCCGCACGCGGAGTTTCAGAGATTCAAACAGCATCCGTTCCTCGCGAAGCTGCTCGAAGGCGGCAAGCTGATACGCTATGGCGCGAAGACCATCGCGGCGGGCGGCCTCTATGCGATGCCGCAAATCTACGCGGACGGAGTGCTGCTGGTGGGAGACTGCGCGGGCTTTCTCAACTCGCAACGCTTGAAGGGAATCCACACCGCCATCAAGAGCGGGATGCTCGCCGCCGAAGCGATTTACGAAGCGTTGCTGACGAAGGATTTTTCCGCCAAGCAGTTGCAGCGTTATGAAGGACTCGTCAACGATAGCTGGATGATGACAGAGCTACGGAAGGTGAGAAACTTTCACGCGGGCTTTCGTCACGGGCGTTGGCTGGGGATTGTCAATACGGGGTTGCAGTTCATCACGGGCGGGCGTTCATGGGGCTTGTTCGACAGGGCGAGCGCCGAGCCGGGTCATGAAGCGCTGGAAAAACTCTCCGCTTACGGCTATCAAGGCGACAATCCGGACCAGCGTTATAACGGTCTCAAGTTTGACGGCAAGCTGACCTTCAGCAAGCTCACGGACGTGTATCACGCGGCGGTCAAGCATGATGAGGACCAACCCGTTCATCTGCATGTGCTCGACACGAACATCTGCGCGACGCGGTGCGCGGAGGAGTACGGCAATCCCTGCCAGCGTTTCTGCCCGGCGGCTGTCTACGAGATGGTGGACGACGCGGGGACGGGCCAGCGCCGCCTGCAAATCAACTTTTCAAACTGCGTCCATTGCAAGACCTGCGACATCATGGACCCCTACCAGATCATCAACTGGGTCACGCCCGAAGGCGGCGGCGGTCCCGATTATGTGGGAATGTGAAAAGCAGAGGCTAGAGGCTGGAGACTGGGTAAAGCAAACGCGCTTTTTACCAGAGGTGTCTAAAAGGCAGAGCACACCCTTCAAGCTTATCCACGGCAGTGGATACATATGAGAGCCGGGGGCAGCGCCCACGGTTACTGGTCCAGAATACAAACCGACCCTGAAGGGGTCGCACCTCAACCTTGCATGTGCGACCCCTTCAGGGTCGGATGGTGTTGGCGCGAGCAAACCGGGGGCGACGCTCACGCTTGCCCCGGCTCTCACAGGTTGCCCTTTCAGGGCACAGGCGGTTTTCAGATACCGTCCAGCCTCCAGCCTCTAGCCTCCAGCCGCTTATTCCTCTTCCGTGATGATGGTGAAGTCAACTTTGCCGCGCTGGACTTCTTCGAGGGCGATGCGTGTGGGTTTGTGTTTCAGCGTGTCAATGTCTATGCGCGGGCGTGCGCCGCGTTGAAGCTGTTTGCTTCTCTTGGCGGCGATGATAATCATGCGGTATTTCGAGTCAATCTCAGGTTGAATCTTTTCCTGAATTTCTGCGGTCGTCGTTTCAATTGCTTTAGGCATAATTTGGTTGAATACCTCCACGTCTGTTTAATCCGTCATGCTCATTTATTAAAATGATGTTGACCTGCGCCACTCGTACGTCTTTCAAGACTCCTGCCTGACTGGCGGAAAACTGGCGAGCACGCGCCTGACTTCCTCTTCCTGACGGTCGCGCCGCGCCCTCTCTGCGTAGACGATGGCGGCCAGTTGCGCCGCCGCGCGTTCCACTTCGTCGTTAATCACCACGTAGTCGAATTCGCTGTAACGCGAAACTTCCGCGCTCGCATTACTGAGCCGCAGGTCCAGGTCCGGCTTGTGTTCGGAACCTCTGCGCGTGAGACGCTGGCGCAAAATTTCAAATGAGGGCGGGAGGATGAAAACGCCGACCGCTTCGGGGGCGAGCCTGCGCACGCTCTCCGCGCCCTGCACGTCTATCTCTAAAATAATATCGCGGCCCAGTGAGAGTTCATGCAAGACCTGCTCGCGCCCGGTGCCGTAAAGATTGCCGTGAACGACAGCCCATTCCAGAAAACCGTCTTCCTGAATCATCCTCTGAAAAATCTCTCTGGAAACGAAATGATAATCGCGTCCATCCATCTCGCCCCGACGCGGCGCGCGCGTCGTAAACGAAATAGAATAGCCAACGTTGGGGACCGATTTCAACACTCGCTGAATCAACGTGCCCTTGCCGCCGCCCGAAGGCGAACTGACTATCAAGAGCATCCCGCGCGCGCCGCCCGTCTCCTGCGCCCGCATCAAATCGCGTTTGCCTTGCGTCTCACTCAACATTCTGCACTTGCTCGCGCAGTTTTTCGACCGCCGCTTTGATGGCGAGCGCCGCGTCCTTAATCGTCAAATCGGTAGACTTGGAGAGCACCGTGTTGGCTTCGCGGTTCAACTCCTGCAAAATAAAATCGAGCCGCTTGCCGGTCTCTCCTTCGCTGTCAATGGCTTCGCGAAACTGTGAGAGATGACTCTTGAGGCGCGCGATTTCCTCGCTGATGTCGCTACGGTCCGCGAGGTAAGCCACCTCTTGCGCGAGCCTCCCGGCATCAACTTCCACGCTCTGGCCCTCGCGCGCCAGCAACTCTCCGATTCTTTTTTGCAGCCGCGTGCGATAGGCTTCGACCAGCCCGCCCGCCGCGCCTTCGACCGTCGGGATGTGCTGCTCTATTTCATCCAGGCGCGTCCGCATCTCCGCCGCGAGAGCCTCGCCTTCGCGCGTCCGCATCTGTTCAAGTTCGTCGAGGGCTTCGTCCACGGCCTGTTCGACGCCAGCGATCATTTCATCGCTGATACCGTCGCGCATGGGCTGCAAAGCGCCGGGCAGCCGCGCGATGATGTTGATGTCAGGCTCGCCCGCGAGCGCGAACTCCTGTTGCATAGTCCGCATCGCGCTGATGAATCCGGCGATGAGTGGACGGTTCAATTCATACGCCACTTCGCCCGTCCGCTCGAAAGTAACGTTGGTGTCCACGCGCCCGCGCGAAAGCCTCGCGGAGATACGCCGTTTGACGAGCGCTTCGACTGATGAAAGCTCCGCGCCCAAACGCATGTGAACATCCAGGAATCTATTGTTGACGGTCTTGAGATCAACGGCCACATTGAAATGCTCGCCCATCGCAGACCCTCTGCCGAATCCGGTCATGGATTTCATAAGTGTGTACGATAGAGGCTAAAGGTTAGAGGTGAGAGGCTAGTCAAAGCAAAGCTGTTTTTAACTAGCCTCTCACCTCTAGCCTCTAGCCTCTGTCAGTGTCTCCTCCTCTTCATCAGCGAACTGTAGCTCGTACAAATGCCTGTACTGCCCGTCGTGCGCGAGCAATTCCGCGTGGCTGCCCGTTTCGATGATGCGGCCATTTTCCATAACGACGATATTATCCGCGCGGCGAACCGTCGAGAGCCTGTGCGCGATGACGATGGTCGTGCGATTGCGAATCAGGTTGGCGAGCGCGCGTTGGACCAGTCGCTCCGACTCCGCATCGAGCGCCGAAGTCGCTTCGTCGAGTATCAAGACGGGGGCATCCACCAGCACGGCGCGGGCAATCGCCAATCGCTGCCTCTGGCCGCCGGAAAGAAAGACGCCGCGCTCGCCCACAATCGTCTCGTAACCCTGCGGTAGCTCCCTGATAAAATCGTGCGCGAAGGCGACGCGCGCAGCCTCCTCTATCTCCGCCTCTGTCGCGTCCGGGCGGCCATAAGAGATGTTATAACGAACCGTATCGTTGAAGAGAATCGTCTCCTGCGTGACGAGCGCGATGTTGCGGCGCAGGCTGCTGAGTTTCGCGTCGCGCAGGTCCGTGCCGTCCCACAGGACCGCGCCGCCCTGGGGGTCGTGAAAGCGCGGGAGCAATTTGGTGAGCGTTGATTTGCCGCCACCGGATTCACCCACGAGGGCCACCATCGCGCCCGCAGGAATCCGCAAACTGACTCCGCGCAACACGCTCTTCGTCTCGTCCGAATAACCGAAGGAGACTTCGCGCAACTCTATTTCACGACGTAGGGGAGCGAGTTCGACCGCGCCCGGCTTTTCAGGAATCTGCGCCTTCTCATCCATCACGTCCCAGACGTGCCGCGCGGCGGCGAGCGCCTGTTCCATGCTCGTGTGAAGCCTGGAAAGCTTGCGCATAGGGTCGTAGCTGCGGAAGAGAAAAAAGATGAAGGTGAGAAACTGCGCGGCGTTCATGCGATTCGCTTCAATCTCGCGCTGGCCGAAGAAGAGCAGCACGACGATGGCGACGACGCCGATCATTTCGATGCTCGGCGAATGCAGTCCGAGCAAGCGGGCCGAACGCAAATTGTAATAGACGATGCGATCCGCGACTTTCGTAAAGCGATTCTTCTCGCGTTCTTCCGCGCGATAGGCTTTGACGATGTTCTGGTTGGCGAGAGCTTCCTGCGCCGTGTCCGTCAAAAGCTTGTTGCCCTCAAACGATTCATGGGCCAATTTTTTGAGCGAACTGCCGAAGCGCGCCGTGAGCACGGCGATAATCGGAGCGATGAGCAGCGAGCCGAGCGTCAATCGCCAGTTGTAATAGAAAGAGGCCGAAAGAAAGGCTATGAGAGTAAAACTCTCACGAATCATGTCGCGCAAGGTGGCGGTGACGGCGGCCTCAATCGCGGCGGCGCTCGAAACGAGACGCGAGACAATATAATTGGTCCTGTGTCGCTCGAAGAAACTGGCGCTCTGCGCGAGCACATGACCGTACAAATCCTGCCTCAGCTTGAGCACGGATTCCTGGCCCACACGCGCCATCAGGTAAGTAGAGAAATATTCCGCGACGCCTTTAACGGCGGTGAAGAGAAGCAGTAAGATGGAGATGGCACGCCAGGCGGCGAGGCCGGAAGCGGGAATCAATCTTTGCAGCGCGAAGAGCGTGTTGGTGCGCTGGCCGCCCCCGCCCTGCGCGAAAGCCTGATCGAAAATCGGGACGATGAGTGCGCCGATGGCGCTTTCCAGGAGGCCGACCACGAGCATCGCAAAGGTCGCCAGCGTGAACGTTCCCCAATGAGGCTTGAGATATTTTAATAGTCGCCGAAGATCGTGCATTCAAGACTCGCGCGCTCTCTTTGTGACTCTTCTAAAGTCTGGAAGGGAATCGTCAAAGGACACCCGTTTATCGGTAAATCAAAAATATACTTACCCTTACCGAGTCGCGTCAAGGCTCTGTCAGCCAAACGCGGGACTATCCAACTTCAAAAGTCAGCCACGGAGGCACAGAGACACAGAGTAGAAGATAGAAAGAAAAGTCTTGATGATTGACTCTTACCTGCTCTCTCTGTCTCTGTGCCTCTGTGGCCCTCCTTGAAATATTGACGCAATCAAACTGTAACTGGGCTATAATAAAACCGCTATATTTGTATATACTGAAGATACGATGAGAGCCTGCGGAGTATGACTCAACAAAGTATGGCAAAGCGATTATTGATTGTGGATGACGACGCGGACATGCGTTTGCTGCTGGCAGAGTATTTTCGGCGGCTGGGCTTTGAGGTCGAAGAAAAGGAGAGCGGGCCGGTGGCGATAGAGCCTGCGCTGTCTGGACGTTTCGATTGTTTCATCTTCGATGTCGCGATGCCGGGGATGACCGGCCTCGAACTCTTGAGGCGCGTGCGCGAACGCGGCGTCCATACGCCCGCGATGTTCCTCACGGCTCACGACAGGGTTGATGATAAGGTCGCGGGTTTCGAGGCGGGAGCAGATGATTACCTGGCGAAGCCTTTCAGCCCGCGAGAATTGGAGGTCCGCGTCGAAGCGCTCCTGCGCCGCGCGCCGGGCATCCAGTCGCCTGACACAGACAGCGAGAGAATAGCGGTCGGCGATCTGGTGATTGACAGGCGTCGTCATGAAGTCTCGCGCGGCGGCGCGGTCGTGGATTTGACGCCGCTTGAATTTCAGATTCTCGAACTGCTGGCTTCCGAGCCGGGCCGTGCCTGGTCGCGTAACGCTTTACTGGACCAGGTTTGGAGCACGGAGTATGAAGGCTATCAACGCAACATAGACCCGCACATTAATCGTCTGCGTAAAAAGCTGGAGACGGACCCGAAGAATCCGCATTACGTGCTGACGGTGCGTGGCGTCGGGTACAAACTAAACGAAGCGCCATAAGTGCTATTCCAAAGGGCGTCCCAGGCGAGTCGTCTCGCGTGTCCGGTAAAAAGAGAGAGACACTCGACAGCGCCCCTTTCAAAAATCATCTGCTATGGATCAACGCTGCCCCTCGCTCATTCGCATCGCGCTGTTTGCGCTCCTGCTCGCCTGCTCGCCCACAGCCTTGCGCCTGCTGGCACAGCCGCCGCAGACCGCAAGCACGCAGACCAGCGCCCGCACGCATCTTCAATGGACCGGAAATCCGGGCGTCAAACGCTACAGGTTGCAGGTCGCGCATGATAAGAGGTTCAAGGACATAGTCTTTGACCGCATCGTGCTCAGCAATGAGTATCAATTGACGGAACTCCCGCGCGGCGCTTACTTCTGGCGCGTCGCCCCCGCTGTCCGTGAGACCGGAAAATATTCGAGCGCGCAACGTGTGCAGGTGGAAGCGGCCACGGCTGAGACGGCGATGGTGACGCCGACTCCTCGACCAAGATCAATTCATGGGCCAGGGCCAACTCCACAACCGACCCCAACTCCACAGCCGACGCCGAACACCCGGCGGATGCCGACTCCCACTCCGACGCCCGCTCCCGTCAGGAGCGCGGTGATGACGCCGCCCGCGAACTCTGGATGGCGCGCAATGACGGGCGAGATTACGCAGCCCATCTCCGCGCACTTACGCAACGGCGAGAGCTTTGACCTCGTGTGCGTCAATTCGGACGGGATGGTGTATGCGCTCGATGGAGCGAGCGGCGTGGCGTTTTGGAGTGCGCGTTACAGGCCCAACGCGCGACACGGCGAGCCGACGGGTAGCGGCGGCGAGGGCGTTCCCTTTACCCCGCTGGCACTCAAGTCCGCGAACGGGCTGGCGAATCTACTGGTGGCCTATGATGGCGGCGTGCGCGCCTTGAGTGGCACGAACGGGCGCGAGTTGTGGCGCACGACCCTCACGGAGCACGCTCTGACCGGGACCGTTGCGCCGGATGAAGAGGGTCTTATCTACGTCTTGACGGGTTCCGGTGATGCCGCTTCATTATTGGTCCTGGATGCGTCGAAGGGGACGGTGCAATCAAAGACGAAGCTGGATGGCGCGGTCATCGGTGCGCCCGTCTCGTTTACTATCAAGGGGACACGCGGCGTCATGCTGGCGCTCAAGGGCGGCGTCCTGGATATGCGTGACCAGAATGGCGAGCGCATTCGCTCGATCAAGATGGATACGGCGATTACGACGCCGCCGCTCGTCTTTGAAGGACCCTACGGCCCTCTGCTCCTGATAGGCACAGAGAGCGGATTAATCTCGCTCGACGCGGCGGAGCTACGCCCGCTCGGTCGGATTGCGACGGAGGATGACGCGCCGCGCGGGATGCTCTCGCCTGCGGACCTCAACGGCGACGGCAAGTTGGAAGTCGTCATGCTGACGCGCAAAGGCCGCATCGTGGTCATCGGCAGCGACGATGGCAAGATCAGGTGGTACACGGACGGCGCGACGGACGCAGCCTCCGCTGCTTTCGCGGACCTTAATCAAGACGGCGTGCTGGATGTACTGGTCGCCGCAGGTTCAACATTCGCGCTCGGATTTTCGGGCCGGGACGGCATGCTCATCTGGAAAGCGGAAGAGCCTGGCGTGAATTTTTCGACAGGGGCGGCGGGCAGCCTGCGTTCGCTGGCGACGGCCTCGCTCGCTGGTGGCGGTCTCGCTTACCTTGTTGGGAGCGACCCCGCGCACACATCCTTGCGCGCCGTCGGATTGCCGAACGGCTCCGTCAAACTCGCGGGACGATAGCCCGCAACAGAGAAAAAGTTTGGAAGGAGTCCGGTCATGCCACAATGGATAGTCGCGGCAGTCCTCCTCATCGTGTGGGGTGTGAGTTGGGGGCTGTTTCACAAAAGCGGGTTCATACACATCCTGCTCTTATGCGCCATCGCCATCATAGTGGTCCAATTCGTCGCAGATCGTAAGGCCGCTTCATCTTAAAGGGAAGGGGTCAGGGGCAGGGGGTTAGGGGCACAGGGTAAAGGAATGAGCAATAGTTCTGCGGCTCTTCCCTAACCCCTAACCCTGACCCCTTCCCTTGACCCTTTTCATGTGATTCGGCAACAATGCGGATGAATAATGCATCCGAAGCATTGTGACATCCGTTTTCATGACACAGGCGCAAACCATATCTCTCCCGCGTTAGGTTCATCATCAAAAGGAGTAATTGGCCCATGAATTCTACAGGCTCACTCTTTCGCCGCTCCCTCTTCCTCCCCGTCCTGCTACTCGTCGCTGCCACGCTCGCCCACGCGCAGAGCGATTTGCCAAGGCAGACGGTTGCCATCACCTATCCTCTGGACCAGACCGTGAGCCTCAAATTTCGCGGGACGACGCGGCTGCCGCGCCTGACCGGCGAGGCCAAGGTGCGTCGCGCGGGGCGGCGCGGCACGCGCGTCGAGTTGAGCGTGGAAAATCTCCCGCGCGCCTACGAACTCGGCAGCGTCTACACCACTTATATTCTGTGGGCCATCTCGCCGGAAGGACGCGTGGATAACCTCGGCGAGATTAAACGCGGCGGCAGCTTTATCGTTAATTCAAAACTCGATGTGACTACGCCGCTGCAAACCTTCGCCCTCATCGTAACGGCGGAACCCCACTTTCTGGTGCGCGGGCCGAGCCGCATGGTGGTCCTCGAAAACCTGCCGCCGACAAAGCCGGGCGATGCGGAAATCGCCACCGCCAACGTCAACTATCTAGGTAACTCAAGCGACTATTTCAACGACCCGCGCGTGCCAGACCTCGCGGACAACGAACTGCGAAAGATGCCGACCTCTCTGCTCGGCGCGCGACAGGCGATAAACCTCGCGCGTTATTACGGCGCGGAGCGCGACGCTCCTGATGAATTAAAGGAAGCACAGGCGGCGCTCGAACAGGCGGAGAACGCCTGGCGTCTGAGACAATCGGAGGCGGAGGTTGACGCCATCGCGCGTCGTGCCATCAGCCTCGGAGCGCGCGCAGAAGAGAACGCTGAGTCGCACAAGGCCGCGCGCCAGCGCCGCGAAGAGGTCGCGCGTCGTGATGAGGCCGTCCGCAGCGCGGAAGAATCTGCCGCCACTTCCGAAAAGCGCATCGCGGATTTGCAGTCCGCGTTGGACAAGGAGACGCGCGCGCGCGAGTTGGCGGAACGCGACCTCGGCAGCAGAGACGAACAGTTGCGCGACCTGCGGACGGAAGTTGCGCGACTGCGCGACGAAATACAGAACGTGCGCGCCGAAGGCGAGGATGCGAAGGTGAAACTCGCGCGCATAGAGGGCGAGAGGAGCGCGGAGCAGGCGCGTCTCGCCGCACAGCAGAAGGTCACGCAGCAACGCGAATCAGCCGCCTCGCTCAAGCAAACCCTGACGCGCTTCGGCACTGTCAGGGAAACAGCGCGCGGCCTCCAACTCGTCCTCCCGGAAACGCTCTGGACCGGCGCGCGCGACAGCAATTTGTCTCCGACGGCGGCCCCCAAACTCGAACCGCTCGCCGCGCTTCTCGCCAACAATCCTGACTACCAGATAGTGATAGAAGTCTACACGGACAATCGCGGCGACGAAGCAGCCTTACAGCAATTGACGCAGGACCGCGCGCGCGTGCTCGCCGACACGCTCTCCGCCGCAGGCGTTGACGGCGCGCGCATACAGGCCAACGGAATGGGCGCAGCCAACCCTCTCGCGCCCAACACAAAACCCGCCGGTCGCCTGCGTAATCGCCGCACCGAAATCACTATCTCTCCCAACACCACACAGCAATCAGCCGCCGGTCAACAGTAAGGACAGAGGCTAGAGGCTAGAGACTGGAGGCTGGTCAAAAACGGTTTTGCTTTTACCAGCCTCCAGCCTCCAGCCTCCGGCCTCTGCTTTTTATGTCTCCGCTTGAGATCACACAGCTTATCGGTTACGGCATGGGGGCTGTGCTATCGCTGTGGTTGGGGGCGTTGCTGTTGAGGCAGGCGCGTGGCCTTGGAGGGATGGAGCGGGGGCTGCTGGCGCTGGCTATCGGGATAGGGGTGTGGCATGCGAGCACTCTCGTGCCTGTCTTGCATGGGTTGCTCGGACTTGATCGTGAGCGTTGGGTGACGTTGCTGCGTCTGGCGGACACGCTGGCCGTCATCAGTATTACTATCTCTTACTCTTTTCTGCTCCACGTACATCTTCATT
>DASYML010000184.1:0-19605 GCA_036009045.1 Pyrinomonadaceae bacterium
TGTGCCCTGAAAGGGCAACCTGTGAGAGCCGGGGGCAGTGCCCCGGCTCTCACAGGTTGCCCTTTCAGGGTGCGCTCTTCAACACAGTTGATGAGGTGAAGGATGCTTTACATCGTCGCCTTGAAGAAGAATGGGTCAATGGAGACATGCACGGGCGTCACGTTATCAACGTCGAGCAGCGTGTGCGTGGTGAAATTGGCGTTGCGCTGGTAGACGACGCCCTGCGGAAAGTTGGCCTTGTCCGGCATGTTGCTGGCAGAGAAAATGCCATAAAAGTCTTTGCCCACGGCCATCAGATGATCGTAATCGCCGAGGTACGGGTCGAAGACTTTGCGCGGCTGGTTGGCGGGCGTTTGCGCGAGCGTGACGGCGTTCCAGGTCGTGCCGTCCGTTGAGAGTTCTAACTTCGTGACCCATTTCTGGCTCGCGCCCATGCCCGTCAATTGCTGGTAGAGAAAACCTACAGTGCCATTGTTGTTGATTGCCAGCGCTCCGTTCAAGGCGTTGGAGATATTCCGCAACTGCGCCGACCAGGTCTGCCCGCGATCCGTCGAGCGCAGGACGTGCAACGCGTAGACGGGACCCTGATCGTCGTTATAAGCGATGTACACGATGTCGCTGTTGTTCAGGTCAACGGCAATTGAAACGTCTCCGCCCGTGCGCTGCTTGCCCAGAAACCCGTTGAAGTTAAACTGCGTTCCCAGCGCGACGCGCACTCCGGCCTTACCATCGCCCGGATCAATCAGGCTCGTGAAGGGAGCAGAGCTTGCCCCGCCTTTGTCATCGCGCACCACGACGATGTCCGCTGTGCCTTGTCCCGTATGACTGTTAAAGGTCCGCCATGAATGGAAGATGGCGTAGACGGTCCCATCTTTGTGAATCACAGGACGAATTGTTGGACCATCCTGACCGGAGGTCTTGCGCGATTCAATCCTGAGGCTCTTAAAGCTGGGAGCGGACGTGCCCGCGTCGAGCGATTGGTCTATCGTCGCGGTCTTGCCGCCGGGCGCGCTGAAATCGTTGTCCCCGACATAGAGACGGTCCTTACCCTTGTCAGGTCCGTCCGTCATCGTCGCCGCCTGCACGTAGGGTTGGTCCACCCCGTTGCCTGTGCGGTCAACGAGGACATCCATCGCCGTCGCGCTCTGGAAATTTTTGGTCCGCAAAATATTCAGGCGAGTTCTATCGTCAGGGAAGGGCAGGCGTATGATGCCCGCGTAGAGAATATTGCTGGACGAGCCGAAGGAGACTGTGATGTCTGCTGTGATGGAGCCGTCCTGCACGCTGCTGGGGACTATCGCGTTGAGCGTCCAGGTCTGGCCGCCGTCGCCCGAAATGTAAATCGGCGCGCGCGGTCCGCCGCCGGGGTCCGGCGTGAAGGCGGAACCGGCTATCTGCAAGGGGTTGGCCGGATTGACGGCAATCGTCGGCTCGCTGTCCTGATGCTCCTCTCCGCTCAGCGACCTGGGAATCATGTTAACGACCAGCACGCTCTGCGGCGCAGCCGCCGCCAGTTTCTTTTTCCTGGAAGACTTTTTCCCGCCTGCGCTCTTCACACCACCGGCTTTGCTCGACGCGGATTTTTTAGCGGCGGCTCGCTTCTTACTCTTTCCTGATTTCTCGATCCATCTAGTGAGCTTAGTACCTCTTTTGGCTACCATTTTCTCTCTCCTTTGTCTGGATGAGGATTCAATACCCGCCTTGATTAACTTCAACTCAAGGCGCGCCCATCATGATGAGCGTTTTACTGCTCATTCTCAGGCGGACTGATCTGGATTAATCGCTTGATTCCTTCGGGTTCTTGATAGGGCTGAAAGTCCTCTGGATGAAGCGCTGTGTAAGCCTCTGCCGTCTCTCTCTGGGGCGTCTCTCCTGCGATGCCGCGTCCGCCTTTACGCGCGGAGGGTTTTTCCTCGACCTGCGTCTTACGCAGCATGAAGAACCCTTGTTGGCCCGGCTCGAACTTGGGCGCTTTGTACCACCTGACATCCGTGCTGGCGGGAAAGTTGATGACGATATTGCTCTTGTCGTGCGCGCCCTTGTGTACGTCGTGAACTTCTATGACGGCCTCGCGCCAGTGCGCGTTGTGTTCGCTGGCGGGCACGGTCAGAGCCGGTTCCTCTTCCACCAGTCCTCGCTGAGCGCGTCTCTTATTCGTGGTCTCTTCGGCCCCCGGCAGCCTGACCGTAGCGACCTGCCCGGAGACGACCACATCCGAATCGGCGAAGCGGTCTTCCAACACGCGTCGCTGTTTCTCTTCGACAGGGTCTGCGGCGCGTCCCATCATCGCCATGTGCGCTGGCTTGAGCGGTTCCTGGCTGAGAGATTGGACCGCCACGGTCTCGCCGAAAATCCATCCGATGGTGTGGAAAATCATCTCCTGCCCGGCTCTCATTTTCTGGCGGCGACTAAGCTGGACGGTAATCTCCTGGCCGCCATAGTTCGCCATCAACTTCGGAGCTTCGAGTATCTGGTCCACTCTCACGACGAACGTCCTATCGTCCGCCACGAGATGCTTCATCGTCGCGCTCCTGACCTTTTTGACCGTGCCCTTAAAAACAAAAGTCGGTTTCTCGGACGGCTCTCTCTTCTTCGTAGGCATATGCTTCTCCTTAGTTTGCTCTGTCTCGAACGGGGACTTGAGGAACGCTGCGGTCTGCCGGGATATTTGGCGGCGCGTGACTACGCAGCGTGATAGTAGTTGATGATAATTACCGGACCACCCTTGAAGACGCCTTGCTGATCTTGATCTTGAGGAGCGCGAATGTGAAGGCCGCAATATAGCATAAATCCCGTCCCGGAAAAGATAAAATTACTGGTCCAGAAGCGAGGACTGGCGACTTGAGACTAGAGGCTGGAGGTTATAGTCGTTTGCGATTGGATGAGACCATGAGCGTGAGGAGTCTGGTTTTACTTTGCGCCACCAGCGCGAAACAGTCTCACGCCAAGGCGCCAAGGCGCACAGGTCACACGCAATTGCCAGCCGCTATAGAGGCTGGTTAAAGAGCAATCGTTTCTTTCCCAGCCTCCAGCCTCTACTTTCACATCAGCTTCGGATGACGTTGATGCCAGTCGGTCGCCTGCTGGTACTGTTCTGCGACCGAGAGCAGGATGCCTTCGCTGCGGGCTGGTCCAATAAACTGGATGCCAGTCGGCAGATTGTGCTGGCCGAAACCGTTGGGCAGGGAAATCGCAGGCACGCCGACCAGATTGCTCGCGCCGATGGGTGAAGACCCGCCGACATCCGGGTAGGCTTTGTCGAAAGTTTTATCTAAAGGATAAGCGACGCTGGCGCGTGAGGGCGCGACGAGCAGGTTGTACTTGGAAAACATCTCCGCCCAGGCGCGTCGCATAGGCCCGCGCAAGCGCATCGCGTGCAGGTAATCCACAGCCGTCACGAGCGAGGCGGAATAGCCCCCTGTGCGCCCGGATGGAGACGCCAACTCCTGCACGCGGCCAGACTCTATGAGGTCTCGAAAAGCGCTCGCGCCTTCCGCATCAACGATGGTTCCGACCGCCGGGCCATAGGGAAAGTCCGGCAGCTTGATGTCCATCTCGATGGTCGCAAATTTCTTCAGCACGTCCAGCGAGCGCATGAAATTCTCGCGCACCTCTGCCTGTGCCTTCTCGTAGGAATCCTTCATCACCGCGATGCGAAGTTGCTTCTGCGACGTGCGCGCACCCGTCGCAGGATAGCGAAACTTGAAATCACGCGAGGTCGGGTCGAGCGGGTCCGGCCCCGCGATAGCGTTGAGCACGAGCCCGCAATCGCGCGCCGTGCGACACATAGGCCCAAGCTTATCCAGCGTCCAGCAGAGCGCCATCGCGCCGTGACGCGAGACCATCCCGTAAGTCGGGCGCAGGCCCGCGAGGCCGCAGAACGCTGACGGCGTGATAATCGAACCAGAAGTTTCAGAGCCGATGCTGAAGGCGACGAGGCCAGCGGCGGTCGCCGCGCCCGGACCTGAAGACGAGCCGCCGCTCCAGAAATCCGTGTTCCAGGGCGTGCGGCAGGGTCCGGTCCAGGCGGCGCTCGCCTCGTTGTAGCCCATCCCACCCGCGAGTTCTATCATCGCCAGCTTGGCGACGAGAATCGCGCCCGCCGCGCGCAGGCGTTGGACCACGGTCGCGTCCTTCTCGAATTGCTGGTCCTTAAAAGGAGTCGCGCCCCAGGTCGTCTTCGCCTCGCGCGTGGCGAGCAAATCTTTCGCGCCGTAGGGAATGCCGTGCAGCGGACCAAGATAGCGGCCCTTCATAATCTCGCGTTCGGCCTCGCGCGCTTCCCTCAGCGCGGAGTCACGCATCAGGGACGCCACCGCGCCGAGCCCTGGGCCATACTTTTCGAGCCGGTCCAGATAGCCCTTCGTCAGTTCGACGGGAGAGAGATGACGCGCCTTCACCAACGCGCCCAACTCGCCGACGGAAGAGAAGAAAATGTCTTCAGGAATCATCTTGTCTGTTATGCGTTGAAGATGAAGTCCGGTTCGTCTTCATTCTTGAGTTTGACTTTGCGCAGGCGGTCCGCCGCGTCCACCTTGCCTTCCAGTTTTTTCTTGATCTGCTCCATCTGTTCCGGCGTCACTTTATCTCCGAAACGCGCGTGCGCCACATCCGCGTAGGCTTCCGCGACAGGCGAAGGCTTTGGCGGGGTCTGACCCTGCTGCGGGTTGGGAGGCGCGGGAGCCTCCTTCGATTTCGCGGGAGCCTGCGCCTGGGCCAATGAAGCCGCCAGCGGCGCGGAGAGAATCGCGGCGCTGACGTTTTTCGCAAACTGCCGCCGGGATGTTCTCGGGGAAGCCTCTTTGTGTTTTCCTGTTCTCATCATCCTTAAATTGTTTGCTGGTCCAAGATTTGGCAAAGCCGTTGAGCGTGCGCTGTATGTTAGTTCCGCTCGCCTTTGAAGTCTAGCGAGAAACTAAGAATGAAAAACCGGGAGCAGAGCCATCGGCTTCGTAGTGGTTCAGTTTAATCTTGAGTGTCCAGGATGTTGAGATTCACCACCGCAGACACAGCGGACACAGAGTCAGCACAGAGATAAGCATTCAACTCTCTGTGCTGACTCTGTGCGCTCTGGGTCTGCGGTGGTGAATGCCCCTTTCATATTCGCTCAAGCCAAATTGAACCACTACTATCAGCTTCTAGTAGATGCAAGTGTGAGCCGAAAAATGATAGGCTATAAGTCTATCAACGGAGTGGAAAATTTGTGGTTGCCCTGTCCGCAGGCGTCCGAAGCGCCCGCGACTCTTACGCATGAGGAAATCAGACCGTGAGCGAACATCAAACTAATATCAATCTCTCGGATTTTATCGCGGAAAATTTTGGGGCCAACGCGACCTACGTGGAGGGTCTGTTGAGCCGCTTTCGCAGCGACCCCTCGCTCGTTGACGAATCCTGGCGAACCTACTTCGCGGAACTCCTCGGTGGCTCGCAGGGCACGGCGGTCGCGGAAACTGAGACGACCGACAACGGTCGCCCCGCGCCTTCATCCAATGGAAGCGGAGCCGCCGCGACCTCAACCGCTTCAAGCAGGGCCAGCGTTTCAGAGACAGCCAGCGCTCCAATCACAACCGGCGCTCCGGGTGCGGCGACGACTCCCGCGCCGCAACAACAGCCACAGCCGACAACTTCAAACACGCAGGCGGCAGCGCCCGCATCCGGCGCAAAGACATCCGTTGCTGCTGCTGGTGCGTCCGGCGCGGCTGCTTCCGCGACTTCGCAGGCGACGCCGATTCGCGGTGGCGCGCTCAAGATAGTGGAGAATATGGAAGCGAGTCTGACGGTCCCGACCGCGACTTCGCAGCGGCGCGTCCCTGTCAAGGTGCTCGACGAAAATCGTCGTCTCATCAACAAGTACTTGCAGGAGAATCATCGCGGCAAGGTCTCTTACACGCATCTCATCGCGTGGGCCATCATTCGCACCCTGGACCAGTTTCCGCAACTCAACGACGGTTTCGAGATGTCGGACGGCGTGCCCTCGCGCGCGCGTCGAGAGGGCGTCAACCTCGGCGTCGCCGTTGACCTCGCCAGGAAGGACGGCACGCGAACCCTGCTCGTGCCCAACATCAAGAACGCCAACCGCCTGCGCTTTTCCGAGTTCATAGCGGCTTACGATGACGTGATTAAGCGCGCGCGCGAAGGCAAGCTCGGGATTCCGGACTTTCAGGGTACGACCATCTCTCTGACCAATCCGGGGACCATCGGGACCGTCTCTTCGACGCCGCGCCTGATGGCGGGCCAGAGCGTCATCATCGCCACCGGCGCGATTGAGTACCCTGCGGAGTATCAGGCGATGGCCCCCGAAGCGCTCTCGCAACTCGGCATCAGTAAGGCCATCACCATCAGCAGCACTTACGACCACCGCATCATACAGGGCGCGGAGTCCGGCGCATTTCTCGCGCGCATACATGAACTGCTCCTCGGCCAGCATAAATTTTATGATGAAATGTTCGCTGACCTCGGCATCGCCTATCCGCCGATGCGCTGGTCCATTGACCGCAACCCGGCGCTGCTCGGCGGCGATCACGTACGCGAGCAGGTCGTCAAACAGGCCCGCGTCCTTGAACTCATCAACGCCTATCGCGTGCGCGGCCATCTCATCGCAGACATAGACCCGCTCCACGCGATGCCGCTGCATTATCACCCGGAATTGGACCTGGAAACCTACGGCCTGACCATCTGGGATTTAGACCGGGAATTCATCACCGGAGGCTTGGCGGGAAAAGAGAACGCGGCCCTGCGCGAGATTCTGGACATCCTGCAACGCGCCTATTGCGGCAAGGTCGGGATAGAGTACCGCCACATCCAGAGCAAGGAACAGAAGGTCTGGATACGCGAGCGGATTCGTCAACAATTTGTCGAGCCGCAGCCAATCTCACCGGAAATTAAAAAACAGTTGCTGGTCAAGCTCATCGCCGCCGAACAGTTTGAGCGTTTTCTGCACACCAAATATCTGGGCCAGAAAAGATTCTCGCTCGAAGGCATGGAGACGATAGTTCCATTACTGGACCAACTGATAGAGGGAGCGTCCCAGCGCGGCGTTGAAGACATCACGATGGGGATGGCCCATCGCGGGCGGCTCAACGTTCTCGCCAACGTCATCGGTGAGAGTTTTATGGAACGCATCCTCGCCTCTTTCGAGGGCAGCGTCCATCCGAACTTTCCTGCGGACGAGGGCGACGTGAAATATCACCAGGGCGCGACCGGCGAGCGTGAGACGGCGAGCGGTCGTCAAGTTAAACTCATGCTCTCGCCGAATCCGAGCCATCTGGAATTCGTGGACCCTGTCGTTGAAGGCATCGTGCGCGCCAAGCATGATGCGATGGACACCACGCGCGAAGAGACGATTGATCGCGCGCTGCCGGTCCTCCTGCACGGCGACGCGGCCTTCGCGGGGCAGGGCATCGTGATGGAGACGCTCAACCTCGCGGACCTCAACGGCTATCGCACGGGCGGGACGATTCACATCATCATCAACAACCAGATAGGCTTTACCACTTCGCCCGAACAGAGCCGCTCGACCATCTACTCCACGGATGTGGCGCGCATGACGCAGCTTCCAATCTTTCACATCAACGGCGACGACCCCGAAGCCGTCTATCGCGTGCTTCAAATCGCGCTCGATTTCCGGCAGGAGTTCAACAAGGACGTGGTCATGGATGTCGTGGGCTTTCGTCGCCTGGGCCACAACGAGGGAGACGAGCCGAGTTATACGCAGCCTTTGATGTACGCGCGCGTCAAGGCGCATCCGGGCGTGCGCGAATTGTACGCGCGCCAACTCCTGCGTGAAGGCTTGATACACGAAGACGGCGTCAAGGCTTTGATACAGGAGCGCGTCCAGCGTTATGAAGACGCGCTTGTGCGGGCCAAGCAGATCGTCGCCGGCAAACCCAAGGTCAACGAATTGCCGCCGCCCGTGCCGGAGGAAGACGGCTCGCCCGTCATCGAGACCGGAGTTGACGCGGATATTATCAGAGAGATCGCGCGTAAAATTTCCATCGTGCCCGAAGGCTTCAACATCAATCCGAAGATGGTGGGCCAACTCGCGCGTCGCGCCAGGATGGGCGAAGGACAGGCCCCTCTGGACTGGGCCTTCGCGGAGGCGATGGCCTTCGGTTCTCTGGTCCTGGATGGCACGCGCGTGCGCCTGAGCGGGCAGGATTCTGGGCGCGGCACGTTCAGCCAGCGCCACGCCGTGATGTACGACACGCAGACCGGCGGGCGTTGGGCACCGCTCTCCGAACTCCGCAGCGAGAAGAATCCGCACGCGTTGTTTGATGTTTACGATAGCTCGCTTTCGGAACAGGGCGTGCTCGGATTCGAGTATGGTTATTCGGTCGTCGCGCAGGATGCTTTGGTCTTGTGGGAAGCGCAGTTCGGTGATTTCGGCAACGGCGCGCAGGTCATCATAGACCAGTACATAGCCGCTTCCGAGGATAAGTGGAAACAACGCTCGCGGCTCTCTTTGCTGCTTCCGCATGGCTACGAGGGACAGGGGCCGGAGCACTCCAGCGCGCGCCTTGAACGTTATCTCACGCTCTGCGCCGAGAACAATCTACAGGTCTGTTATCCGACCACGCCCGCGCAATATTTTCACTTGCTCCGGCGACAGGTCAGACAGGAGACGAGCCGCCCGCTCATCCTCATCACGCCGAAGAGCCTGCTGCGTCTGCCCGCCGCGACTTCATCCCTGGACCAATTAACGAGCGGCGGTTTCCTGCCCGTGATTGACGATGCGGACGCGTCGAATCGTGAGGCCGTGAGGCGCATCGTTCTCTGTAGCGGCAAGGTCTTTTACGACCTGCACGTAGGGCGTCAGAAGAGCGCAGATGAGCGCGTCGCCATTATCCGCCTCGAACAGTTTTATCCTTTCCCGGAAAAACGGCTGCGGGAAATTTTCGCCACCTACGCGAACGCGAAGCAGCTTGTCTGGGCGCAGGAAGAGCCGAAAAACATGGGCGGCTGGTCCTTCGTAGAGCCGCGCTTGATGAGCCTGCTGCCGGGCTGCGAGCGCCCCGTCTACGTCGGGCGCGCGGCCTCCGCCAGTCCCGCCACAGGCTCCTACACCATACATGAACTTGAACAGCGGCGATTAGTGGACCAGGCGTTGACGGAGGATGCTCCCTTCATGTCAGGCGCGAGCACCGCGCAGAACGCCGGTCAGGCCGCATCGTAGAAAAGCAAGGATGAAGGCGGAAGGATGAGGGATGAAGTTAAGAGAAAAGCTTTTCTTGCATCCCTCATTCTTCATGATTGATTTTTGATTGCTCTTCATCCAGATTCTTCATCTGTTTACTTCAACTCTCATCAAGCAGCTTCCTCCTTCACTCTTCTATAGCGATTTCCACTTGCGTGAGACCTTGGCGCCTTGGCGCCTTGGCGTGAGACTGTTTCTCGCTGGTGGCGCAATGGCGCAAAGTAAAACAACGTGAGTTCGACGTAAGGCAGAACACACCCTTCAACCTTATCCACTGACATGGATACACAATCTTATCCACGGCAGTGGATACATGTGAGTGCCGGGGGCAAGCACGAAGTGCGTCGCCCCCGGTTAATGGTCCAGAATAAAAGCCGACCCTGCAAGGGTCGCACACTTAATGTTGAGGTGCGACCCCTTCAGGGTCGAATTGTGTGGTGATGAGAGTACCGGGGGCGATGCCCCGGCTCTCACATGCTGCCCTTTCAGGGCACAGATGGCTTGTCAGTCAGCCTCTGATGTCGAACTCACGTTAAAACAAGACTACTCATGCTCATGTTCATATCCAATCGCAAACGACTATAATTCTCGCCGCGATTGCGTGCGCTTTGTAATACAAAGTACTTGACAAGATTGCGAGATGGTGTATTATTTCGCTCATGGCACCCATTCACCAGCTTCGCACGCAGGCCACTGAGGGGGATGAGCCTCCGGCGCTGCACGCGCGTGCGATGGACAACCTGCGCTTTATACGCGAGACGATGGAGCGCGCCTCGTCCTTCACAGCCGTTTCTGGTTGGGGACTGGTCGCCATCGGCGCGACGGCTTTCCTGGTCTCGTTCGTAGCCATGCGGCAGCAGAGCACCGAAGCCTGGGTGACGACCTGGATCGGAGAGGCGTTGCTCTCGCTCGTCATCTCAGGGTGGGCGATGGACCGCAAGGCGCGAGCGGCAGAGATGCCTCTGCTGTCTGGGCCTGGACGCAAGGTTGCTTTTAGTCTCTCGCCGCCGCTCTTCGTCGGGGCGTTGCTGACAGTCGTGCTTTACCGGGCGGGTTTGGCGAACGCCATTCCGGGGATGTGGCTGTTGCTGTATGGCACGGGCGTGGTGACGGGCGGGATGTTTTCAGTTCCGGTAGTGCCCGTCATGGGTCTCTGTTTTATGCTGCTCGGCGCGGTCGCGCTCTTTTGTCCGGCGGCCTGGGCCAACTGGCTGATGAGGGGTGGCTTCGGCGGCCTGCACATTATTTTCGGAATCGTGATTGCGAGGAGGTACGGTGGCTAAACAGGGCGCATTGAGGAAAGAGAGTCAGGCGAAAGCCAAAACGTCGCACGCGCGTTCGACGGGCGTCGCGCGGCCTTTGCGCGGGGTAAGCGGGCGCAAGGCTGACGACGGGATGCCGGAGTTGGACCGACTGATACACGAGCGGCTGCGGCTCGGCATCGTGAGCGCGCTGGCGGTCAACGAATCGCTGACCTTTAATGATCTCAAGAATCTGATGAAGACGACGGACGGCAACCTGAGCGTCCACGCGCGCAAGTTGGAGGAAGCTGAGTACATCACTTGCACGAAATTCTTCGAGGGACGACAGCCGAAGACCGAGTACAGGTTGACGGCTACGGGCCGCCGCGCGCTCGAACATTACCTGGACCACATGGAAGCACTCATTCATGCCATGCGTGATCGTTAATCCGGTCACGCGCTTTTTTTTGCCCTTCTGCTTTGCGATGCAAAGGGCTTTGCTATAGTCGAGTCAATCGAAATTGGAACCGTCACGGCGCGCTGGCGTCTAATAGAGAGAGAACAGGAGAAGAGTATGAACACGAATGTCAATCTGAACGCGGCTCTCGGAGTCCTGGCTTTCCTGGGAACTGGAGGCTTGTTGCTCTTGATGGGCGCGGTGCTTCTCTACACGCTCTTCGCGCGCAAGCATAAGCTGACGCTCAAGGTGTTGGGCGCGGGCGTCCTGCTCTGCTGTCTCTACCTTGGATTGATGCTCGCGTTTTCCTTTGCGAGCAGCCGGAAGGCGCTCGCGCGCGGCGAGGAAAAACATTTCTGCGAGATAGATTGTCATCTGGCTTATTCGGTCGTTGACGTGGCGAGGACGAAGACGCTCGGCACTGGACCCAACCAGACGACGGCGGGCGGGACCTATACTCTCCTGACCATCAAGACGCGTTTCGACGAGACGACGACCAGCGCCACGCGCGGCAACGGCCTGCTCTATCCCAACAGCCGCGTCATCAAAATCCTGGACGAGCAGGGCAGAGAGTACGAGCCTTCGCCCGAAGGCCAGCGCGTGCTCAACGTCACGCAGGGCGGCGGCACGCCCATCGAGACGCCGCTCAGGCCCGGCGAGTCTTACACCACGACACTCGTCTTCGATCTGCCGGATGAGGCGAAGAATCCGACCTTGCTCATGCATGAGGGCGAGTGGGTGACGCATTTCATCATCGGCCACGAGAACAGCCCGCTGCACGGCAAGACTTCGTTTCAACTCTAAGCATCGCCACGACCGTCAGCGCAATCGCAAATTCTTAATTGAGTGTACGCCATGCCGCATTCATCACAGAGACACAGAGCGCACAGAGTTAATCATACAACTCTCTGTGCGTCCTCTGAGTCCTCTGTGTCTGCGGTGGTGAATGTTCCTTTGTTGTCATGCAAGGTTGTGTTTTCACACAAGCCCTGACTGTGGCGTGCCACGTTGTTTGATGTGGAAGAGAGTTTGAGAATGAGATTGTTTTGAGGCTTAACGGAAAACCGGAAACCTGGGTCGCCGCGAGTCGGTCTCACAGGAAGAGCGAGACTCGAACGCGACAAATTTTACGAGGAGTTTAATTTCATCATGCCCAAACGCATCGTCGCCATCCTGTTGATTTTCGGTTGCACCTCCGTGGCCTGGGCCTTCCTGGGCACGACCATCTTTTCGCGCACCTACGATTCCAACGACGCTTCGGAGAGCAGAGTCGCCTCGACCTGGGGCGCGCCGCAAAACCAAGCGCCGCCTGCGGCCTCTTATCAAGAGACCGTCTCCAAGACGGAAGAGACGAACGAGGACGGCGTCAAGAAGAAGCGCACGACGCAGGAGCAGCAAACCGTTTCCGTCCCGCTCGCCAGCAGTCATATAAACGTGAACCTCGAACTCGAACACAGGCAGAAGGGCCTGCTCTGGTACAGCACTTACAAGGTGGCCTTCGCGGGCGATTATGTTTTTGAAAATCCGAGCGACAAAGATCAACTCGTCACCTTCACACTCAATTTCCCGACCGCGCAGGCGATTTACGATGACCTCGTGTTTACCATCAACGATGCTCCCGTCCAACTGACCAACCAGCGCAACAGCACGGGCGGAACGGCGACCATTCCCGCGCGCAAATCCGCCACGCTCAAGGTCGGTTATCGTTCGCAGGGGCTGAACGAATGGCGTTATAGCTTTGGCAGCCCGGATGTCACGCAGGTACGCGATTTCTCGCTCAAGATGGAGACCAACTTCAAGGACATAGATTTCCCCGACAACACTCTCTCGCCTTCGGAGAAGCATGAGACGGCCAACGGCTGGGAGCTTAATTGGTCCTATAAGAATCTGCTCTCCGGCTATCAGATAGCGATGGTCATGCCGGAGAAATTGCAGCCCGGTCCGCTCGCCGGAAAGATCAGCTTCTTCGCGCCGGTCTCGCTCTTTTTCTTCTTCTTCCTGATGTTCATCATCACCACCCTGCGCGGCATTGAACTCCATCCGATGAACTATTTCTTTCTGGCCGCGGCTTTCTTCGCGTTTCATCTCCTGCTGGCCTATCTGGTGGACCACGTCTCGATTCACATGGCCTTCGCCATCTGCTCAGGGGTCTCAATCTTTCTGGTGATAAGTTACCTGCGACTGGTGGTCGGGATGCGTTTCGCCAGCGGCGAAGCGGCCCTGGCCCAATTTATCTACCTCGTGATGTTCTCCTACGCCTTCTTCCTCAAAGGCTTCACGGGTCTGGCCGTGACCATCGGCTCGATCATCACGCTCTTCGTGGTGATGCAGATGACGGGTCGCATCCGCTGGGCGGAAAAGTTCGCGGGAGGCAAGCCGCCGGAAGAGCCTTTGACGAATCCAGAAGGGCCGCATGAAAGCGTCACGAACAAAGCGAACTGAGATGGAACAGTACGACGTGGTCATCATAGGGGCGGGCCTCGCGGGGCTGCAATGCGCTCTGCAACTCGGCAGAGGGGGCGCGAGCGTCCTGCTCGTTGACCGCAAGGCATCGCTCGCGGATTCGATTCACACGACGGGCATCTTCGTCCGCCGCACGCTCGAAGATTTCGAGTTCCCGGAAGATTGCCTTGGCCCACCCGTAAGGCACGTCACGCTTTATTCGCCCGCGCGGCGCGAGATGATGCTGGAAAGCCAGCACGACGAATTTCGCGTCGGGCGGATGGGCCAACTCTACCTGCGTTTATTGGACCAGTGCCTTGAAGCGGGAGTCACATGGATGCCGGGCACGCGCTACGCGGGCTTGGAGATGATGAAGGATCATCTGGTCTTGAGGCTCGAAGGCTCAGGCTTCGTGCGCTGGGTGAGGGCGAGTTATCTGGTCGGAGGCGACGGCGCGCAATCGAGAGTCGCGCGCGACCTTGGGCTGGATGTCAACCGCGAGATGATCGTGGGGGTCGAGGAAGTGTGGCGGGATGTGCCGCTCGAAGGGCCGCCGCGCTTCCACTGCTTTCTTGACCCAAAGCTCGCGCCCGGATACCTCGCCTGGGTGGTCCATGATGGCTGCGAAGTACACCTGGGCGTCGGCGGGTACGCGGCCCACTTTGACCCGCTCGCGGCGCTCGAAAAGTTTCGCGCGAGTGTGGCGGCAATAGTGGACCTGAAATGCGCGACGCGTATCGAGCGGCGCGGCGGGCGGATCCCCGTCGGTGGCGTGCTGCCGCGCATAGCCAGTACGCGCGGCCTGTTGATTGGCGATGCGGCGGGGGCCGTCTCGCCTCTGACGGCTGGCGGGCTGGACCCCTGTATGCGTTTGTCGCACGTCGCGGCGCGGGTTATCAATGACTATCTCAAGACGGGCGAGAGCCGTGCGCTCGCGCCTTATTCGGGCGAACTCTATCGCTCGCGTTTCATCTCGCGTTTGTGGATGCGGAGAGTGGCGGCGACGGTGCGGCAACCTGCGTTGCTTGAAATCGCGTGCGGGCTGATGCGCCTCCCCGTCTTCAACTCAATCGCCTGGCACGTCTTCTTCGGGCGCGGTTCGTTCCCGGATGTTCAAACGGCAGAAGCGCTGCCGCTACCCGCTTGCAAAGCTCCCGCCTCTTAGGAACATTCACGCCTCAAGGGGTGTCTAAGGTTCAGTAAAACTTCGGTAAACTTTCCGCGCCGCTGCATCGTACAAGCTGAAGGTCAAGTCGCCGATTGTCGAGTGTGTACCGGACAAATCCCTAATGAGAAGAGTTTATTCATTCTACGCGGACGCCGCACGGATTGCCTTGCAGTCCATTTTCGCGCATAAACTGCGCGCTTTTTTGACTTTAATCGGCATCATCATCGGCGTCGCGTCGGTAGTGGTGGTCGGAGCTTCGATTAGCGGCCTCAATACTTACGTGGTTGACAAGGTGGAGAAGGTCCTCGGCACGAATCATTTTATGATGGCGCGGATGGCCTTTTCGGGACGGATGTCTGATGAAGAGTTCGAGCGGCGCAACCGTCGCAACAAGCGTCTCGAATGGGACGACTACGAATGGCTCCGCGATAATTGCACTTACTGCGCGGAGGTCGGAGCGCAGCAGGCAGCACAGTCGGATCTTAAACAGGACGGCGTGGAGTTTCCCAGTTGCCTCGTCTTCGGCTCGACGGCGAACATGGCGGACATCGAAGACAAGACCATAGAGGAAGGACGTTTCATCACGGCTGATGAAGTCCAGCGTTCGGCGCTGGTGGTCGTCCTCGGCGGCGACATTAAAGACAAGTTCTTTCCCAACGTGGATGCCATTGGCAAGACTCTGAAAGTGCGCGGGATGCCCATGCGCGTCGTCGGCGTAGAGGAAAAACGCGGCTCCTTCTTCGGCGATTCCTTCGACCGTCACATCTACATCCCGGTCACCACGCACATGCAAATTTTCGGGCGCGGGCGCGACGGCATACAGATTCACGGCAAGGCGAAAGTGCGCGAGACGTTCCACGCGACGATTGAAGATGCACGCACAGCGATGCGTAACAAGCACAAGCTGAAGGGCAACGATGAGGATGATTTCGGTCTCGTCAACGTCGAAGAGTTGAATAATCAGGTGGACCAGTTCACGAGCAGCATCGCGATGGTCGTCGTCCCCATCACGCTCATCACGCTGGTCGTCGGCGGCATCGTGGTGATGAATATCATGCTCGTCTCCGTCACCGAAAGGACGTTCGAGGTCGGACTCCGTAAGGCCGTCGGCGCGACCAAAAAGCAAATCCTGATGCAGTTCCTGATTGAGTCGGGTCTGCTCTGCGCGCTGGGCGGCGTGCTGGGCCTGCTGCTCGCGGCGGGCGTGTGCTGGCTTATCACGACGATGGCCGGTGTGACCATGACCATCACCATCGCCTATATCCTGATGGCACTGATTGTTTCGAGCGTCATTGGCATGATCGCCGGAATCTACCCGGCCTTCAAAGCCGCGCGACTCGATCCCATCGTCGCGCTGACGCACAGTACGTGAGAGTCAGGAGTCTCGGAGTCTGGAGTCGTGAGTCAAGAAGAAGAACTCGCTTTTTGCTTTTGACTCACGACTCCCAGACTCCTGACTCCTTGAGATGATTATGAAGCTTCCGAGATTTATTCCGAGAGAGACGCTGCTCATGGCGTTCGACAGCGTGCGGGCGCACAAGTTCAGGAGTTTTCTGACCGTGCTCGGCATCGTCATCGGCGTCATGACGGCGATTACGATTGCCTCTATCCTGACCGGGCTGCGCCAGAACATCGTCTCGATTATAGAAGAGTATGGCACGAATAATATTTATGCTTTTCATCTTTCGACCGGGCCGCGAACGACAGAGGACCGCTCGGAACGCACGCGCAAGCCGCTCACGGTGGATGATGCGGAGGCGATTCGCGCGCAGGCCAGCGCCGTCGAAGATGTCGCGCACATCGCTCCCAACGTAGGTTATTCGGGCGGCCCCTTTGACGATAACATCACTTACAACGGGCACAACTATCGCTGGGGAAATACGCAGGGCGTCTCTGCCAACTACGCGGAGATCGCCAACGTCACGCTCAGGGAAGGCCGTTTCATTACAGACGCAGACGACCAGCAGCGACGCGATGTCCTCGTGCTCGGCGTCAACGGGGCGGAAGCGCTCTTTCCCAATCAAAGCAATATCGTTGGGACTAACGTCAAGATGGGCGGCATCACTTTTGAAATCGTCGGCGTCCTGGAAAAAAGAAAGGCTGGCTTCTTCGGTGAGAATGAAGAGGACAACGCGGTCTTTCTTCCCTTCCGCACGGCGCAGAAGATCGCGCCTGCACGCGGCTATACGCTGATAGTGATTAAGGGACGCTCAGGGCGTTTGACGGAGGCGCTGCAACAGTCAGAGGAAATCCTGCGCCGTCGCCGCAACGTGAAATTCAACGACCCTGACAACTTCGATATTAAGACTGCGGATAAATTCATCGAACAGTTCGACAGCATCACCGCGATGGTTGGTCTCATCGCCATCGCCATCTCCAGCCTCGGCCTTCTGGTCGGCGGCATCGGCGTCATGAATATCATGCTCGTCTCGGTCACGGAGAGGACCAAAGAGATTGGCATCCGCAAAGCCATCGGCGCGCGGCGCAGAGACATCGTCAACCAGTTTCTCTTCGAGGCCATGATGCTGACCTTCTTCGGCGGCATCCTGGGAGTCGCGCTGGCGGTCGGCATCAGCAAAATCGTCATGCTCATCTTCCCCTCGCTCCCCGCCTCGATTCCGCTCTGGGCCGTCATCACCGGACTCACCGTCTCGGTCGGCGTCGGCCTCATCTTCGGCGTCTGGCCCGCCAGGAAAGCCTCCCGCCTCGACCCCATAGAGTGTTTGCGCTACGAGTAAAAGCAGAGGCTAGAGGCTAGAGACTGGAGGCTAGTTAAGACAACAGTTCTTAACTAGCCTCCAGTCTCTAGCCTCTAGCCTCTGCCCTTGATAGAATGCGGGCACTTTCGGGAGACAAGGGGGAACGGTCTTGGCGAAGCTTAAAGACAGGATTAAATTTGCGCTTGACGAGGGGCGGATGCTCATTCTGGGTTCGCAGGTTTTAGTTGGCTTTCAATTCCGCTCGATACTCGAAAAGGGGTTCGAGCAGTTGCCGCGCTCTTCACAGTATCTCAAACTGGGCGCGCTCGGACTGATGCTCCTGGCTATCGGCTTGCTGATGTCGCCGGGCGCTTATCATCGCATCGTTGAAGAGGGCGAAGACACGCAGGACGTACACCGTTATACGACGAAGGTGCTGAGCATGGCGCTCCTGCCGTTTGCCATCGCATTCGGTCTTGACATGTATATCGTGACGGGGAAGTTGATGGGCCACACGCAGGGCATCCTGACCGGGGCCGCCGTGAGCCTCGTCGCACTCTTTTTCTGGTACGGGTTGGAGATGATACGTAAGACCGAGCGCGGGCATGAGAGCAAGGAGGCGAGGGAGATGTCGGAAGAGAAGAAGGAAGACGAAAAGGGCGGGACGAAACTGAAGGACAAGATAGAGCAGGCGTTGACGGAAGCGAGGGTCGTGTTGCCGGGCGCGCAGGCTTTGCTCGGATTCCAGTTTGCGAGCATGTTGGTCGAGGGCTTTGATAAACTGCCAGCCTCTTCCAAGTATGTGCATCTCTTGAGCCTCGCATTAATGGTCCTGGCAGTGATTCTCTTGATGGCTCCCGCCGCTTACCATCGCATCGTCGAAGAGGGCCAGGACACGGAGCACTTCCACCGCGTGGCGAGCAGATTCTTGATTGCGTCCATGATTCCGCTCGCGCTGGGCATCTGCGGCGATCTCTTCGTCGTCGTGCGCAAGGTCACAGAGTCCGCCACAGCCGGTCTCATCTGCGCCGCCGCGATGCTGCTTTTCTTCTACGGCCTATGGTTCGGGTACACTATCTACAAGCGGAGCGAGCAGGCGGAAAATCGGGACGCGACACGTCATCAAGTCACCGCATAAGAAAAGAGAGATGCTATAGAGTATAGCAGTTGAGTGCGACTCTCTTCTTTGCGCCTTGGCGTGAGATTCTTTCTCTCTCATTAATGGACGCAACCCAGATGAAAACCGTTCGAGATGTTAGATGTTAATGAAGAGTCTTGACCGGCATCCAGCATCTCTCTTCCGTGCTCTTAATCGGCCTTTATTGATTGAATGGACAGACTGCACAAGCGCGATCTGATCAGAGAATTTCTCGCCTACTTGCAGGTCGAGAAGGGGCTGGCGAAGAATTCGCTTGAGGGATACAGGCGTGATCTGTCGCGGCTCGAACACTGGGCCAATAATTCCGGCAAGCAGGTGCTGGACCTCACGCGCCAGGACATACGGCTCTGGATCGCGCAGCTTTCGCGAGACGGACTCGCGCCCTCGTCCGTCTCGCGTGCCGTCAGCGCGGCGCGCGGACTCTTTCAATTCCTCATGCTCGACGGGCATCTCAAGCGGCATCCGACGGAGGACCTGGACACTCCACAGAACATCGCATATCTGCCAAGGTTCCTCACCGAAGAGGAGATGGAACGTCTCCTCAACGCGCCCGACACTTCTACGGAAGACGGCTTGCGCGACCGCGCGATGCTCGAACTGATGTACGCGACCGGGATGCGTATCTCCGAAGTCCTCTCGCTCAAGCTGTCGGACATGGACCTGGACGGCGGCCTGATGACCTGTCATGGAAAGGGAAGCAAAGAGCGGCGCGTGCCGATGGGCAAGAGCGCGTCGCGCTGGCTGCAAGAGTACACACGCGCGCGTGCGCGCACGGGCAAGTCCGGCAAGCCGCACCTCTTCCTCAACAAGCGCGGTCAACCGCTGACGCGCCAGTTCGCATGGGCCACCGTCAAACGCTACGCGGCGGAGGCGGGCCTCTCCGACATCTCGCCGCACACCTTGCGCCACAGCTTCGCCACGCACCTCTTACAGCGCGGCGCGGATTCGCGTTCCGTCCAGGCGCTCCTCGGCCACAGCGACATCTCGACCACGCAAATCTACACGCACATTACGGACAGACACCTGCGCGCCGCCTACGACCGCTTTCACCCGCGCGCGCGCAACGCTCAGGCGAGAGAATCGGACGAGAGCGACACGTCATAACAAGTGGCAGTAGAAAGAGAGGATGTGAAGTCATGAAGTCAGTACCGCCTGCGGTAGCGGGCGGGTACTCAACGTTGAGTACCCGCCCGCTACCGCAGGCGGTACTGACTTCATGACTTCACATCCTCTCTTTCTACTGCCA
>DASYML010000185.1:0-52481 GCA_036009045.1 Pyrinomonadaceae bacterium
GACCACATACGCGAAGCGCGACGGGCCGATGACCAACTGGCGCAAGGCGAATGGAAGCGGGAAAATAAGCTGGCCGACTGGTTGCGGGTCGTCCAACTGGCAAGCGAAGCGCTGGCGACCCAGACGAAGGATTTGCGAATCGGCGCGTGGCTGGCCGAAGCGCTGGTTCAGTTGCATGGTTTCACAGGGTTGCGTGATGGCTTGAAAATTATGCGCGGCCTGCAAGAGAATTTTTGGGCCGACCTCTATCCTGAGATTGAAGATGATGATTTAGATGCGCGCGCCAACGCGCTGTCCTGGCTGGACCAGCATCTCGCGCTCGCGCTCAAGCGTGTCCCGATTACTGAAGGGACGGGTGGTCTCCGGTATGCTTATCATCAATGGGAAGAGTCGCAGGCTTTCGACATCCCCGCCGATACCGGTAACCTGGATTCCGCCGAACTGGAACGCCTCAATGATTTGCGTGTGCAGGCGGCTGACGAAGATAAGATTACCTCAGAGCAGTGGCGCGCGGCGAAGAATACGACCGGAAGACGGTTTTACGAAGAAACATTCGCCGTGCTCGGCGATTGCTGGAAAGAATTTCAAGCGCTTGACGCCGTCATGGATGAGAAGTTTGAGCGGCAGTCGCCGGGCCTGCGTGCGCTTCAGGTCACGCTGGAGGACTTGCTGGCGTTGGTCGAAAGAATCGTGCGGGAGAAACGCGTACTTGAGCCTGATGCGGATGTCGCCCTCGTCGGGGACGGAAATCAAACGAGCTTGCCCGTGGACGGCGACGGACACTCGCGCGCACCATCCGCCATGCAATTGAGAGGCTCTGCGGGGTTGACCGCCGCCTCGCGCCAGGAGGCTTATCAGAAGCTCGCAGAAGCCGCCGCTTACTTCCGCGAGGCGGAACCGCACAGCCCCGTCTCATATCTCGTTGAGCGTGCGATTAGATGGGGCCAGATGCCTTTAGACTCCTGGCTCGCCGAAGTCGTCAAAAGTGAGGAAGTCTTGAGCGCCCTCCGCGAAACCCTGGGCATCAAGCATCAGTTATATGAGGAGCCGGTATATAATGAACCGAGTTATTCATCCGAAGAGGAGCAGGAATGATATAACAACTCGTCGAGAGCCGCGCGGCACGAACCTTGCAGCAAGAGAAGCTTCAACATTGCCTCCTTACTGATTAACGCGGCACTGATTGAAAGCGGCGCAAAGCGGTAAAGCCCACGGTGTGGATAAAGCATCATGATTCATGGCCTGGCAGCAAAAAGCCTCGGAATTTGCGGGGCGTAATGAAAATATAAGAAAGAAATTCATTGATAAGACCCGGCAATTGTGGTTCAATTAGTGCATGTTTTTGAGACAATGAGAGGAGTAAGTTTGATGGCAAAAAAAGAGAGTACGCAACAGAAATTGAGTCGCGTGCGTGCGCCGCGTGTTCACATCACCTACGAGGTGGAGATCGGCGGGGCAATCGAGCAGAAAGACTTACCCTTCGTGCTCGGCGTGCTCGGTGATTTCGCCGGACATCCCGCCGAGCAATTGCCACGGCTCAGGGACCGTAAGCTGATTGAGATAGACCGTGACAACTTCGATCAGGTGCTCTCCGGCATCAAGCCACGCCTCGCTTACCGCGTCGAAAACACGCTCGCCGGAGACGACAGCAAGATCAACGTCGAATTGCATTTCAATAGCCTTCAGGACTTCGAGCCGGACAAGGTCGTGCAGCAGGTCGAGCCGTTGCGTAAATTGATCGAAATCAGGCAGCGACTCTCCGACCTCTTGTCGAGAATGGACGGCAATGATCGTTTGGAGATACTGCTGCAAGATATTATCCAGAGCACTCAGCAGCAGCAGCAACTTAGCCAGGCTCTCGGATTCGGCACGCCGGATGAAGGAGCCAGTCAGCAGCCGAAGGAGGCGCAGCCCGATGAGCAGTGACGCGAACAAGGCACGAACCGGGAAGAAGGCCAGTGTCGAAACCACGGAGGAGACTGGCGATTCCGGTCTTCTCACACGAATCCTCGAAGAAGGTCGGCTCGCTCAAAACAGTTCTCAGGTCGAGCAGGCGAAGAGCCTCATCTCCGAGTTCGTGCAACAGGTGATGCAAGGGCAGATGGTCGTCACGAAAGACGTAGAGGCGTCCATCAATACGCGCATCGCGGAGATTGACCGGGTCATCTCGCAACAGCTTAACCGGATCATGCATGCCGAAGAGTTTCAGCGACTCGAAGCCTCCTGGCGCGGGCTGCATCATCTGGTTTACGAGAGCGAGACCGGGCCGATGCTCAAGGTCCGTGTGCTCAACGCCTCGAAGAAAGATTTACTGCGCGACCTGGAACGCGCCGTGGAGTTTGACCAGTCGGCCCTCTTCAAGAAAATTTATGAGGAAGAGTTCGGCACGTTCGGCGGAGCACCCTTCGGCGCTTTGATAGGTGACTATGAGTTCAGCAATCACCCGGAGGACATCGCGCTGCTCGAAAAAATCTCGAACGTCGCCGCCGCCGCCAACGCGCCTTTCTTCGGTGCCGCCTCGCCACAGTTGTTCGGCTGGGAGAGTTTCACCAATCTCGCGGAGGTGCGTGACCTAGCCAAAATCTTCGACCGCACGGAGTACGTCAAGTGGCGTTCGTTCCGCGAATCCGAGGACTCCAGGTACGTGGGGCTGTGTCTGCCGCACACGTTGATGCGGCTCCCCTACGGCGATGAGACGAAGCCGACCGAGACGTTCAATTTCAAAGAGGAGGTTGACGGCAAGGACCACAGCAAATATCTCTGGGGCAATGCCGCCTATTCTTTCGGCACGCGCCTTACCGAAGCCTTCTCGAAGTATGAATGGTGCGCGGCGATTCGCGGGGTCGAGGGCGGGGGCCTGGTGCAAGGCTTGCCGGTTCACACCTTCCAGACAGACGAAGGCGATGTGGCACTCAAATGCCCGACCGAGATCGCGATTACAGACCGGCGTGAAAAAGAGTTTTCCGACCTCGGCTTTATCCCGCTGGTGCATTGTAAGAATACCGATTACGCGGCGTTCTTCGCGGCGCAATCAACGAACAAGCCGAAGCGCTACGACAGCGACTTCGCCAATGCCAACGCGCGGCTCTCTTCGCAGATGCAATACATCATGGCGATCTCCCGTTTCGCTCATTATCTTAAGTCCATGATGCGCGATAAGGTCGGCAGTTACATGTCACGCGCCGACTGCGAACGCTTTCTCAATGGCTGGATAAACCAGTACGTCTCGGAGGACGACACGGCCACGCAGGAGACAAAAGCGAAGTACCCTTTACGCGAGGCTCGCATCGAAGTCAGCGAGGTCGCCGGAAAGCCCGGAGCCTACAGGGCCGTGGCTTTCCTCAAGCCGCACTTCCAGCTTGACGAGTTGACGGTCAGCCTGCGGTTGGTGGCCGAACTGCCGCCGCCGTTGTCGCAGAAGTAGCGCCGCTCACAATGAGCGAGACATCATGAGGATGGAAGGCCCGTCTATAAGCATGTGGCGCAGCACACCGAATCGGAGGTTGGGGAGAGACGACGCGATATTTCCTGTGACGGGTCGAGCAGCTAACAGATACCTCGCGTCGCACTTGTTATCGCCGGGAGTGGCGAATTATATAACCACACAAGTTTGCTTCACCTGAAGGAGAAAAATCATGGCAGCGGTAGATTATTTTCTGAAAATTGATGGCGTCGAAGGCGAGAGCCAGGACGCCAAACACAAAGGCGAAATCCAACTCAGTTCATGGAGTTGGGGCGCCACCAATACGGGCACGATGCAGTCCGGCGGCGGCGGCGGCGGCGGCAAAGCCTCAATGCAGGACTTCTCGTTCTCCATGCCTGTCAATAAGGCGACGCCGAAGCTGATGCAGAAGCTGGCTTCCGGCGAGCACATCAAGAAGGCAGTGCTCACCTGCCGCAAGGCTGGTAAAACGCCTCAGGAGTATCTCAAGATTACCTTTGAGGACATCATCGTTTCGTCATACTCGACGGGCGGATCGCAGGGCGAAGACGCTATCCCGGATGAACACATCGCCTTGAACTTTGCGAAGATTCACATCGAGTACCGGGAGCAGAAGGCGGACGGCAGCCTCGGCGGAGCGGTTACTGCCACCCACGACATGAAGCGCAATCAAACGTCGTAGGCGGTATCACTTAAGTTGGGAAATGCTGGTGAGGCGTGTGTGAGTCTTCGCTTGTTCGCACGCGCCTCGCCGTCTTGAGCCAGATGAAGCATAGAGGCTTGGGGTTGAAGATGCCAGCATTCCGTAAACCGTGGACTATTCCGGCAGCGAAGGCTGGCGGAGGGAGGATTATGCGGGCCACACGCGACGAAGGTTTGGCACGGGCGCGGGCGGATCAATTGTCCCGCAGTCTCAAAGCGTCTGACGGCGGTTCGTGGATGCGTCACCTGCTGCTGGTCTGTGTCGTCTTGCTCTGTGGCGGTTGCGCCACGAACGCCACCTCGACGGGCAATACGCCAGCCACGACGCCGGACGGAGTCGCACGCCCGACACCGTCGCAGAGTGCCAGCGATGGTCGTGTGAATGTCCAGCCTTCGCCCGCTCCATCCGGCACGGAAGAGGTCGCGCGCGGGACGACGCAGAGCGGGCCGGGCGACTCTCATGCGCCGCAGACGCCGTCCACGGTATCTGATAAAGAGAGCGCCGAAGCCAGCAAGGCGTACGGCGGTTTTTACGAAGTACAGGGAGCACACCCGGAGGGGTTCGAGCAGTTTGCCAACTTCGTCATACGCTCACCGGAACACGGGCGCATCTCCGGCGCAGTGATCCCCACGGAGGGGAAAGTTTACGAGTTTGCACGCGCCACCCTCGCCGGTCAGAGACTGACGTTTGTGACGCACAAAGTTGGCAGTATCAGTTACTCTTTCGATGGAACTTTCCTCGCGGCCCCGCCCTTCGCTGGGGATAAGAACGTGGCAGTCGTTGAGGGGACGGTCAAGAAATTCCGCAACGATCAGTCGGCGGCTGAGGCCTCTCTGAAGTTTTACTTCGATGAGGGCGGAGAAGAACCCTAGCGCGTCGCCGGTCGTGCCGGACACCGTCCGGTGAAGATTTGTAAATCGGACTCTCAAGAATTACAAGCCGGTTTATGTGGAGACTTGAACGATGCCAACAGTCCATTATTTGAAGCCCGTCTCCGACAAACACGTTAAAACGATTTTGCAGAGGATCGCTGACCTTTACGGCAAGGACATCACCGTCACTTCCGGCGACCGCAACTCGGTCGTCCGAGGCAGCAATAGCAAGAGCCTGCATCTGGCGCATCGCGCCGCAGACTTTCATGTGGCAGGGGTCTCCGATACCGACACCTTTCAAAAATTGAAAGACAACATCTCACGCATCTTTGACCGCTCGCAAGGCTACGAGGTTATTCATCACGGGCGCTACACGGATACCACGGGCGAGCATGTACACCTCGGTCATTACAACGGGACGCACGCTGGGACAGTCGTCTTCAAAACAGAGGGACTGACGCCCGGCACGGGTGGTCATTACGTCTTGGACCCGCGTGCCATCGGCAACGGTGGGCCGACCCCGAATGGACACAAACCTCCGCCCACGACGAACAACGCTCAGCCGCACTTACGCGGGTCGGTCGGCAAGCATGGGACTAATCAGAGGAATGACGTGGGAACTGTGCAGGTGCTCTTGAATCGTGCCCGCCGCCGCTTGCGCCGCGCCTATCCGAGCCGCACCCTGTGGGGGTCTCTGACGGAAGATTCCATCTGCGGCGCGCGAACTATCGCGGCCATCGTCGCCTTCCAGCGACAGATCGTCGGGATGCATACACCTGACGGGCGCGTTGACCCGCACGGGCGGACGTTTCGTATGTTGCTTGCCATCAATCACGGCGACACGGTCACTTTGCCGACGCGTATTCATCAACAGCAGCAAGCCTCTCATAACGGCAACGGCAACGGAGGCAATCGCCAGGCACGGGATCTGGTCAACGACCCGCATGTGCGGGCGATGCTCGACACGCTGGTTTATTCTGAAGGAACCTCCGCCGGTTACGGCACGGTCGTGCGCGGCACTGTCATTAGTGCTCCCTATAACCCGGAACTGGTCGGGCAGAGGAACGTCGTCATCACAGACTTCAGCCGTCATCCGAATATTCTCGTGCAGGTGACTTCTCGCATTCGCAGCACCGCCGCCGGTCGTTATCAATTCCTGTATACCACCTGGCGCGGGCTGGGACTGGCGGACTTTACGCCCAACTCGCAGGATGTTGGGGCCGTCATGCTGATGCAACAGCGCCACATGATTACGCCGCTGCTCAACGGCGATTTCAGACAGGCCGTCTACAATGGTGTGCGGGAGTGGGCGAGCTTGCCGACACCGCAGGGCGGGAGTTACTACGGGGGCCAACCCGCGCGGTCTATCGAACAGCTTGAGCGGGTTTACAACGATGCGCTCGCCAGACACCAGCGCTAAGGGAGGGAACAATCAATGAAGCGCTTTCTGTTGATTTTATGGCTGGCCTTCCTCGCGGCGTGCGCCACTGTGCCCGCGCCGAGCGGCGATAGTCAAGCGGCCAGTAGCCGCCAGTCTCCCGCTCCCGGCGCGTCCAGCCAAACGGAAACACAGTCGCCCGACAGCGCCGCAATTCCGTCTGCGATTGGTCAACAGACTGCCGCTCCTCCGCGAGCAATAAGCGAGGACGAGCGCCAGCAGTTGAGTAAGGCTTTGCTGCAAGCCGCAGAGGCTGGCGAGACGGCGAAGGTCTCTGCCTTCATCAGCAGGGGCGCTGATGTCAACGCCATCAACTCGATTCGTGTTCAGGGCAGCCCGCTCACGGCGTTGATGCTGGCGGTGGTTCACAACCATCTCGAAACGGCGCGCGTGTTGCTCGATAAAGGCGCGCATGTCAACGCGACGGCGGACTTTCCTGATGGTGGACCGACGGTCCCGCAGAAAGGCGTCACGGCACTGATGCAGGCATCCGCGAGCGGCAATCTGCCGATGGTCAAGCTTCTCGTAGAGCATGGCGCGGATGTGAACGCGAAGGATGGTGATGGCGTGACCGCGTTGATGGGGACGACGGACGGCGAGGTGGTCGCTTACCTGCTCGAACACAAGGCAGACCCGAACGTTAAAGACAAGGATGGCAATACAGCCCTCATCAACGTGGCGAGGAATTCACGTTTCGGCGACCCTTCGTCCATTGCGGCTGCGAAGGCGCTGCTGTCGAAGGGCGCTGATGTAAGCGCCGGTAATAAAGACGGGGAAACGGCGTTGAGCGTCGCCGAGCAGACGGGCAAGGACGAGTTAGTGGCGCTCTTTAAGAAGGCCGGGGCCAGATAAGATGGATGATGCGTCGGGCGGCGACGCGGCTCGGAATCGCCCCGGAAATTGATGTCGCGCACGGTTGTGACGCCAACACTAGAGAGTGTTAAACCCCTGTGAGCGAGAGATGCTTATATGCCGAGAATCGGCAACGAAATACGCGTGATACCATCGGTGCTCGACCGCCTGCTCGACTACGAGCCGGAACTGTCGTCGGAGCCGTTGTCGTCGCGCGCCAATGGTTTGCGGCAGATGAAACAGTCTGTCCGACGCGATCTTGAATGGCTGCTCAACGCGCGCCAGAGTTCTTCTATCCTCGCTGGCGGCGAGCACCCGGACGGCGCTGCCAGCATCGCCCGTGAGTTGCAAAACTCTCTCATCTTTTACGGTCTTCCAGACTTCTCTTCGGCCAACACCCTCAGCGTGCCGGATCAAAAACGCATCAGCCGCGCCATAGAGGTCGCGGTCGCCAGATTTGAACCACGCCTGAGCGACGTGGTCGTGACCCTGCTGCCGATGGCGCAGATCGAGCGGGCGTTGCGTTTTCGGATAGACGCTCGCATGCGCGTGGAACCAGCGCCGGAGCCTGTGACGTTTGACACGGTACTACACATTCACAGCGGTGAGTACCGGATTGAGGCCGACTGATGCGCGACGACCTCTTAGGCTATTACGAGCGCGAACTGAATTTTCTGCGCCGCATGGGAGTAGACTTCGCGCATCGCTTTCCGAAAGTCGCCGCGCGTCTGCTGCTGGAAGCAGACAAGTGCGAGGACCCGCATGTTGAACGGCTCATAGAGGCCGTCGCCTTCATGACCGGGCGCATTAACCTGAAGCTCGACGACGAGTTTCCAGAGATCACGGAATCGCTGCTCAATGTCCTTTACCCGCATTACCTCGCGCCGATTCCCTCTATGTCTATCGTGCGCTTCGCGCTTGACAGGCAGTTAGGCAAGTTGACGAGCGGCTACATTGTGCCGCGCGGCACGACGCTCTATTCGCAGCCCGTCGAGGGCATGGCCTGTCGCTTCCGCAGTTGCTACCCGGTGACGGTCTGGCCCATCGAATTGACCTCGGCCAAACTCGAATCACATGATCCGGTGAACCGTCGCGACCACTACGCCGAAGCCGTCCTGCGTCTGAGCCTGCGCTGCTTGAATAACACGACGCTCTCGGAGTTGGTGAACGCCGAACATGCGCCCGGCAGCGCCTCGCCGCGCGAGCAGGAGACAGGCCCGCTCAACGACCTCCGTTTTTACATCAACGGCGAGCCGCAACTCGCCTTCCCGCTCTACGAATTAATCTTCAACAATGCGACGCGTGTGGAACTGCGCGAGACGGCGCAGGGCGTTCGCAAACGGGATCAGACCGGCAAGCTGCCGCAGAGCGTGGCGCAGAGCGTCGTCTCGCTCGGAAAGAATCACATCAAGCCGGTCGGCTTTGAAGCGGATGAATCAATGCTCCCGCACACGGCCCGCTCATTCGCCGGTTATCACCTGTTGAGCGAGTACTTCGCGTTTCCACAGAAATTTCTCTTCTTCGACGTGGCGGGCCTCGGCGCAGCGGTGCGCACGGCCTCCTTCGGCGAGCAGTTTGAGATTCTTATTTATTTACGCGATGTCGTCCCGCCGCCCGCCACCGTGGACCAAAATTTATTCCAACTCGGCTGCACGCCCGTCGTCAACCTCTTCACCAAACTCGCGGAGCCGTTGCAAGTCACAGGACAGCAGCACGAATATCATCTCATCGCTGATGTGCATCGCCAGTCGAGCACGGAAATCTATTCGGTTGACGAGGTCCTGACGGTTGACCCGCACCGGCAAGGGACACGCCGTTTTCATCCCTTCTATTCATATCGTCACGCGGACAATCCCGAAGGCGAGCAAACTTTCTGGTACGCGACGCGACGCCCGTCGCAGTCCGTCGAAGATACAGGTTCCGAAGTTTATTTATCGCTCGTTGATGTCAACTTCAACCCGCACGTCCCGGCCTCGGACACCATGACCGTGCGCGCCACCTGCACCAACCGCGACTTACCCGGCAAACTCCCGTTCGGCGGGCGCGAGGGCGGCTTCGAGCTTGAGAACATGGGACCACTGGCGCGCGTGCAGTGTCTACGCAAGCCGACGGACGCCATCCGCCCGCCGCTACGCCGTGCCGCACAGTGGCGTTTGATTTCACACTTATCGCTCAACCACCTCTCGATCATCGCCCCGGACGAAAACGGCGCGCCGCGTGCTTTGCAGGAGATTCTACTGCTCTACGATTATCTGAACACTCCGGCGACGCGCAAGCAAATACACGGTCTGACGCGCATCCGTAGCCGCCGCGTGACCCGTCAGACGGGCGAGCGCATCGGGTCCGGTTACGTGCGCGGCGTCGAAACTGAGATTGAGTTCGATGAGGAACTTTTTGTCGGTAGCGGTATCTATCTTTTCGCCTCGGTGCTGGAACGCTTTCTAGGGCTGTATGCCTCCGTCAACTCGTTCACGCAACTGGTGGCGACCGTCAAACAACGCGATGGGGAGTTAAAGCGATGGCAGCCGAGGACGGGCGAGCAAGTGATGCTCTAGCCGAAATACTGTTCGATGAGCCGTACCTCTTCGAGTTCTTTCAGGCCGTGCGGCTGCTTGAACGTATGTATCCTGAACGCGTGCCTGTGGGACGCAGCGGCAGTGCGCCCGCCGCCGAAGTGGTGCGCTTTCGCACGCGCGCCTCGCTGGAATTTCCGGCCAGCCAGATTCACGCCCTTGAGCGCGAGGAGCCGGAGCCGGAAGAAGCCAACGGCACTGACATCATAGAGCGCGAACAGCCTTTGATGTTCGTTAATTTCATGGGGATGACGGGACCGCTCGGCACGCTGCCGCACCACTACACGGAATTGCTGGTCGAGCGCGCGCGCTACAAGGACACGGCTTACTGGGAGTTCCTTGACATCTTCAACCACAGGCTCATCTCTCTCTTTTACCGCGCATGGGAGAAGTACAGATTTCACGTCGCCTATGAACGCGGCGAGGATGATAGCTTTACAGAACATCTCCTGGACCTCATCGGGCTGGGGACGCGCGGCCTGCGTGGGCGTCTCGGCGTGCCCGACGAGGGGATGCTTTTTTATGGTGGCTTGATTGCACAGCGACCGCGCTCGGCCAGCGCCATCGCCGCCATCCTCAGCGACTACTTCGGTATTCTCGTCAAGGTCAAACAGTTCGCCATGCAGTGGCTCGCGCTTGATGAGGGCAACCTGACGAAGCTCGGCGCGGCCAACAGCGACCTCGGCGTTGACACGATTGTGGGGACGCGCGTGCAAGACCATCAATCAAAGTTTCGCCTGCTGCTCGGCCCGCTCAAGTTCAGAGAGTTTCTGCGGTTCCTGCCCGGTCAATCCGCTCAAGGCTCTTTCACCAGCCTGACACGCTGGCTCGTCGGATTGGAGTTGGACTTCGACGTGCAGTTGCATCTGCGCGCTGATGAAGTGCCAGAGTGCTCTCTGGGCTTCGGTGAGACGGGTCCGATGCTCGGCTGGACTTCATGGCTCAAGACAAAGGATTTCACGGACGGGCCGCGCGTGGTGCTGCCTGTGCGGGAGTGATTAAAGATCAGTGGACGAACATCGCTTATGACTGTAAACCTGAAATCCCTCGTCGGCAGACTGAACGACATTTGCCGGAACGCTTTGGAAGCGGCGGCGGGGCTGTGCCTCTCACGCACCAACTACGACGTAGAAGTTGAGCACCTCTTGCTCAAACTCCTTGAAGCGACTGACACCGACCTGGATTATTCATTGCATCACTTTGAAGTTGACCGGGCGCGTTTGATGGCAGATGTGCAGCGTGCGCTTGACCGCCTCAAGACAGGGAACGCGCGCACGCCAGCCCTCTCGCCGCGTTTGCCGCGCCTGTTCGAGGATGCCTGGCTGTTGGCTTCAATTGATTACGGCGCGGCCAGAATCCGCTCAGGTCATTTGTTGCTCGCGCTGCTGTCGTCAGACGATGTGGCGCGGCTGGCACGGGAAATTTCAAAAGAGTTCAATCGCATCTCTCTCGAAACCTTGCGCGGTAATTTTTCCGAGTTGACCTCCAACTCAAGCGAAAACCGCATGGACCCGTCGCTCAATTCTCAAGGCGTCAACGGGGACGGCGGTCAGTCCGGGCTGCCATCCGGCGGCAAGACGCCTGCGCTCGACCAGTACACGATTGACCTCACGGCGCGGGCGCGAGACGGTCATCTGGATCAGGTTCTCGGTCGTGATTTTGAGATTCGCCAGATCGTAGACATCCTCACGCGCCGTCGGCAGAACAACCCGATTCTGACGGGCGAAGCGGGCGTCGGGAAGACGGCGGTGGCCGAAGGCTTCGCGCTGCGGGTCGCGGAGGGAGACGTGCCGGAGCCTTTGCGCAACGTCTCATTGAGGACGCTCGATCTGGGATTGTTACAGGCCGGGGCAGGAATCAAAGGCGAGTTTGAGAACCGTTTGAAAAATGTCATCGCGGAGGTCAAGGCTTCGCCGCAGCCGATTATCCTCTTCATAGACGAGGCGCACACGATGATCGGCGCGGGCGGGCAGGCGGGCCAGAGCGACGCGGCCAATCTCTTAAAACCCGCTCTCGCGCGCGGCGAGCTACGCACCATCGCCGCGACGACGTGGGCCGAGTACAAAAAATATTTCGAGAAGGATGCCGCGCTCGCACGCCGCTTCCAGGTGGTCAAGATTAATGAGCCGGACGAGGCGACCGCCATCACGATGATGCGCGGCCTGACCGCTGCGCTCGAAGAGCATCATCAAGTGCGTATTCTGGATGAAGCGGTTGAGGACGCCGTGCGCCTTTCTCATCGTTATATCAGCGGTCGCCAGTTGCCGGATAAGTCCGTCAGCGTGCTCGACACGGCGGCAGCCCGCGTCCGCATCAGCAACGCCGCGACGCCGCCCGCCATCGAAGACGCCCGCCGTCGCCTGGACCAACTCGGCACGGAAATCACATCTCTTGAACGTGAGGCCGCGACCGGGGCAGATCACGGCGAACGTCTCGCGGAGTTGAGCCGCGTGAAGGCCGAGACCGAAAGCTCTCTCGTTGAACTGGAGATGCGCTGGACCAAAGAGCGAGACCTGATAGAGCGTCTTCGCCAGACGCGGTCACGCCTCGAAGAGAGCATCTCGGAAAACGGCGACGGGCAGAGGGGCGACGCACACACATGGGAGCAGGGCAACACGGACGGCGAGGAGCAGGGCGAGGCACACAAGGCAGATGAAGCTCACAGGTCAGACGAAGAAGCGCCACGCGCCGCGCAGGTTGATGAAGCGCCGCCGCCGTCAACTGAAGAACGCGCCGCATTGCAAACGCAACTGGATGAACTGACGCGAGAATTGTCCACCCTACAGGGCGAAGCCCCGCTCATGCATCCGCACGTCAACTCGCAGACCATCGCCGAAGTCATCTCAGGCTGGACCGGCATCCCCGTGGGCAAGATGATGGTGGACGAGATTAACTCCGTGTTGGCGCTCTCCGACAGGCTCGCGCAACGCGTCATCGGACAAGGGCACGCGCTCGAAGCCATCGCACAACGCATCCGCACGGCACACGCGCGTCTCGTTGACCCGCGACGCCCCGTCGGCGTCTTTCTGCTCGTCGGTCCGAGCGGCGTCGGGAAGACGGAGACGGCGCTCGCGCTCGCCGAAGCGCTCTACGGCGGAGAGCGCAATCTCGTCTCGATTAATATGAGCGAGTATCAGGAGGCGCACACCGTCTCATCTCTCAAAGGCTCGCCGCCGGGTTACGTCGGCTACGGCGAGGGCGGCGTGTTGACCGAAGCCGTGCGCCGCAAACCTTATTCGGTGGTCCTGCTCGACGAGGTGGAGAAGGCCCACCCGGATGTCATGGAACTATTCTTTCAGGTCTTCGACAAAGGGCAGCTTGAAGATGCGGAGGGACGTGAGATTGACTTTAAGAACACGGTCATCCTGCTCACCTCGAACGTCGCCACAGAGACGATCATGAAACTGTGCGCCGACCCGGAAACGCGTCCCGAAGCCGAAGCCTTGACCGAGGCGATGCGGCCCGAATTGCTCAAAGTCTTCAAACCCGCCTTGCTCGGTCGGATGACGGTGGTTCCTTACTACCCGATTACAGATGATGCGATGCGAAAAATCATCCTGCTCCAACTCGGTCGCATCGGCCAGCGGCTCTTCGAGAATCATAAGGTCCGGTTCGCTTATGATGATGCGGTCGTCTCGGAGATTGCCGCGCGCTGTCGTGAAGTTGAATCAGGTGCGCGCAACGTTGACCATATCCTGACACGCACATTGCTGCCGGAATTGTCGGGCGAATTTCTCTCGCGGATGGCGCAAGCCGAGCGCGTCTCGCGGGTCATGGTCGGAGTCGGCGCAGCCGGGGAATTCGTGTATGAGATTGTTTGAGTGCTTCACAAAAACCGTCGCATGGTTGCTCGCCGGGCGTGCGCCGGATGACCTGTAAGCCATGAGTAATGCCGTGCCGATTATTGTATAATAAGCATCAGAGTAGCCTGCGGCTACACGGAGGATTGAAGACGATGCCACGCTCACGCCGACCCGGACTCCAGGGATTCAACCCGCCGGAGGTCTCGACGCGCACGCCCGGCCTGCAAGGCTTGAATGATCGGGCGGACCCGTCATGGCGCGAGCGCGGGTCGCTGCTCGGCGACACTCCGGGCCTGCTTGGCTTGAACGATTGGGCAGACCCGAAACTCAACCTGATGTTAGCCGCCAATAGCTCGACTGCCGCATCGCAGGAACGGGCTTTAACTTTCAGCGAATATGCGGAGAAGCGCATGTGGGACTTACTGAAAGATTACAGCACCCAGGTGGGCAGCCATCGCGGCGAATATCTGCGGCGCAACAGTTTACCGGACGACATGGCGGGCAAGACCAGAACCGACTGTATCACGTACGTGATTAACGTGCTCAAGTACGCGTTCGAGCAAATCGGCAACCGGGAAGCGGCGCGCAAAGTCGGGGGGCTTGGCGAACACGGCACGGAACTCGCCGCGTATCTGACAGGCATCGGGTGGAAAGCGCATTACTGGAACCCCGACGTGAACAACCCGCCCGATGGTCTTCAGGAACATCCGTACAGCTACAGGTTAGCGGTCAAGACGGGCAAGTATTACACCGTTCCGGTGAGCGGTTATATGATTAATTACAGGCCCACGAGCGTCAATCCTCCCAAGAAACAGACGCCGAAAGACCAGACCACTTTCGATGAATTCAGCAAAGTCAGATTTGCTTACGGGACGGCTAAAGGAGGCGTGCATACTTTCTTATGCTCCTATGGAATGGTCTATGAGGTGCATTGGGAAGGCATCGGCGAAGGCTTGTACGAACGAAGTTCGCTTTACACTTTCGAGTGGAACTCCGGCATCGTCGTGACGCCGCCCGACGCCACGTTTACTTCGGCTCAAAGGTAATAGCATGAGTGTTAATAAGCTGAGCCTCGCGCGTGCGGCACGGTTGATTCTTCTCGTCAGCGTCCTCTTCGGCTGCTCTGCATCCGAACCATCGGCGCGCAGAAATGCAGAGGCTCAACAGGCGGCTGTGGCCTTGCAGCCGGACAAAAAATGGTTTGCAGATAATCTGAAGTCCCCGGTCATTGAAAATGGTAAATACGCTTTACAGTGCATTTTCAAAATAGCAGAGATGAGCGGTCAGGCCGGGTCTCCCCCGACGAAGTACGTTGAAAGCCTGAGTATCAAAAACACGCGCACGGGCGAGGATGCCGTCTACGTGCCGGTTGACGGCAATGACAGCCTGTTGTTTTCGCAAGGGTACTTCGCGGAGGTCTGGTCCCCGGATGAGGAGTATTTGCTGCTGCCCGCCGGACGCGAGGAAGGCTTTTGTATCGTCAAAGCCAGCGAGGCGTTGCCAGACATCCAGAAGCACAGATGCACTGACACGATCAAGGTCGTGTCGGAGCGTCCGGGCATGGAGGTGCAACGGCTCGCACTGTGGCACGAGTTCGTGAAGTGGGAGAGCGCGACGGTTTTCAGTTTCAATGCTGGCTTGGAGAATGAAAACGTCACGCTCAGGTACGACATCGCCAAAAGGAAATTGTTTGCCATGACGGGCGCGACAGGTGATCTCATCGGCATCAACCGGAAGGGTCGAATCAAAGTGGTTGGCGTCGAAAAATAGTCACGGCGAGGAGACGACAGACGGCTCTTCAAGCCTGCTGCCAACCGTCAGTTTCGGGGAGCCAGAGAAGGTGACAGTATGGGCACGTACACACAACAAGACAGGCCGATTCAAATCGTCACGCCACTTGGCAAGGACGTGCTGCTGCTCGAAGGCTTTGACGGGCGCGAGAGCATCTCGCAGCCTTTCCGCTACAACTTGAGCCTGTTGTCCGAGCAACGGGGGATAGACTTTGAAGCGGCGGTCGGGATGCGTGCGACCATCAAGTTCCTGAAGGACGAAGGCGAGTGCGTGCGACACATCAACGGCCACGTCGTCGCGTTTTCGCAGGGCGGGTCGGTGCAGAACCTCTTCCGTTATCAGGCGACGCTGGTCCCCTGGCTGTGGCTCCTCAGCTACTCCGGCGGGTCCCGTATCTTCCAGCACAAGACGGTCCCGGAGATAGTCTCTCAGATTTTCACAGAGCGCGGGTTTTCGCAGGACTTCTCTTTGCGTCTCGGCGGCAATTACGAGCCGCGCGAGTACTGCGTGCAGTACCGCGAGACAGATTTCAGCTTCGTCTCAAGACTGATGGAGGAGGAGGGCATCTGCTACTTCTTCGAGCACACAGAGGATAAGCACACGCTGGTCCTGGTGGACCAATCGAGCAAGTTTGTCGCCTGCCCGCACCAGTCCGTCGCACGCTATCACACGAGCGCCGAAGACCATCTGGACGAAGACTCCGTCGCCACCTGGAGCGTCGGGCAGGAGGTCCGCACAGGCAAGTATACAACGAGGGATTTCAACTTCGAGCAACCGCGCTTCGACCTCTTGACGACCATCAACGGCGGTGACAAACGCCACTTTGAACACTATGACTATCCGGGCGAATATCTCAACGCGAACCTCGGAGAGCGGTTGGTGCGCGTCCGCATAGAGGAACAGGAAGCCGCGCGCACGGCGGCGACGGGAAGCGGCGATTGTCGCGCCTTCGTCGCCGGTTACAAGTTCGAGTTGGTGGACCATTACCGCTCAGACATGAATCGCGCCTACGTGCTGCTCTCCGTCACGCACTCCGCCTACCTGCCCGCGAATTACGAGTCGAACACGGACGGCGGCGGCGCGCGTTATCACAACGAGTTCGTCTGTATCCCGCACACCGCGACGCCTTACCGCCCGCCGCGCATGATGCCTGTGCCGACAGTCCAGGGAACGCAGACGGCGACGGTGGTCGGGCCAGCGGGCGAAGAAATTTACACGGACAAATACGGGCGCGTGAAGGTGCAGTTTCACTGGGACCGCGAGGGCAAGTATAACGAGCACAGTTCGTGTTGGATTAGAGTCTCGCAGCCGTGGGCGGGCAAAGGCTGGGGCGCGGTTTCAATCCCGCGCATCGGTCAGGAAGTGGTCGTTGATTTTCTGGAGGGCGACCCGGACCGGCCCATCATCACCGGCAGGGTCTACAACGCCGAACAGATGCCGCCTTACGGTCTGCCCGCCGGGGCCGACATGATGGGCTTCATGTCGAACACGACGAAGGGCGGCGGCGGCTATAACGAGATCGTCATCAGGGACGGCAAGGCGGGCGAGTTGGTCCGCATCCACGCACAGAAGGATATGGACACCACTGTGCGCAACAACGACACGCAGCACGTCATAGTTGACCGGAAGATTAACGTTGACGGCAAACACAACGAGACGGTCAAAGGCGACATGACGACGACCGTCACAGAGGGCAACCAGTCCAACACCGTCAGCGCGGGCAATCAAACCAATACGGTCTCCGCCGGTTATCAGCACAACACGGCGGAGGGTGAGATTAAAATCACCTCGAACGGCAGCGAAGTTTTTGTCAAAGCCGCGACCAAGATTACGCTTGAGGTGGGCGCGAGCAAGCTGGTCATGGACTCTGGCGGAAACATTGAACTGACGGGTACTGACATTAAAGTACAGGGCAAAACCATCGCTTCACAGGCGAATGGTCAACACACCATCAGGGGCGGAAAAGTTGAGATTAATTAAGCGCGAGGCCCAGCCGCACGCTTGATTCTTTGTCACAGGACGAAGCGACCGCCGATGGAGGAAGGGCAGGGAGAACGATGCCGTTTGCGGCCAGAGTCACCGATTTGCAAGTGTGTCCGAAGGGCAGCCCCGGCGGAGAGATTGAAACGGGCGAACCGACGGTGGTTATCGAAGGACAACGCGCCGCCCGCGTCGGCGACATGTGTTCCTGTACAGACGGCCCGGCCAAGATCGGCTCCGGCTCGCCCACAGTCATCATCGGCGGCAGTAAGGCTGCGCGCGTCGGCGACGCGACGTGTCATCACGGTAAAATCACGACCGGCGCGGGCACCGTGACCATCGGCGACGGGGGAGGCGGAGGCAGCAGCGCCATGAATACCGCCAAGCAAAACGCCGCCCCGTTCGTGAGAGCCTGATGTCTTTAAGCACGCGAAGCGCGTCATGCAGCTATGGATGATTATCTCAGCCAGCCGCCCGCCGCAAACTTCACCAATGGCGTTGAAGCGGGTTCGATGACCTTCGGGGACTTGCAGCGATTGGCCCACACGGGTGCGCTCTATGCGGTCATAGACGCGTGCGACGCTCCTGACGTTCCGGCGAAAGTGGCGAGCCTCGGTAGTGCTCAGGGCGCGTGTCTGTATCGCGGCCATGCGGCTGAGAATTTCGCGGATAAGGCTCCTCACCTCGCCAGGGTGGACGGGGCTTTGCTGGACTGGATTAAGCAAACGCTCTGGACACAACCTTGGGGCTTCTTCTTCACGACGACGAACGAGTTCCCGGAGGTAAACCACCACTGGCGTAAGTTCATCACCGTCACATCGCCCGACGGCTCGGACCTGTTGTTCCGCTATTACGACCCACGCCTCTTGCCGCTCTTTCTGTCGAGTTGCGATGCCGCCGAACTGAAAGAGTTTTTCGGAGACTGCGACTCTCTCATCATCTTTACCGAAGAGATAGACGGTCAGGCGCTGCGTTTGTCGCGGGCGCTACGGGCCCACCCGATGGCCCCGCCACGCCGACCCACAGGGCAAAACTTTCCTCTACGCGCGGAACATCTCTACACCTTTCGCCGGAAAAACTTTGGCGACGCGCTGATACAAACCTTCGACAAATCGAACCAGACCGCGAAGCGTGACCCCGCGAGCGGCGACATTCTCATTAAAGACGCGCGCGGGCATGAGATGCGGATGGGATTCGACCGCCTCGGATTTATCGGGAGCGTGACCTCTCCGCTGCAACGCACATGGCGCATGGAAAATGATGGAGAGGGTAAGTTGCTGCAATTGACGACGCCCTCCGCGATGCGTTTGCAGTTGACGTATGACGGCGGCGGCCAGTTGGAGCGCGCGGCGCGTGACGGGCGTGAACTTTTCCGCGCCGCGCACGACGACTTCGGACGACTCAAGGGGCTTAGCTTCCCGGACCAGACAAGCGCAGAGGTGCGTTACCGCTACGCGGGAGAGGCAGGCATCCACGACGAGGACGGCAAGTACGTGGCTGCCACCACTGACCGGCTCAGGCAGACGGAAAGATTCGCTTACAGCAATGAGGATAATCTGACCGCCTTCATAGACGGCAACGGTAATACCACGCGCTTTGAATACGGCGTCTGGCGACGCCCGGACCGCGCGCTGCACGCAGATGGGAGCGTTGAAGAATACGGCTATGATCCGCTCGGCCAACTGCAACGCATGACCTCGCAGAGCGGCAATGAAGTGGCCTTGACTTATGACGCGTCCGGGCGCATCAGGCTGCTGCGTGGCTCTGACGGCGTCGAAGCCGCGTTCGTTTATGACGACGCGGGACGGCTCACCAAAGCGCGCAGCGCCGACAGCACGGTTAATTATAAATATGACGACGAAGGCAGAGTGGTCGAGGAAGAGCAAGACGGAGAACGCATCCTTTACCGCTATGATGAATCCGGCACGCTCACGCATCTGACTTATCCCACGGGCGAAATCATCTCGTACGAGCATGATGCGGACATGCGCCTGAGCGGCTTAATTGATTGGCGGGGCCGCCGCTATGAAATCGCGTATGCGGACGACGACCGGGGCTGGACGTTTACTTCGCCGGATAAACTGGTCACGACGGTGAGCCAGTCTCCCGTCGGTCTCACAACTTCTATCAGCATCCGGCGGGCGACGGACTCTTCCGTGGTTTTTCACAGCGAGGTTGAATACGATGGCGAAGACCGCATCAGTCAAATGCGCGACTCTCGCTTCGGACGGCGACATTATGAGTATGACAGCGAAGGCCAGTTGCTGTCCGTCGAAAGACTTGATGCGCCACACCGCAACGAAGTCTTCGCTTACGATGCGGCGGGCAATCGTGTGGGTTCTAATGGCGAGCACGCCGTCTTCAACTCGCTGAACCAACTGGTGAGCCAGGGGGCCTTGCAGTGCATTTATGATGGGCGCGGCAACCTCATAGAGCAGCGCGGCGGCGATGACAACTGGAAGTATACCTACGACAGCTTTAACCGGATGATTGGCGCAGAGGATGAACGCGGCGGACAGAAGCTCTCCTTCGGCTACGACGCGTTCGGTCGGCGCGTGTGGAAGAAGAGCGTCGTGCCCGACCCTTTGAATGATGCGCGCTCGACCTCTCTGACGCGATACGTGTGGGCGGGCGAGCAGTTAGTCCGAGAGGTGACGGAGAAAACGACGACACAGACCACAGGGCACTACTCCGCGCCGAACGTTAGTACCAGCAGGCAAGCTCAGGATTACCTGTACTGGCCGCAGACCTATACGCCGATGTTGCTGCGCGTCGGAGATCAAATTTACCAGTATCACATGGACCACCTGGGCACACCGCGCCGCCTGACAGATGAACAGGGCGCGACGGTATGGGAAGCAGATTATGCGGCGTATGGCGCGGCGCGTTTGATGATCAACAAGGTCGCCCAACCTTTGCGTTTGCCGGGACAGTATGAGGATGCGGAGACGCGCCTGCACTACAACCGCTTCCGCTACTATGACCCGTCTCTGGGCCGCTACCTCACGCGCGACCCGGCGAGTTATCTATCCGGCTTGAACCTTTATCTCTACTGCTCGAACAATCCGGTGAATGATGCGGACCCGCTGGGGCTGTGGCCGTCCTGGAGCGGTGTCAAGAACTTCGTCAAGAAGGCCGCGCCGATTGTGGCGGCAGTGGCGGTGGCTGCCATCGTCGTGGCGACCGCGCCGGTCTCAGGCCCTTTGCTGATCATCGCTGCCGGGGTGGCAGCAGGTGTCACGTATGGCGTGCTCAACGAAGGCATGGAGAACGGCTTCGGTTGTTTATCGTGCCTGGCGAAAGCAGGGTTGAAGGGCGGCATCGTCGGCGGGTTGGCGGCAGTGCCGTTTGCATTTCTCCCGGCGGCGGCGGGCGTGGCCGCTTATGCTGGCGTGGGCGGACTCAGCGGCGGCATCGGCTACATGAGCGATTGGGCGGTCAACGGCGCAGACCCGAAGAACTTCAGTTGGAAAGGATTGGCGACATCGGTCGGCATCGGTGCGGGCACGGCTGGCGTCGGCAGGTATGTCGGGCCGAAGATCAGCAACTGGTGGAACACCAGAGAACCCACAGAGCCTTATAGCCGAAGCAAGTATGGCAGTACACCCACGCAAGCGGATAGAAGAGCGCTCGGAGCGGGCGCGGGTGATGTCGTGGACCATGATCCGCCTCTGGTAAAAAGATATTACGAGGGAGACAAGTCCATCGGCGAGAAGCCGGGATACAAAATGACGGATGAAGAGCTAAAAGCAAGCGCGAATGATCGTTCACGAATGAAGTTGCAGCCTAAAGATGAATCAAACAAACAGGGTGGAGAAATGTCTAAGTATTCTAAAGATATGAAGAAAAAGTACGGTCTCAAATGAAGAGCTTAAAACAGAGCATCATTGAGCATTACGAAAGCCACTGGGCCTCTCAGGCTAGAGAAGTTAGATGGGAGAGAGGGCGTATTGACGAACTACCTGATGATTTTTGTGTTTTGGAATTTCCGCCCGGTAAGGTTCACAAGACGTGGATATACGCGACCTGCTGTATGTCGCAGGTCGGTGACGAGCATTTGCTTGAAGTGTGCCTCTTCGCCCCGCAACAGAATGACATGCATGTGGAGCTATTGACCGTCATCGCTCATTACCATCGAACGGGTTCTCAGTTGAACTTTGGGCACACGGTCAACTTCGGGCGACCCTGGCTTCCCGGCTCGAAGTGTGAATTCGGGTTGCTTTCAAAGCCCTATCTTGATGGACCGGAATTTGAAGTTCTTGAGCTATCGGATATGAATGAGACTGTTCATTTCTCATGGCTGATTCCGATTACCAGAGAGGAGCGCGAGTTCAAAAAGGAGAAGGGACTGGAAGCGCTTGAGCAACAGTTCGAGAGTCAGGGTCTGGATTATTTGGACGCTCATCGTGCGAGTCTCATCTGACGACCAATCTTGTAAGCTTTGCGAAAAATTCAGAAAATGATGGCCGAGGTGTCATATGAGTACGAAAGCTAATGCCACAATCAAAGATTTGTACCGCGTGCCCGATAATCAGAAGGCGGAGATTGTCAATGGAGAGGTCTTGTTAATGTCGCCCACGGGAGCAGCGCCCAATTTTGCAGGCGGTGAGATATTCGCCAGCCTGCGTGAGTTTTCGCGCAGGACAAAGTCAGGTCGTGCCGTCACGGATAATGCCGGTTTCAAAGTCAATCTGCCGCATCGTGAATCTCTTAGTCCTGATGCTGCCTTCTATACTGGCAAAGCCAGTGGGATGAAATTTTTTGAAGGCGCGCCGGTATTTGCCGCAGAAGTGCGTAGTGAGAACGATTATGGCCCACAGGCGGAGCGAGAAATCGCCCGGAAGATCGCTGACTATTTTGCGGCAGGCACAGAGGTGGTGTGGGATGTTGACCTTCTCAGTAAAGATACAATTAAAGTCCATCGAGCCGCTGACCCGAACAACCCGACCATCTATCGTCGCGGCGAAATTGCCGGAGCCGAGCCTGCTGTTCCCGGCTGGACGATGCCGGTGGATGATCTCTTCGATTAAGCCGCGCCTCACAATTCATTGAACCAGACCGCCCTGAGCGTGCCTCTCATCAATCTTTGTTGGCTTGCTTGAATAGTATCGCCGGACGGCTGGTCAATTCGATAGTCAGCCCGACTGATAGAGGTTCTCGAATGAGAGTCGAATGATGAAAACACAAGTTGACCTTTTATTGTGTTGAACGAAAATTCAGGAGGATTTCATGTTAACTCAACCACAGACTTTTCCTTGTCCGAATTGCAAAGAGATAATTAACGACAGCATGCAGGTATGCCGGTACTGCGCTGCTCCGATTGATCCTGAAACCGCCAGAACGGCTGCCGACTTGCAAGAGAAGGTTAATCAGGCTTGCAATGATGCCAGCTATCTGAAGATTGCGGCGGGGACGATGTTTGTTTTTCTAGCCCTCAGTATCATCCCCTTCATAGGTATTACCTACTGGGGATTCCTCTTCATCTTTCTCGCGGTCATCGTCCTCTTCATCCGCTGGCAGGCGAATTTCGGCAAACTCCAAACGAGCGATCCTGATTATATAAAGGCCCGTCGTTCAAAGAATATGGCTTTGATCTTATGGTTGGTGGCGATACCCGTCGGTTTCATCATCAGGCCAATCGTCGCGGCCATCATTTTGCAGATGATGCTGCGGTAAGCCGCACGAAGGAGCGTTCGATGCCGAAGCGTTCATTGATGCTCGCCGGAGGAGGAGTGAAAATCGCCTTTCAAGCTGGCGTGCTACAGGTGTGGCTCGACGAGGCGGGCATCGAATTCGACCACGCGGACGGGGTGAGCGCCGCTTGCTTCAACCTCGCCATGTGGACACAGGGAATGAGCGGCAGACAGATCGCGGACAACTGGCGCAACCTGGACCCTGTCGGCGGCGTTGATGTCAACTGGTCACAACTCGCGCGGTTCATCTACGCCGAGTCGCTGTTCGAGCTTGACGCCTACCGTCATAAAGTCTTCCCTGCCTGGGGGCTTGATTGGGAGAAGATTCGAGACAGTTCACGCGAGGCGACTTTCAACGTCTACAATTTCTCGAAACACTTGCTACGCCCCTTGATGCCACACGAGATGACGGAGGACTTTCTCGTCGCCACAGCCTCGCTGCCGATGTGGTTTCCGCCCGTGCATGTTGACGGCGAGACGTACATAGACGCGGTCTTCAACACCGCCAGCAACATAGAGGAGGCTATCCGTCGCGGCTCCGACGAACTATGGATTATCTGGACGACGAGCCAGCGCGGCGAATGGCAAGACGGCTTCGTAGGCAACTTCTTCGGCATTTTCGAGGCGACCACAAACAACGCCTACAAACAGATGCTCGCGCGCATCCAACGCAACAACGATGCTCTGGCGAGTGGCGCGCATGGTGAATTCGGTCGGCACATCACCGTGCGCGAGTTGAAGGCAGAAGTGCCGCTTCACTATCTACTCAACTTCAGCAGGGACCGCGCTGCGGAGGCCGTCAACCGTGGAGTTGAAGCGGCGCGCGCCTGGTGCGACGCCAACGATGTGAGCTATCAACGCGGCGTTGATTATCCTCCTGAGGTCCACACGGCGCAGACGAGCATGAGTTTTACAGAGGAAGTAAAAGGCTACGTCGGATTCGGCGCGACTAACTATCAGGAAGGTTTTGCACAGGGTAAAGCCGACAGGAACAACTTCGAGGCGCACATCAACATACATATTGACGGAGTCAATCGTTTCATTACCACACCGGAGCACGAGGCATCTGTCGAGGGCTTCATCCTCTGCGAGCGCCTCGGCGGGAGACTCCCGTTCAGTCGCGGGACTTTCAACATCTTCGTTGATGAAGGCGACCCGGCACACAAAAAGGTTGTCTATCGTATCGCCTTCAACAATGCGGACGGCAACACATTAACGCTGAGCGGGTTTAAGGACCTACACGATGATCCAGGCATGGATTTCCTGAGCGATACGACGACGATGTTCGTCAGGGTCTACCGTGGGATGGTGATGAAGGATGAGGATGATGATGTCTCCGAGGTGGTTGCGACAGGCATCTTACGCGTTGGCATGATCGCCTTTCTCAAACAGTTCATGTCGTTCCGTGCGGAAGGGCCAACGCTCGCTGACCGCACGTCTACTCTCACACGTTTCGGTCTCTTTTATTTCGGCAGGCTGTGGGATGTCTACGCGCGCCGCCTTCTGTCCTCCGCACCGTTCTGAGCAAACCTCTGTAACGCCAGACCTATAGCGGTTCTCAATTGGATGCGAGCATCGCGGCAAGCGTCCTTGTCAGTCCCGCCTGCTTAAGCTGGGCGGGTCGTGGCTGAGATAAGAACCCGCCCGGCTTAAGCAGGCCGTACTGACCTGTAGTCGCACTCAATTGAAAATTGCTATAGAGCAACTTGCAGTTGGACGAGACATGATTTGTGTCCGATAACATAAGGCGTACGACCGAGGTATAACCACAAGATCGGGCACACTGCATCCGTGCAGACGCAAAATATCGTTGGCCCATCCATCGTCGGGCAAAGCTTATAACTGAGAATTCCGTCGTCTCAACTGCGTTATCGGACGGGTGGAATTTGTCTCAGGTGAGACGCAGAATATGCGGCGTGAGTTCAGCTTGAATACTTCATCTCGTATGCTTCAATCTTCAACGGCTTACCTTTAACTTGAAGGAGAACAGGCTCCCTCTCAAAATTAATTCTCCGGTACTCGTCTGGGAGCAGCCGATAGGCCGCAGCGCCGACTAACACATTGGAGAGCACACGCCCCGGCCCATCTTCGTATTCTTTCCCGGCGAGACTTTCCAATCGGGCTGAGGTATTGATGGAATCGCCGATTGCGCTATACGACTTATTGTACTGACCACCAAAGAATCCTAAAAGGGCTGTTCCCACATCTATCCCTATGCCAATTTGCAGGTCCAGATACTCGCTACGATCTTCCAGCATTTTGGCGAAGGAATCTTTTTTAATTCTCTTGAACACCTGCTGAAGTTCCTTCGCCGTGTCGCATGCATGCCGGACCGCTTCTTTAAAATCCCCATCGCTCCGAGCGGTGACGCCGAACAGGGCCATGATGCCGTCGCCAATGAACTTATCGAGCATCCCTTCATGCTCAAAGATGACCCTTTCAGCCTCCTTAAAATAGGTTTGGAGACCATCTGTGACGCGTGCCTCTCCCTGAAAAAGTGAGGTGAACGGCGTGAAATTTCTCAAGTCACAAAATAAAGCCGCGACCCTTCGTCTGCCTTCGACAAAGGGCGAGGTGCGGGATACCAGATTACATTTAAACTTCTCCCCGAAATACTGGCTAATAAGAGAACGCAGTTTGAGTCCCAGGGTCTCCGCAACGTGCTTTAAGAACAACTCTTCTTCTCGAATGAATTGCGCCCTATCATTTCCGAAGCACACTATCAGTCCGATGGCGCGGTAGTTACGCCAAACAACTCTCGCCGCCAGAAGCGGTACGCCCTTAAATAAATTCAGAACGTCCTCACCGATGATTTTTCGCAAAGGAGCACTATCAATAGGTCCTTCATATTTGCTAACAGTTTGAGACTGAAATCTCTCAAAGAGAGCGCACATCTCCCTTCGAGATTCTTCATCATGTCTCTCATTCAGAGTTTTTTCACTTATCGGGAAATTTTCGTCACACAGACGATAACCGCTTTGGAAAACGATCAGCGCATGCTCGAATTGAGGGAATTTGCAACAGTATCCAACGATTTTTCGCGCCAGTTGATCCGGCGACAAATTCATGGAGGCAAAATACAGCAGGTCGGATTGTGCGCCGAGAAGAATCTGCTTAAGCGCATCAACCGATGAAGACGAGTCTAATTCCATTTTGGATTCACTACTTTCCACTGGCAAGCCCCTTTGTTGCTGGTTTCCACCTCTTAAATGCCTGCTGAACATTGTCTAGAATGTCATGCGTGGAAAGCGGCTTGGTGTGAAATCCGTCAAAGTTTTTGATGGCTTCAAGCGAGCTTATGTTGACGAATTCGGTGTAACCGGTAATAAATTTTATCGGCAGGTTACGATGATCCCCATCAATTTCTTCTGCTAACGCCAGCCCGGCATTCATCGTCGGTTTCTTTTCACTGGCATCACTTTCAGTAACAGGTAACCAGAGGTCCATGATGACAAGCATGAGGTCTTCACTATCATTGAGTATGGCCCGTGCCTGGTCTACGAAGGATGCGTGTACCGCATCATAGTTGTTTGATCTCAACATCAGAAGTAGCGTTTTCGCAGAGAGAGGTTCGTCCTCTACGACGAGAACCTTGGGTGAGGTACTCATAATCAGATCTCCTTTAGAGTTTCATTGAGTGGTAACTGCAAATGTACTGTGCAACCTGAATCAGCAGGCGGCGCAATCCATATCTTCCCCTGATGACGCTGCATCACTTGGTTCGAGATGTATAACCCAAGACCGCTTCCGGCATACTTGCTATCGGCCTCGTCCGTATCCTCCCCTTCTTTAGGCACGGTGAAAAATTCTTCAAACACCCGCTGCCGAAATTGAGGAGGGATACCCGGCCCCTGGTCCGAGACACTGACCTCAAAATTAGACCCGACAATAGCATACGTCACTTTGATGACTCCATTTTTCGGCGAATACTTGCATGCATTGACGAGAATATTCTCAAGGGTTCTTTCAAAAAGAAATTTATCTACTTTCCCTCGCGCCGACAGTTGCGGGTCAGGCGGCTCGATTCTGACGGAGTAGGCCATCTCGAAGAGCGGGGCGCGTTTATTAATCACGGTGCGAACTATCTTGGCGATATCATGCTCGCGCAGTTGAATGGAAAAATCGCCCATGTTGAGTCGTTCTGCGGCGGCTAAATTCTTAAACAGCAACACCGCATCGCGAAGATTCGAGATCATGTGATAAACAAGCGAATTTAAATTAGAACTGGCGGATATTTCGGGGTCCTGTAGAATCACTTCCGAAGCCTGCTCGACGGCCATGATTAAATTCGAGGCTTCGTGTGCGAGCGATCTGATATGCCTGGCCTGTCTCTCGCGGGACAGGAAAAGCCGCACGTTCATGGACACCGAAAGCCCGACGACTTCGCACAGGCTTTTAATTTCTTCGAGGTGTTCTTGCGGTCCCTGTAACTCATGTTGAAAGAAGAAATTGATAACCCCGATTACTTCCCCACCGAGTTTGATGGGTACGGAAATAATAGAGTTGACCCCGATCTTTTTCGCTTCTTCCTTCAAGAGGTCGGGCCATGCGCCGTCGGCGATATTGCCATACTGGGTCGTTTTACTCAGCGCGGCGCGGCGCGGGTATTCAAACCCCGCGTGTGGGGAAAAATCGCCCAGATAAACTAATTTATTCGTCCCTATTTTTACCAATGGCTTCAACGCCTGATCGTGCGCTGACCATTCAAATAACGTCGCCTTATTAAAGTCGGTCGCATCATTAATGTATTCCTGAACAAAGACGAAAGCATCTTTCAAGTGCTTGGTCAGATTACTATGTTCCTGACGCGCCTTATTAAGGTTCGAGTGGTCTGCCTCTTTGCTCTGCTCAACCATAACTCTCTCTTCCTTTGTGTAGATAGTCTCTACGAAAAAGACCACAGCACATGGTGTTGTCATTCATAAGACGAGGGCCTGTAGATGTGTTGAGCAGATGAGCTATCCCCTCAATAACCGAACATGCTTTTCCATCGCCGCTTTGAGAGCCGTCAGAGGCTCATCATTCGTCGTCGAAAGCTAAGAGCGCGAGGCGTGAGAAACATGAACCGGCATACGGGCTTTTGCGTGATTAAAGAGACGCTTGCAAGAGGCCGCCTCTTTGTCATTATAGAGATGATAAGAGCATCTTCAATTCCAGTGAATCGCAGCGATGACAGGCGGCATACGCACAGAGGAGGCACTCAGCCACCAGCCCGCGACGCGTTCCTCCATGATACTGCAATTGACCGCGCCGCCCGCCTTCTCAAGATACTCTATGAGCGGCGGCAGAATTTCCTGAATCGTTTCCTTACTACCTTGCGCGGTAAAGATTTGTGCGAGGCCGTAAGATTTCGGCAGATAGGCTGTGAAGAATCCCATGTCAGCCAGGCTTTGCAATAACCGTTCATCAGATAATTCCCGGTTGAGAACAATATGAATCTCGCTCTCTCTGAAACTGGCCGGAGGTAAAGACCCTGTTTCTATTTTGAACGGCGGCTTGACCGAAGCATCATACTGGTGCTCCTCCAAATCTTTATCCAAAGCGATGTACTCGCCCTCAAGATAACCTACCATCGGAAGATGGTCCTCAACATGTGACAGGAGGCCATCGAACATCGCGCGAAACTCAAAGCTCGTCGCGACTTTCTTTGTCAAATGATGAGGCGGCTCAAAGTGTTCCACTCCTTCTGGATGACCTGCGAAATCACTGCGCCAGAAGCCCAATTCCTTTATCAGATACTCTTCAAACTTCTCCGTCAATGTGATGGCATCTACGTGTATATGAAAACCGCTCATCCTGATTTCCCTCATTAAATGATCTTTATCCAAAATTATATGCTTGCAGCACCTTTAATACAGATTGCGCTCGCTAAACGTCCTGGCCTAACCAGGGTCTTACTCAGGCCCTGCCATGCAAGGCTTCCCCGCTTTGATGCTCTTCATCCGATTATCGTCACTTTTATTCGACAAAGAATTCATGAAATATATTATCTCACAAATCGAAGCATGGAAGCAGCGGCGAGCTATCGTCTCTGTAATAAAGACTACATATAACGGCCTCGAACCAGCTATTAAGTGTTCAATATCATCTCCCTGTGCACTAAGACGAGAGCAGTTTAACTTCTGGATGCGGATGCTTTTTGGGAAACGTTTCAGCAGCGTTATCTACAAACTCACTATACATATCAATGATATGCTGGAGTTCCGTATAGAATCCCCGCGCAGAACCGGGCGCTTTAATTCCTGCGAGGCTCTCTGTGCCTAACAGGAAGACGATGCATCCGAACCTTGTTTCCTGCGGTTGTCCCTGCCTCGGGGGAAGCCCGGCGATGAGAACCTGTATGGGAAGGCGATGCCCGACACGCCATTCCAGTTCCAGGTCCGTATCAGGTGTCTCCCAGTCGCGCGCCCTGTCCTTTAAAGCGCTCGCCAGTATTTTCCTGCATGTTTCTTCACGCTCACAGGTTTCTTTTCTAAAGCCCTCTTCCTTGAGATATTTATATTCGTCACGCCTTGCCAGTTGCTCCAGAAATTCTGCCTTCATGTTATCTTCATCAAGCGTCACGAATTTGAGCTTCGTGATGCGATGTGTATAAACTTTCTCCCTCAGGGTATTCCAAAATTTGTTGATGGCTTTTTCAAATGTTAGTTCCCGTCTATTGGGCAACGACTCGTAATCTTTTCTAATATGTTCATTCCTCATATGGGCATAGCCAAAACCCAGAACGAAATTCGCGTAAACCACTTCCCTCTCAGCTTGTTCGAGTAACCAGAGGCTGCGCTCAAAAATTTCGGCGAAACTTGACAAGTTTTTGCGCGTCGCATCTTCAAGATTGTTGATGTCATCTTCAAGCCGTTTTTCCTGCTCTTTGATTTCCCCCAGCGTGCCATCCAGCTTACTAAAGGTCTCGTCAAGATGCCCCGAAACATCCTTTAAGGTAGTTTCTGTGACGACCAATGCAGCTATCGCCACAACGATGCCGAGCGCGCCAATGATAAATTCCGGCCCGAAAATGGTCTCTTTATGAGTCATCGCAACGCGGACCATCGCAATGATGCTTAAGGCGATGAAAGACCAGGCCAGCCAGTGAACTATCGCTATCTTATTTATCGCTCTGCCCTTCATTATTCCACCTCAGAGTTCAAACATAAGAGAGGCGCTCGCGTTATCTGGGTTCCTCCCAGAAGACGATTTTTCTTTCCAGGTGAGCCATGAGCGCGAAGAATAGAACTCCGCCCAGAGAAATCATCACAATGGCGGCAAACATCAAGGGCGTTTCCAGATAATATGACGAAGTATTGATGAGATGGCCGATGCCTTCTATGGAGCCTGTGAATTCGCCGATGACGGCTCCGACGACGGCCAGCGAACTGGCGACCTTGAGCGATGAGAACAGGTAAGGCAAAGAACTCGGGATACGAATCTTAGTTAAGACCTGCCACTTTGAAGCCGAGAGTGATTTCATTAAGTCGAAGGCTTCAGGGTCTATCGAAGTTAAGCCGCTCACCGAATTAACCAGCACCGGGAAAAAAGCGACCAGCGCAGACATCACAATCTTGGAGAGCATGCCGTTGCCAAACCAGAGTACCAGCAGGGGCGCGATGGCGATTAAGGGAGTTGATTTCAAGGCCACTGCATAAGGATAAACGGCTTGCTGAACGGTCCTCGAATGCACGAAGGTGACCGCCAGCAGATAGGCGCTGAGGCTGCCCAGGAGGAATCCGAGCACAGATTCAGCCATCGTGATGCCCGTCTCTTTCAACAGGAGCGGATAGTTATTCGCAAAGGCAACGGCAATCTCGCTCGGAGAAGGCAGAATAATTCTGTTGATTTTGAAGATGACAGTTGTTAGCTCCCAGAGAACAAGGAGACTCACGAATGTGAGGGCGGGAACAACAATCATATTTACTCTAGTTTTTCCCGTAAACATTTAACCGTCTCCTGAAAAAGCGCAGACTCTTTCAGACTTTTTCCTCTTGGCCTCGGAAGAAAATTGATTTCAAGAATGTCCTTTATTTTTGCTGGCCTGGATGAAAGCAGAATCACTTTGTCGGAAAGGAACACCGCTTCGCTGATGCTGTGAGTGATGAAGATGACGGTCACTCCAGTCTCGCTCCAAATGCGTAGCAACTCGATATTGAGAGCATCCCTGTTAAATTCATCCACCCCGGCAAACGGCTCGTCCATGAGGAGAATTTGCGGGTTGAAGGTCAAGGCGCGCGCCAGGACGACTCGCTGCTGCATGCCACCCGAAAGTTCTTTTGGGTAGGAGTTCTCAAAACCTGAGAGACCGACCATGTGCAACAGGTCCGCAGGATCACGCGCCTCTCGTTTCAAAATTTCAAGCGGGAGTCGCACATTGTCAATCACCCGTCGCCACGGCAGCAGCATAGGGTTCTGGAACACGAAGCTGAACATCTTCTTGAGACGTGCTTCTTCGGTCGTCATCCCATCCACCACGATTGATCCGGCGGATGGTTCCAGAAGGTCGCCGATGAGTTTTATGAGAGTGCTCTTGCCGCAACCGCTCGGCCCGATAATTGAGACGAACTCCCCCCTGGCAACGGAAAATGAAATGTCGTCTAAAGTATGGACGATTCCATTGGTCGAGTTATACCATTTACATACGTTCTTGACTTCAATAAAACGCATGTCATGGCTCATTTCTGAGGTTGCTTCGGAAACAGTTGGCGTTGCGCTTCTTCCAGATAACGAGTCATAAAGGCATCCGCAACATTGAATGGTTTCTCTATCACCTTCTCTTCAACGAGACGGTCATAGGTGCTTTGAAACATCTCTTTATCCATATAACCGGGCGGATATTGCTCGCTGTTACTGGTCACCGCATTGTAGGCTTTAAGGCGCTTCAGGCTTAAGGCCGCGTCGAGCGTCGAATCTCGCTTGAGAAGAGTGTTGTTTGCTTCTTCAGGATTGGCGACGGTGTCCCGGATTCCGCGAAGAGTCGCGCGCAGGAACCGACTCACGACATCGGGCTTATCATTGATCGTCTGATCTGTGGCAAAGATGGTGTACCCCTGCGTGACGATTCCATAGTCCGCAGGGCTGATGACGTTCACCTCTACCCCCTTGGCAGGCAGGTCCAACCCGGCGGTGACGGTGAAAGCCCACTGGGCATCTATCTGGCCGGTGATCAGTTGGCTGTAGTCAAAGCCAACATTTACTTCCGAATACTTGATGTTATTTTTATGGAGCAAGCTATGGAGCACATCCGTTGAAATGTGGCCGTAGAAAAAGCCTATCTTTTTCCCCTGGAGTTGCTCCAGTTTGGTGATGCCGGAGGACTTGAGCGTGAGGAGGCAAGGGAAATTGGAATTCCTATGAATGATGGCGACGGCCTTGAGAGGTTGTCCTTTGGAGCGTGCCACGAGGAGCGTATCAGGACCGCCGAGGACTCCGAAGGTGTTCTGGCCTGAAGCCACCATCTTCACGGGATTCAGTTCGGGCGACCCCATCTCGAATTTAACATCCAGATTCTCTTCCGCGTAATATCCCTTATCCTGCGCCACATAAAAAGGCGTTTGTCCTGCTTCAATAATAGGGATGGGAAACCTTACGCTGACCTGAGTTTTTTGATTTTCATGGAGACTAGTAGAGCGGCCACGATACTTAACCAGCGCAAATACCAAGACAGCAATCGCCACTAGAGCAGCGATTGAGACCCAAACTTTTTTCTGCAAGGTTGATCTCCTTCGGTCCAAAATATCAAAGCTAAACCATCATCTTATTATTGCTCACAAGTGACGAACCAATTCACATGCCTGCGAATAATAATCTTTTCGATAGACACCTCAAGCATCATCACGACGCCCGATGGCTTATAACATAGCGTGCTCGACCATTTTATTGCTATCTCAAGATTGAAGGTAAGTACAATTAATTGCTATGAGATGATGCCTATTGTGTAAATGAATAGAATCCTGCATTGTAAGGATCTGCTACGCGAGGAACAAACCGGAGGGTTGAAACTACTCTAATAAATTTTTATTGTCAATTTTTTTATCAAGACCTATTTATCCCCAACCAAAAGAGATACGTCGATACATCTCATAAGGTCCGTTATCGGAAGTATCAGTTTGTATGTCCATAAACTGTAAATATCACAGGCGCCTCCCTCTGTGAAACGGTATTGAAAGTTTCATTTTTCAAACCTCTTCAGGGGCAATTCCCTTCCCGTCAAGCTGCCGAAGCGAAAATTGTTATTGCAGAATCGCCCAGATTAGCGCAGAATCGTGCAACTATGAGCAAGAAGAATAATCAAAACAACCCCAACGACCTGGTCAACGTTTCCGAGGCTCAAAGGCTTCTCGGTGTCAGCCACTTCAAAATGTCTCAACTCATTAAGGATGGGATGCTACAGCACTATCCCAACCCTATTGACCGGCGACAAAAATTATTGAGTAAAGCCGAGGTTGAGGCTCTTAAACCGAAACGAGCGGAGGCGGCATGATGAAAACGATTGTGCTGGCGAATCATAAAGGTGGATGCGCAAAGACCACCTGCGCTCTAAACATAGCGGTCGCTCTGGCGGCCAAAGGAGCGCGCGTGCTGGCCGTGGACCTGGACCCACAGGGGAATCTTTCGACGGCCCTCGGAGCAAATCTGGAGGACCTGGAAGATTCCCATCGCACTTCCCTTCGCTTGATGCTTGCAGAAGACGAGGATTTTTCGACCTTCCTTGTCAACGCGCGCCCGCGCCTGGACTTGATTCCCTCCTGTCTGGACGATACAGCCGAAGCCATGTTGCTCGGAGCGGACTCTCGCGAACTGCTACTCAAAGAGAAACTGGAGCCAGCGCAGACCAGCTACAACTATTGCATCATTGATACCCCGCCCAGCCTGGGCACGCCGACGCTCAATGCTCTGGCGATGTCGGATTTAACCATTGTGCCCGTAGATACCGGACTGTTTTCCCTGGTCGGGATCAAGCAATTGCGGCGCAAGGTTGGGAGAATGAGCCGCAAATACTCGCCGGAAATGATGGTTCGCGCGCTCTCAACCAAGTTCACGAAGCGCAACAAGATTGACAGGTCTGTACGAGAGGAAATGATCAAAAGGTTCGGCGATGATTACGTCTTCGAGACGACTATCCCGCGCACTGTTGATATTGAGGAGGCTACCGCGCTCCTCAAGTCTGTGACGGAGTCCAGGAACGATTCCCCTGCGGCTTTTGCTTTTTTTCAATTACTGAAAGAGATCAAAGAGGCATTAGGTGATGAAGAAATCAGAACGGGCACTATTGAGCGAAAACTTGGCTAAAGCGCTCGAACCTCCCAAAAAGAGGGCTGGGTTAGCCATCAATTTTTCCGAACCGGAAGAAGACGAAATACATGCGTCGGTTCAGCCCCTTCGTCAAGCTGCGGCTCAACCTCAACCAGCCCCCCCCACATCAATCATACCCACGTCTGCCACGTCTGGCAGGTCTGGCAGGTCTGCCACGTCTGGCAGGTCAAACAATCGCTCTTCCCTCGTCATAAAGGAATCTGCAAGCGCGACTGGCATTGCTCCGGCCAAAGATTTCTCTCGTGTGGCAAATTCCATCGTGCGGGATGCCATGCCAGCCGGATATTTTTCAGGCAAAGGAAAACAGGTCTACGACTTTCTCTATTCTCGTACACGGGCGGCCATCGAGCCGAAGCGCTCGGTCCGGTTGACGATACCCGCTCTGATGCAAGGCGCGGACATCGGTTCGCACCATACTTTGCGCAGAAACCTGAGACATTTGACCAGCATCGGCCTGTTGGAAATTAGAGAAATCACCGGCGAACATAATGGCAATGAATACACTGTCTTTTTACCAGAAGAAGTCTCTTTACCTGGATTAGAGACCCCTGGCACCCCTGTCAGGTCTGCCACGTCTGGCAGGTCTGCCACGGACCCCTGTCAGGTCTGGCAGAAACTGCCAGGGGTACCCCTGGCAGTTTCTGCCAGACCTGACAGGGGTATAAACCCAGTAGAATCTAGCAATTACGAGTCGCCTAAGACTTCTTTTAAGACTTTAGGGAAAAATGATGATGATGAGGCGTTCGCCGAGCTACTCGAGATTTTTAAACAGGCATCAAAGGACATGACGGGAAAGGCTCCGCACGCAAGCGAACGTCAACGTTGGAAGGAACTGGCAGAATTGTTAGTCACAGAGCTACGCATCGCCGGGGCGCGGACCACCGTCTCGTCGGTCCCGGCATTTCTTACCGAACATCTACGGCGTCGGCTCTGGAAAAAGGAGCAGGGGCCAGAGTCGAACGACCCGGTTGAAGTGACAACTGACACCAGGCTGACTTCCAGGCAGGTCAAGGGATGTCCTGATTGTGGTGGTACTGGTTTCTATTATCCGAATGGCTTTGAAGAGGGAGTCGCCAGGTGTAAGCATGAGCGACTCGCGGAAGGGAAGTGAGCCGTTGTTCCAAAGCTGATGAATCCGACGAACTGCCAAAGAATCGTCAGCTACAGGACCATTGGCAAGCAACAGGCTGTAGACCTCCAGGTCATCGATGTGATTTGCTGCTTACTTTGCGGTGACTGTGTATTTATCTTATTCTTTAAACATGGCACGGGCGAAAGCTGTTAACAATAAAACTCGCTGTGAAATGATAAAATGAAATATTCGAGAATAGCGTATTGCGGTTAGCTCGACGCCCAGAGGTTTTATGTCAACTTTAAAGTATATTCTTTATCAACTTTTGAAACGGGCACAAAGCGTATGGATGATGCCGTGGGCACGCGTTCTAACAATTATCGGAGCCGTTGTTGTCAGTCTGTCTGTGGCGAAACTCTGCACGAGCAGCGAGGCTCATTCTTACAGTTCGGGTATCTCGCTGGTCGCTCATGCCGCGCAGCAGGGTCCGGGGCGGGTTAAAGGCCAGAAGACCTCGCCGAGTACGCAACTAGATGTAGTCTTCACTACTGACGTGCCGGGGACGGACATTCTGCTGGAAAATGAGAACATCGGCAAGACGGACGAGAAAGGTCAGTTGCTCCGCAGAATCCCGCCGGGTGAGTACCATGCCACGGCCATCCGGCCTGATTACTACGCACAGCATCGCATGTGCAGCGTCCGTCCGGGCAAGAATAATACCTGTCCGTTTTATATGGGAAAGCCGATCCCACATCCCGTCTCCTCTCCGACACCACAGCCGACCGCGCCGAAGCCGCAGACGACTCCAACGGTGGATAAGACGGACGGCGGAAACGGCACGAGCGGCGATGGCGGCGGGACGGATAGCTGCGGCGGGGCAGCGGTCCTCGAACACTTCCTCAACCCGAAGACGAGCGCTCAAGTCAAGCAGCCTGACTGGGAGAATCTTTTGACTTGCACGTATCAGGAACTTGCGCGCGATCCGGCCAAACCTCAATTGAAAGCACAGTCCCAGTTCGCGCAGGGGCAACTGGATTTCCTGAACGGCAACATGGCAACTGCCCTTGACGCTTTCATCGGCGCGTTGCGGGTTGCGCCCGATTATGCCCTCGCAAGCTACGGTCTGGGTAACGTCTACCTGGCGACCAACAATCCGGAACAGGCCGTCAAGTATTTGGAGCAAGCCGTCCAGTTAAACCCGAAGCTGGGGTTGGCCTACAAGGCGCTGGGCGACGCATTGATGGTCCAGAAAAAGGTGAAAGAGGCGAGGGCCGCTTACGCGCAGGCGTACGAACTCGGCTTCACGCCATCGGATACCAACGTCAACGTCGCCCGTCAACTAGTCAAGTCGGGCCACTGGGTTGAGGCGCTGGCGGCGCTCCAGCCTATCGCCAAAGAGTCGCCGTCGTCGGAAGTTTATATCCTGATAGGCGATAGTTACGCCGGGCAGAAGAAGACCATCAATGCCTTTCAAGCGTACACCAAGGCTACGGAGTTGGACCAAAGTTCGGCCCGTGCATTTTACAAGCTCGGCGAGCTTCAGTTTCGTGCGCGCAATTATGAGGCAGCCAAGCAAGCTCTCGAAAAGGCGGCGCGGACCCTTGACCCCGAAGGGCGAATGATTGACCTCCGTCGTGCAAACAAAATGATAGAAGAGGCTGACTCAAAGTTGCGTAAGATCGAGAAGCGATTAAACAAGTAGATTGCCTCGCAGCCCTCGCATCGTCGTCCCGCGAGGTTGCGTGCTGATGAGGGATTCAGCACGCGACTACGGAGCAACCAAGGTGGCCCGGACAGGTGCTAGATGCGACGACATCATGTCCCTTGAATGATTAAGACTTATCCCTCTTTCAATCAGCTATTGTCATGAGTGAAAGCGAAAAAGACGAGCCGTTTGAGCAACGCCAGGGCGAGGACCTTGCCGCGCCACAGGCAGAGACACCCGCGCAGTCAAAGTGGGCGGCTCCCGCGTGGGCGCGTCGTCTGGCAGGCAAAGCGCGACATGTGCCGAAGTGGGTCTGGTTGTCCGGCGGAGCACTGGCCCTACTGTTTGTTGTCTCGCTGCTCTATTTCGCTTTACGCTCCGGTCCCGGCTGGACGCTGGTGATTCGCGGGGCACCGGGGGGCAGCGATGTCTTCGTTGACAACATCCGGCGCGGAATAACATCTGCGGACGGCTCTGTGCGAGTCCCATATCTGCGTCCGGGGAATAAGCTGGTGCGTGTCGCCCACGCCGGTTACGATGAGTTCGTCAGAGGTGTCGAGGGCACGGATGGAGATTTGAAAAGTGTTGATCTCAATCTCACTTCAACCTCCCACGCGATTGCAAAACCTCCAGGCGAGATTGATTATCATGGCGAGATAGTACTCATTCCGGCAGGTGAGTTCATCATGGGCGCTGACGACCATGATGAGAATGAACGCCCGGCCCATCGCGTCACGCTGCCCGACTACTACATGGACAAGTACGAAGTTACTAATGCGCAGTACAAAAAGTTCTGCGATGCGACCGGGCGTCCATTGCCGATCAACCCGTATTGGACGCAAAAAAGTCTAGGGACCAACGACTATCTCAACGCCTTCCCGGACTCGCCGGTCATCGGCATTAGTTGGGAAGACGCGACGGCCTACGCGCGCTGGGTGGGGAAGCGTCTGCCGACCGAAGAGGAATGGGAGAAGGCCGCTTCCTGGGGGCCTGACGCGCAGAGTAAGCGGCAGTGGCCCTGGGGTAATGAGTTCACCAAGGAGCGCGCCAACGTCGGGACTGATGGGCCTGAGCCGGTCAGGGAATTCGCCGCCGGGGCGAGCGCATACGGCGTCTTCAACATGGCGGGCAACGTCTCGGAATGGGTGGCGAGTCAATATTTACCCTACGAGGGCAATCATGGCAGCGGCGAGATACGCGGCGAGAATTTCGGCGTCCACTATGGCCCGAATTACAGGGTAACGCGCGGCGGCAGTTTTCGCGGCAATGAAGAGCAAGTGCGAACTTCAAGGCGCGATGCCGGACTGCCGAACTCACGGACACAGCCGGATGATGTCGTGAGCAAGAGAAGTTGGTTAATCGGCTTTCGTTGCGCGGTGTCGGCTGACAACCCGCAGTTGCAAAAGTTTTTGAGCGAGCGTGGACAGTAAAATCCGTCCCTCGCCCGTCAAAGTCTGTAGGAGGTTTAAAATCTTATGCGAGCAGTTTTCACACGTCTCTTGCGTACCGGATTAATCATGCCGGTTTTAGGGTTGATGTTGTGCGGGATGTTGGCGCATCAGGCGGGCGCACAGAATCGTTGGGACCTTCCGCCGGAGAGGAAGCCCCAGCAGCAGCCCCCGGTCACTAACCGCAAACCCGGCACGCGCCCGCGCCCGCGCCCGCGCGGGACCCCGGTGACGCCGAGCCTGACTAAGCTCGCGTTGGACTGGAAACTCTTTAAATTCACCGACGACGGGCTGAGGAAAGAAGTCAGCATCGAGGGCACATATTCCCCGACTGACCGCCTGTTCCTGTCCGTCAAGCCTCACCAGAACGGTTATCTGTACATTATCCGCCAGCCTGTAGCCGACCGCGACGGCCACTTGCTCTTCCCCTCCAAATACTACAACAGCGGTCGAACCTACGTGCGTAAGGACCAGGAATTCTTCCTGCCATCAGATTGCGCGAGCTTCGCCGTTCCCTGTTGGTTCAACCTCTCGGCGCCCGCCGCGAAAGATACCATCACGGTAATCTTCAGCCGCGACGAAATCAAAGAGTTGCCGAATTACGTTGACCCGTCCAGCAGCGTGACGAGCGTCAAAACGGAGGTCGTCTCCAGGTTGCAACTCGCCGGTTTGCAACTGCCCCAGACAAAAATCCCCGGCGTGTTCAGTGAGCGTTATACGATAACCGTGACCAACACCAATGCCGAGAATAACCATCAGGTTATAGAGACGCTGACTTTCAACAAATCCGGGAACACCGCCACCGCCGGACCTGTCTTGAAAAACTAACGCCGGATGGGCCGGGTCCGAGGGCGAGCGCGCCTGACGGTCTATGAATAACTTCGGGAGCGCTTGTCATAACCGCCGATGCTCAAAGCCACGCTCATCATCAACCAGCCGGGGCACGCCACCCAAGAGGTGGAGAGCGGCGAGAGCGTTCTCTCAATCGGCAGCGCGCTCGATAATCTCATCTGCCTTGAAGACGATACGGGCGTGAGGCGTTATCATGCCATCATCGAACGGCATGAGGACGGTTTCAGGCTCAACGATCTCGGCACTCATCAGGGAACCAGGGTCAACGGCGAAACGGTCTTCTCCGAATGCGAACTCAAGGATGGCGACCGCATCACGCTCGGAGGAACGTGCGTGATTGAATTTTACTGTCACGAATCCTCTACGCTGCCGCCCGCCTCCGATGTCTCTTCAAACTCGTCTTCCTCTCACGCCGGTTCCGAGTTGAGCTACGCGGTCGGCTCCGCGATGGGTTCTGGATTGTCTACCGCTTCGTCTAACCTGAGTGCGGGCACATCGAACGCTGCCGCGACTCATGCGTTGGTCGAGCCTGCCGCGTCCGTCTCCACTGAAGAGGCAGCGGGTGGAATGTCTACGGCGACCAAAACCGGAGTAGGCATCGCCGGAGGGTTGCTGCTGACGGGTGCGGCAGCACTTCTCTTTAACGTCTTCGGCGGCGGCGGTTGTCATCCATCGGTTCGTATTCTCACTCCGCTGAGCGGCGCGACCTTACGTTCTGCCGCGACCATCCGCGTCGAAGCACGCGAGACGAGTTGTATCAAGCGCGTCAGTTATCAACTCGATGGCGAGGAGATAGCCAATGCTGCCGCCGCGCCCTACGAGGCCACGCTCGACCCGCACAGGCTGCCGCGCATGACCGCCGGGAATCACGTTCTGACAGCGACGGTCGAAACGTCTGACGGCTCTCAAGTCCGGCAATCCGGCGAGGTTTATGTAGCCTTCAGCGCTCAGGTAGAAGAGCCGCGAGTCGCGCCGCCAGTGCCGGAGCCGACCAGCGAACCACGCGTCAACGCTGCGAACACAGGCAGCCTTAACAGCTTTGAGACGCAGGCGATGGCCGAGCAATTGGCGAGCCAGATTTCCGGCAAAAGCGGCTACATCTTCGAGCGCGAGATGACGACCAGGATTCAATCGCGCACCGCCAATTATGCCGCCGCCAGTTCGCTTGAGCGCGCCGCGCGTTACCGTCGAATCATCGTCAAGGCTTTCAGTGATCGCGGCCTCAAGCCGTTGCTCGGATTCGTGCTGGCGATGAGCCGGAGCCAGTTTGACGACGCGGCGAATCGTGAAGGCCAGGGTATGTGGCGCGTGCCGCCGAGCGTGGCCCAAGGCTATTTACAGCCGGGCGAGTCGCCCTCCGCTCTCGACAACCCGCAACGCGCGGCGGAAATCTCCGCCGTCTATCTCAAAGATTTACTCGGCGTCTTTGAAACGGAAAATTTCGATCTCGCTGTCGCCTGTTACGGCTCGACGTTGGAGGAGGCAGGAGCGCTCAAGCAACGTGTGGTCTCAATCCCCGCGACGGAACGACGCAACTTCTGGCAGTTGGTTGAACGCGGAATAATAAATCAGGAGCAGTCCGAGCGGGTCGTCAAGTTTTATGCGGCGGGAATCGTGGGAGAAAATCCACAGAATTTCGGGGCCAGCAGCGACCGGCGTTTATCAGCGCTCGAATACTAAAGACGATGACCGAAATCAGTTTGACGATTAACAGCGCCGACGGAAAACGTGAACTGACGTTCGCGGGCAACCGCATCGTCATCGGGCGCGCGGGCCAAGACCTAAGGGATGGCGGCAACGCCGGACTTTTGATTAACGATGCCGGTCTGGCAAGACGACACGCGAGCATCAATCGCGAAGACGAACGCATCTGGGTTCTGGATGAAGGCTCGTCGGATGGCACCTTCGTCAATGGACGACGCGTCCCGCCGCAGGGCTTGCCGCTCGCCGACGACGACGAAATCTTTCTAGGCGAGCAGACCACCATTACTCTGCACACGCGCGCGAACATCTCGCACGAAGAGCAGGCGCCGGAGGTCATCAGACGCGCGCCCTTGTCGCGTCTCTCGCTGACCCTTGCGGTGGTCGTTCCCTTGCTCTGCCTGGCCGTCCTCGCCGTCCTGTTCAGCCATTTCTCAGACAAGCCGCATGTCAACTCCGACGGGCAATCCGCGCCGCGCGTCTCATCACAGGTCGCATCACAAACAGAGTCGTCAACCGTCAGTCCCGACTCGCCCGACGCCAGCAGCCCAGGCGATGGTGCGACAGTCGCGGGCAGCCAACTGCCGGATGAAACCAGTCGGCACTCAAGCGGCGATAATGGGATAACCGAAGACTCGGTTATCAATGTTGACGCGAGCACGTCCAACGCGAGTCAGTCTCAGCATGGTGCGAAACTCTACTTGCAGATGTCGAACGAGGAACAGTTACAGTTTCTCGAACAACGCGCCCAACATATTTCGATCTTGATGGGGAATCGGCCATACGCCTTCAACGATGAAGTGCTGGGTTACATTAAACAGTATGTTGATGTCTACGCCCGCCGCGTCGGCAATAATTCACACCGCCTGTGGGGCGAGGATTTGCGTTTCGTGTTCGCGCGGGCACACACGAAATATGCGCCGGACATCATTCGCGCCTTCAACGCGCGCAACGTTCCTCCGGTGTGCGGCCTCTACATAGCAATGATTGAAACTGAATATAACAATATCGGGAGTGAGAATGGGGCGGGCGCGGCGGGACTGTTCCAGTTCATAGGGCCGACGGCGCGCCTCTACGGTGTCGAACCGTCCGAACGAACCAACATTGAAAAGATGGCTCCGGCAGCGGCGCGTTACATGGGCGACCGGATCGCGGAGTTTGGCCCGGACTCTATGAGCGTGGCGCTCGCGATTGCGGGATATAACCGCAGCCCCGATTCTGTGCGGCGCGATCTGCGAGAGGTGCTCAACGACCGTAACAGGGAGCGCAGTTTCTGGACGCTCGTCGCCAACTCGAACAAATTGGACCACTGGTTTCAAAATGAGAACGTCAAATACGTTCCGAAGTTTTTCGCCGCCGCCATCGTCGGGGAAAATCCAGAAGCCTTCGGTTTACAGATGCGTAAGCTCTCGACCTACACCGCCGGGCCACCAGCCAACTCAACCGAAGAGCGTCCTGCGGGCGCGCTCACTGGCGACAAGGCCCCCTGAAATTCCGACCGCGACGCGCTCCATCTAACTTGTCGCTGATTAACTTGTTACTGATGAGATGATGTAACATTGCATCATCATGCAAACCAAAGTCGTGCTCACGTTCATGGATGAAGAAGGCAAGCGGCGCGAAGTGTTGGTGGATTCGCGGCGTTTCACCATCGGGTGCGGCACAGACAACGACCTTGTCATAGACGCCCCGGATGTCTCACGTCGTCATGCCATCATCGAGAGCTTTGACGAAGGTGTTTTCATCTACGACTGTCAGACGCCACATGGGACGCTGCTCAACAACTCGCCGCTCGGTGAGGTCGCCGCGCTCCAGAGCGGCGACCTCCTGACGTTCGGCGGGACGCACGATTTCACAGTCAGGCTCTCCGCCTTCGACAATTCAACGTCCTCTTCTCAGGGCCCTCGAACGTTGAACGGCCAGCACGCTTTGACTTCAACCTCGCGCGCTCCTTCCCGGCCTGTTCCCTTGAATGTGAACGCGCGTCCCGTCGTCAAACAACAGCCCCGTCGCCATGTCGGCTTAATCATCAGCACGGGAATCTTCACGCTCATCATCCTGGTTGGCGGACTGCTCTTGCTGGCGAGCAAAAAGAGTTCGTCGCGTACGACTCAAAGCATAAATGGGCAGACACTTCCAGAGGTCGCGCCTGCGGTGAGAACGGAAGCCAGCCCGCCCGAAGTGAACAACGGCGGCGTGACTCCCTCTCCCGGCGATGCGACAACGGTTGCCAGTGATGAGCTTGAACGCGAGGCGGCGCGAATCGTGCAACACATGAGCGGCGATGCGAAAGCTTACATCTTCCCGCCGGAGGCCGTCCGCGACATTCGCAGGCAGGTCGAAGACTTTCGCCAGTCTACAAGTCTGCGCGATGCTCTCTCGGCGATGCAGCCCGCCGTCAAATCAGTGGCGACGCAGGCGCGCGGCGAGGGCATAGAGCCTGACCTCGTTATCTATGCTGCCGTTGCGCGGAGCAGTGAAGCGGGGCAGCACCCTGCGGCGTTGGCCCGGCAGATGCTCCCGCGACTGCGCGAGTTGCGCGCGACCTTCGGCAGTACGGATGCCGATAGCAGTCTCATTCTCATCGCCGCTGAGACGGAGGGCGTCGGTTCCAACGGGTCGCACCCGTTGCTCGCCACCATCCGCAGACTTGTCAGGAATACCTTCACGGAGCGAAACGTCTGGCACTTGCGCGAGCACGGCGGGTTGAGCGATGCGGCCTACCGCTCCGTCGTTCGCACTATCGCGGTCGGTGTTATCGCGCAAGACCCGCGCCGGTACGGCGTGCAGACCGAGCCGCTGGTTTATTAAAAAGCGATGGGCGTCTGAGTGGCTTGATGAGCAACGCCGCGTGAGCACGTTTGATTGACAAATGTCTTGACGAGACATCACTATTGATTATCTTGTGATGTGTACGCAGCACGCCCGCGCGGTCAACTCTCAATCGCGCGGCGCGTGGGCCAACCATTGAATGAGAGAAAAATCCTCGTGCGGCTGTGCCGCTCTATTTTGAAGATGGTGAGGCGCATATGACCCGTTATCGAAAGGTTGTGTGGAACGAGGGGATGCTCCTTGGGCCACACCACTTTCAGCAGTGGGACAACTATCATGAGGGCTTGCTCAATACACGGCTCGCCTCGCTGATGTCCTATGAGTGGGGCATTCTAGACGTGCAGGTAAACCGAGAGGCGATAGCGAACGGGTCGTTTATGCTGACGCGATGTCGTGCCGTGTTGCCGGACGGTCTCGCGCTCGACGTGCCACAGTCGGACGTGGCTCCACCGGCGCGCGCCGTCGAACCGCATTTCAACTCTAACGCCGAGCGGCTCGACGTCTACCTAGCCATTCCGGCGCAACGCTCCGGCGCGGCGAACTTTCAAGCGAACGGCGGCGAACCGCTTTCCACCATTCGCTACTCGCAGGACGCGGGGGTAGTTTTAGACGAAACGACCGGCGACAACGAACGCCAGATTGCCTTCGCCAACAGCAACCTGCGATTGCTGTTCGGAGACGAGTTGCGCGATGGCTACAGCGCCATCAAGATCGCGGAGGTCGAGCGCACCGCCACCGGCCAACTCTCGCTTTCGGAAACCTTCGTTCCTCCCGCGCTCGATGTCATGGCCTCGCCGTGGCTGCATGATACGTTACGCCAGTTAATCGAAATCTTGATTACCAAGAGCAGCACGCTCGGAGAGCGGCGAAGACAGCGCGGCGCATCGCTCGCTGACTTCACCACCTCGGAGGTCGCCATCTTCTGGCTGCTGCATACCGTCAACTCTTCTATCCCACGCCTCAAGCACCTCTATGGTACACGCTCTATCCATCCTGAACGATTATATTACGAGATGATCCGGCTCGCGGGCGAGTTGGCTACCTTCACCATTGATCATCAGGCAAAAGATATAGTGGCCTATGATCACGATGATCTCTACGGGACGTTCAGCAGGCTCGCGGGCGACATCCGCCTGATGCTCGAAACCGTGATTCCGACGCGCTGCGTGGCGATAGCGTTGGAGAGCGTGCGTGCTTCGCTCTACGCGGGTCGTGTGGTTGATGACAGACTTCTGGCAGAGGCGGCCTTCTACCTTGCCGTCCGCTCGACGATTCCGGTCGCCACCTTAATCGCAGGCGTACCGCGAATCGTCAAGATCGCATCGCGCGACCATATCGAGAGCGTCATCGGTGCGGCTCTCCCTGGCATTCCTTTGACTTACGTTCCCACACCTCCCGCCTCCATCCCGACTCGCATCGGCTTCCATTATTTCGCGCTCGAAAACAGCGGCCCGATCTGGGAAGGCATCCGCACCTCTAAAACTCTCGCCGTCTACGTGCCGGATGAAATCCCGGAGGAAAAGTTGGAGCTTTACGCTATCAAACCCTAATGGGGAATGGCGTCGAGTTGTCAACCAGTGCAGAGTAGTTGATTGATTGATAAAGTTTTGGCCGTCACGATGACTTCTGTGCGTATGATTTATCGCCGGTGCGTTAAGAATTAAACGCTTAAACCGTTCCCAACTCGTCTCAATGGTTATATAATATTGAACGTTGGATGTCCGATACGTCGGACGCTTGGGAAAGGTGCTGAGCTTTAAGATATGAAACGCGCCCTTGCCGAACAATCATCCGTGGTGAACATTCGCCGCCGCGCCCGCCAGCACAACGACCTCGTTAATTTGGCCGCGCCCGTGTTTGAAGTAGTGCTGCGCGTGCGGGCTGGCATTGACCTGCCCTCCGATGACCTCCGGTATAAGATAGACAGCTTGCTGAAAGAGATGGAAGAGCGCGGCACTAACCTACGTTATCTCCCGGAGTATATCCAGGCCGTCAAATTCGCGCTGGCCGCCTTCGTTGACGAAACGGCGCTCGCCGCCACTTTTCCCCTTCGAGAGGAATGGGAAAAGTATCCCCTCCAACTTCAATACTTCGGCGAACATCTCGCGGGCGTCAAGTTTTTCGAGCGCCTCGACGAACTCATACGACATCCCGAAAACAATCCGCACGCCAACGCCATCGCCGAAGCCATAGAAGTTTATTACCTCTGCCTCTTGCTCGGTTATAAAGGCCGATACAAAATTTTTCGCGAAGAAGAATTGAAGGGCGTGATTGAGAGAACGGCGCAACACCTGCACGACATCGGTCGTCTACAGACCGGCGGCCTCTCGCCCCACTGGCGGCAGGACGACCAGCCGCCGCTTCCGAGTGACCCCGGCTTGCCACGGTGGGCCACGCTCGGTGGAGTCACCTTGCTCGTATTCCTCATGCTGCTGTTCCTGGTCCTGAAATTCATGTTGGAAGGCGGTGCCGCCGATGCGGCACAACAGTTGCTCAGATAACCGGTGAGTCAGGCGATAATGGGAGGTGTAGGCCGTTGAACCGGCCACCGCGAAACGGCAGTCGTCGGGCGTCCGCTACCACTGGGGTTAAGAGGCATGTCGCGCGAAGAAAAATCTTTAACACTTCTCGGGACCGTCGGGAAAATTTTCTTCGCGGAAGAAGGGTTGGCGCGTTCGGTCTTCAGAGACACGTTACCTTACGGACACATCTGGCTTGCAAAGAATTATCTGAAGGGTGCGAGCGCGCCCGTCACCATCGCGACGAGTCCGCGAGTCGGTGCGGCTGAGTACGTCATCTGTTGGGGCGATCCGAACGTTTACAATAACGGCGTGAACCACAGCGATAACGCGCGCGCCAGGTTCATCCACGAATTAATTCACATCTGGCAGGGTCATCATGGCTATTCACCGATGGGGTACATGATTAAGACAATCAAGGGCTCTCGCGGCATCAGAGAAATAGTGAAGTATCGTCGTTATAGCGACTTGAATAGCAATCGCAGAAAAGCTCACCTCTACACCATGAGAGACATCGGCAAGCCCTGGAGCAGCTTCAACGCCGAGCAGCAGGCCAACATCATCGAGGACTGGTTTAGATCGAGAGAAGACAAGAACGCCGCCGAGGTCTTCATAGACGGGGGTAACAGGTCAACGGATGACCCGCGCTTCTCATATGTAAAATCCAACATTCGGGCGGGCAGCATGATCGCGGGTTATGGGCCAATCGTGAGGCACCCTGTGCTGCACCCTGTGCTGCACCCGCCCGGTTTCTCAGCCGACATCGCGGAGTGCCAGAAAGTTCTCTACGCGCTGGGGTATTTAATGGACATCAAATACGTGGACGGCTTCATGAGCAGCTTCACGCGAAGCGCGGTATACGCCTTTCAATCGCGCAACGGGCTATTCCCGGATGGCGAATTGAACAGCCCTACGCGGGCGAAACTCAAGCAGCACCCGGAGACGCTCAGGAGGGCGCAATGAGAAGAATCTTCGCAGAGCCAGCATCCGCCGTCGTGACGATTGAAGCAGGCTCACAGCGTCGCCCGCAAGCGGGATTCAAGTATCAGTCCGAAGACAGTCCGGGCGGGAAACCGGGAGACCAGGCGACGCTCCAGGTGCCCGTGCGGCGGTCACAGGGAGGGCCGCTCAACTTTGATTTTGCTTTCGCGGACAAAGGGAGATAGACCGCAAAAAAGTTTGGCAAGGCGGTCAGGTTCGCCGTCCGTGAAAATTCCGGCGGCCAAAGGTAAAACTCAACTGTGGGTTTATCTGGTAAGTGTTCAGGGAACGGTTTGCGGAGAGGATCATGTCTCGTCTAGGTGGTGAATTGCGGTCAATGATAGGCGTCATGGGGGTAGTTTCGCTGTACGGCGTTGCGAGCCTGTTAGTCCTGTACCTGGGGCCGGAGTATGGCTTCGGGATGGGGTATCAGATCATCCTCATCGCGCTTATTCTGTTGACGCTCCCCTTCGTCCTGCTGATTAACGCCTGGCGCAACCGGCGCGAGAAGCGCAGGGAAGCAGCCGAAGCAGCGGGCGATGAATCCGCCGGTCGGCAGAAAGTCGGGCGTCAGTCCGGCAAGCAGCCGGACCAACCCACACGCACTTACGAAGACCTGGCTCGCGGAGCCACGGAGGCGGTCCAATGGCTTCAAGGGACGAGACTCGGCATGGGGTCGGTTGCCGGAGCGGATGCGGCGGATGCTGTTTACGCGTTGCCGTGGTTTCTCATCGCCGGTCCGCGCTCAAGCGGCAAGACCTCGCTCGTCCTCTCTTCGGGCCTCAACTTCCAGACGCTGCCGAGCCAGCGCCACGCGGAGCACAGGCTCGTGCGACCAACGCGAAGTTGCGAGTGGCGCATCACGGACACGGCGGTGCTTTTGGACACCTCTGGTCGTTATCAGGAAGAGGGCGCGAGCCGCGACGAGTGGGGGGCACTCTCGGAGACGCTCAAGCGCCATCGCGCGCGGCGACCGCTCGACGGTTTTCTGGTCGTGGTCAGCGCGGCGTGGGCGATGGAGTCCAGCGAAGCAGAGCTTGAGCAGCAAGCGAAGATGCTCCGCACGCAACTCGACGACGTGATGCAGCGCACGCGCGTGCGCTTCCCCGTCTATCTCATCTGGACTCACGCGGACGCTGTCGAAGGCTTCAGCCAATTCTTTTCGCGGCTGCCGCGAGAGCGGCGCGGTGAGGTGTGGGGCGCGACGATTCCTCTCGCGCAGGCGTCGAGCGCGCACGCGATGTTCGACGTGGAGTTCGACCTGCTGTTTGAAGCGTTAATGCGCCAGCGCCTTGTCCATCTGGATGCCTCGGATTCGGCGGCGCAACAACTCAACATCTTTAACTTTCCTCCGCGCGTGAGCGAGACGCGCAACCCGCTCGCGTTCTTCACCTCGGCGCTGTTCCGCCCCAACCCTTTCAGCGAAAGCCCTCTCTTGCGAGGCTTTTACTTCACGGCCAATGTCGGCAACGGGCAGAGCGCGAAAGCTCCCGCGCTGTCCTCTCAAACAGTCGAAGCGGGAACCGACGCGGGCGCGCGAGTCTCGACGCGAACCGTCGGCGAAGGCTTCTTTATCGAACGCTTGTTCAAAGATGTGTTGCTGCGCGATAAGGATGTGGCTGCCGCGTTGCAACCGCCGCAGCGCCGTTCTTATCGCCTGCGAATCGCTCTGTTGACGCTGGCGGCGATACTCGGACTGAGTCTCCTGACGGGTCTCACCTTCTCTTACTTCGCCAACCGGAAGTTGATCGCCGACGCACGCGAGCGCGCGGCGCGGGTCGAAGAGCGCGTGCGCCTCAACCCTAACCGCGAAGCGGGCGCGGCAGAGAAAGACCTCGACGCGCGCATTGACATCGAAGCTCTCGACCGCCTGCGCGAGACGGTCGCGATGCTCGACGGGTACGAGCGCGATGGCGCACCCATGTACCTGCGTTTCGGACTCTACGCGGGAGACCGCATCAATCCGCAACTGCGGGCCATCTACTTTGAAGCCCTCACGCAGAGATATTTCAAGCCGACACTGGCGGCCCTCGAAAAAGATTTACAGGCTTTCTCTGCCGGTTCACCAAACACTACCGCACCGTCGCCGCTCCCCCCGGCGGCAGACGGCGGCGCAGCGTCCACCAACACGAATTCAACCGCACCGAGCGAGGAAGAAAATCTGGGCAGACATTACGATCTGCTCAAAGCATACCTGATGCTCACGTCCGAGCCGGGACGCGTCGAGCCGACGTTTCTCGCCGCACAACTGGCTGATTACTGGCGAGCCGCCGCGCCCCCGGAGATGGAATCAGTCTCGCGCCAGCAGCTAGACTTTTACGCGCAGCAAGCCAACCGCCCCGGCGCTCCGCGCGCACATGCCGATGATAAACTCATCGCGCAGGCGCGCACACGTCTGGCCGCCTATCCTGCGGTCAACCGCTATTACAAACGCATCACCACGGAGATTAACGCGCGCACGCGGCCTGTGACGTTGGCCTCGATTCTCGCCGGGCATGGCGGCGGCGTCCTTTCCGGCTCCTACGCAGTCCCCGGCAGCTACACCATCGAAGGCTTCCGCGAACAGATTACCCCGGCCTTCAAGTCAGCCGCCGCTGACATGAGCGCGGACGACTGGGTGATGGGGCCGACCAAAGCCTCCGGCGCGGCCTCTGCCGCCGACACGGGAAAGCTTTGGAGTCTTTACTTCCGCGACTACACGGATCACTGGCGACGCTTCCTGCGTAACACGAGCGTCAACCGCTTTCGGACGAAGGATGATGCGGTCAACGCCCTCAACGCACTGACCGCGACAGATTCACCGATTGAACTGCTGATGGAAACCGTGGCCCATCACACGGACCTTTCCGCCGCGCCGCAGAGCACGGGCTTCTTCAATTGGATTAAGAGTTTCTTCCGCAGTCGCGGCTACGACACGGGCGGCAACTCGGAAGTCGAGCGAGAGTTTCGCCCGCTCATCGAATTCGCCTCGACATCGAAGAGCAAGGACGCCGTCGCTATCTCGCAGTATCGCGTAGCTCTGCAACAGGTCCTGGACCCTCTGGAAAACTCTTCGCCCGATCAACTCTCGCAGACGGGGCGCGTGCTGCTCACGGGCAAGGACGAGATTAATCTGCAAAAGTCCGAGCAGACCATCGCCCGCCTCCTCGACGGCTTCCGCACGGCTGCCGGGCGCGATGCTTCCGAACTGCTCAAGCAACCGCTCGGCAACGTGCGCGTGATGCTCTACGGCGGCGGCTATGAGCAGATCGTCAAAGAATGGAGCGAGCAACTCTACCCTGTGGCCCAGCGGCTCGAAGCGGGCTATCCGTTCACGAACGCGGGCGCTTCTTCTATGAGCGATCTGGCGCGTTATCTCAACCCGGTGGATGGTCAATTGACCGTTTTCTTCAACAATCGTCTGGCCCCCTCCCTGGACGACGTGCAGGGCCAGTGGCGGCTCAAGGAGACGGGAGCCTTCAAGTTCTCCGAAGAGTTCGTCAATTATCTCAATCATGCACGCCGCCTCCGCGACGCGCTCTTCCCGAACGGCGGCAAGCAGCCCGAAGCCAGCTATGATGTAATCTTGCAACGCGTCGAAAATGCGGACGTGTCATTGCAAATAGACGGGACCACTGTCGAGTCGCACGGGGCCTCGCCGGGGTCCGCCAAGTTCGTCTTCCCTGCGCGGGCAGGCGGCGCTTCGGGAGTTCGCATCGTCGTCAACTCCGGCGGGCAGTCTTCGGAGCGGACGTTCCCCGGCGAGTGGGGACTGTTCAAATTCCTGGAAACGGGCGGGGCGCGCACGGCAGGCTCCGATAATTCTTATGCGGTCTCGCTCGGCGTTGGTTCGACGACGGTGCGCGCGGCGCTGCGCCCGTCGAGTGCCGCCAGCCCGTTCGAGCGCACGCTCTTCTCCAACCTGCGTGCGCCGCAGAGCGTGGCGCAGTAGTTGTCCGCACGCGCGAGAGAGGCCAGCCCCTTGCGGCTCGCCGTTGACAAGCGATGATGCGAAAGAGTTGACCATGAATGAAGCCAAAGCCCTCCTTGACGCGGGCCAATTGACGAAGGCGATTGAGGCCGCGACGCGCGAGGTCAAGGCGCACCCGGCAGATGTCGCGGGGCGTACTTTCCTGTTCGAGTTGCTGTTGTTCGCGGGTGACTGGGAACGCGCGCTCAAGCAACTCGACGTGGTCGCGGGGCAGAATGCACAGAGCGAGTTGGGCGCGCAGGTTTACCGTAACAACATAGAGGCGATGCGCCAGCGCGAGCGATTATGGTCGGAATCCCTCGCGCCGCATTTCCTCTCGGAGCCGCCCGCAGAGGTTGACATGCATCTCGCGGCGATTAAAGAGTGGAGCGCGGGCCGTGTGCCGGAAGCGCAGGCATTGCTCGATGCGGCGGCGGAACAACGCGTGCCGCAGGCGGGGCGCAACGACGGGCTTGAGTTCGACGACTGGCGCGACGCAGACGACCTGCTCGCCCCGGTCCTGGAATTGATTATCGCGGACAAGTATGCGTGGTTGCCTTTCGCGCATATCAAGCAGATTGAATTTGCTCCGCCGAGGCAGTTGCGCGACCTGGTCTGGTGCCCCGTGCGGGTCCAGACGCGACAGGGCACTATCGGTGAAATGTTTGCTCCGGCCCTCTATGAAGGCTCGCAAAAGCACGCGGATGATCTTGTCAGGCTGGGCCGCATGACTGACTGGCAGGGCGATGATGAAGGACCGGCGCGGGCAGTCGGCTTGCGCCTTTTCATGGCCGATGATGAAGAGAAGACGATCTTCGAGACGCGGCGGTTAGAGTTTAGCTAAAGAGGTTGCCCATGCGGCAGGCGCAGAGACGGCGGGCGCGAAACCTTGGTTCCGGTTTTTGATGTTTTTTCACTGGCGTGAGAGATTAGAGCGGGGGATATATGTCGGCGACAGGAGATAACAGCTTCAA
>DASYML010000186.1:0-23131 GCA_036009045.1 Pyrinomonadaceae bacterium
GTCAGGGCCGTGCAGGCGACGGGCAAGCCCCTCGTCATCGTCCTCATGAACGGGCGTCCATTGACGATTAACTGGCTGGCGGAAAACACGAGCGCGATTCTGGAAACATGGTTCGCGGGGACACAGGCAGGCAACGCCATCGCGGACGTGCTCTTCGGCGATGTCAATCCGGGCGGCAAACTGCCCGTCACGTTTCCCCGCGCGGTGGGCCAGGAACCGCTCTATTACAACCAGAAGAACACGGGACGACCGCCGGACCAGAATAACAAATACTCTTCAAAATATCTGGACGTGCCTTGGACTCCGCTTTATCCATTCGGCTACGGGTTGAGCTATACGCAGTTCAAACTCTCGAACCTGCAATTGAGCGCGCGGCAGATTGGCACGGACGGAAGCGTGACAGTTCGCGTCGAGTTGGAGAATACTGGCGGGCGGGCGGGTGACGAGGTCGTGCAACTCTACATCAGGGATGTCGCGTCGAGCGTGACCCGGCCCATCAAAGAGTTGAAGGGCTTTGAGCGCGTCACGCTCAGGGCGGGAGAGCAGCGGCAAGTCTCTTTCATCCTGACGCGGGAACAACTGGGATTTTATAATCGAGAGATGAAGTTCGTGGTTGAGCCTGGAACCTTCAACGTGATGGTCGGCACGAGTTCGGCAGATGGATTGCAAGCAAGCTTTGAAGTTAAATGAAGCCTTCAACGGTCAGACATAAGACAAGCCGCGCGCTTATTCTCTGTCTCTTCATCTCCATCACGATTGGAGATGTGCTAAGCGTCCATGCCGCTCTTCCATTAAGCCGAGCGAACCCTTCATCAAGCGCGCTCTCAAGGCGAGACGAAGTCTTTCTGGAAGACTTGCAGCATCGCTCGTTCAATTATTTCTGGGAGCAGGCGGACAGGAAGACGGGACTTGTGCCCGACCGCGCGCGGATGGACGGTGCACCGCTTGACGAGAATCATCAAGGCGTGGCGAGCATCGCCGCGACGGGCTTCGGCCTGACGGCCCTCTGCATCGGTGCCGAGCGTCGCTGGGCCAACCCGGTCGCCGTGCGCGAACGCATACGCGCTACCCTGCGTTTCTTTGCCGAGCGCGCGACGCAGGAACACGGCTGGTTTTATCATTGGATGGATACTCGCTCCGGCGAGAGACGTTGGAACAGCGAGGTCTCGTCCATTGATACGGCGCTGCTGCTGGCGGGTATCCTGACGGCGCGCGGGCGATACCATCAGGACGGTTTGATTGTGCGGCTGGCGACGCAGATTTACGAGCGCGTGGATTTTCGCTGGATGCTGGACAATCATCCTGTGCTCCTCTCGCATGGCTGGAAACCTGAGAGCGGATTTCTCGGACCACGCTGGGATACTTACAGCGAGGACACGATTCTTTACCTGCTCGCCATCGCCTCGCCGACGCACCCGATTAATCCACAATCATGGTACGCGTTGCAGCGCGACCGCATGACCTACGCCGGTTATACGTATCTCACGAGCACAGGCGTCCCGCTCTTCATGCACCAGTATGCTCACGCCTGGATAGATTACAGGCATCGCCGCGAAGAGCAGGGCACGCGCGCGGATTACTTCGCCAACTCAATCGCGGCGACGCGCGCACACAGGGCTTTCTGTCTCAGCCTGGCGAAAGAGTTTCCAGCCTATGGGCCAAACGTGTGGGGCATCTCGGCTTCCGATAGCGCGCGAGGGTATGTCGCCTGGGGCGGCCCTCCGCGCGACCCCGCGATAGATGGCACGGTCGTCCCTTGCGCGGCGGGCGGCTCATTGATGTTCACGCCTGACATCTCTGTTCCGGCGCTGCGGACGATGCGCGAGCGTTACGGCGAGCACATTTATGGCCGCTACGGATTCGTTGATGCCTTTAATCCGAACAACGAGTGGATTGACACCGATGTTATAGGCATAGATGTCGGCATCACTCTCTTGAGCGCGGAGAACCTGCGTACGGGAAATGTCTGGCGCTGGTTTATGCGCAACGCCGAGATGGAACGCGCGATGCGCTCAATTGGCATGAGGAAGAGCAGGGGTTAGAGGTTGGAGGTTAGAGGGTATCTGAAAAACCGTCTGTGCCCTGAAAGGGCAACCTGTGAGAGCCGGGGGCAATCTCGTAGAGCGTCGCCCACGGTGACTGGTCCAAGATAGAATTCCGACCCTGAAAGGGTCACACCTCAACCTTGAATGTGCGACCCCTTCAGGGTCGAAATCTATTGTGGACCAGTCACCGTGGGCGCTGCCCCCGGCTCTCATATGTATCCCCTCCGGGGATAAGGTTGAATGATTTGCTCTGACTTTCAAAAATCCGCCAGTTAAGAGCAATGGTCTTTTATTGATCTCAAATCTCTCAACCTTCTTCCTAGTCTCTAGTCTCAAGCTTCCTAGTCTCCAGTCTCTAGCCCCGGCTCTTCCAGTCATTTCATCACATGAAAAAGCCTGTTCGTCACATAGCGCTTGGTGGCGGCAAGCGCGGGCCTGCCTAATTCTTGGCGGGGAATAAAATTTTTACGTCGGGGGTAATTGTGCGGCGTGTTTGGTTGGGGTGGCTTTTTAACTTTTGCTTTGCCCGTCGCCGTGTGAACAAAAGTGGCTCTTCAAGCGTTGAATTACACATGAGCGAGAAGGCGTATGAGTTGGGCGGGGAGAGTTTTGGAGGCAGGCTGTGGAAGCGGCGCTGGTTTCAACTCGCGCTTATCTGGGGCGTCTGGACTCTCATCGCGCTCTTTTTCTCCGGGCAACTCTATTTCATGTCGCTCATCGCGGACATCCAGGAGGAGATGTCCAGCCCCTTCTTCGCGCAATTCTCCTATTGTTACCTGTGGGCGCTCGCCACCCCGCTGGTCATCTGGCTCGCGCAAAGATTTCCCATCGAACGCCAGCGCTGGCATCGCAACCTGCTCGTACATATCCTGAGCGGCCTCTTCATCGTCGTCGTTCTCTCGGCGGCCTATCATCTCTCAATCTATTTCTGGTACGGGCAGAACACGAAGCCTTACTCGCTCTGGTACACTGTGCGCTCGGTGATTTTCAATTCGAGCCAGGGCTTCGGCATCTACTCGCTGATTCTGCTCTTCGTCAACGCTTACGGTTATTATCGCAGTTACCAGGCGGCGATGCTATTAAAGGTCCAGGTTGAAGGCCAGCTTTCACAGGCGCAGTTGCAGGCCCTCAAGATGCAGCTTCAGCCGCACTTTCTTTTCAACACGCTGCATTCCATCTCGGCGCTGCTCAACAAGGATAAGGAGGCCGCGCGGAAGATGATCGCGCGGCTGGGAGATTTTCTGCGCCTCACGCTGGAAAATTCCGGCGCGCAGGAAGTGACCCTGCAACAGGAGATAGAATTTCTCACCTGCTACCTGGAGATTCAACGCGTGCGCTTTCAAGACCGCCTGACGACCTCGCTTGAGATAGAAGCGGAGGCGTTGGACGCGCAAGTTCCAAACCTCATCCTCCAACCCATCGTCGAAAACGCGATTCGTCACGGCATCTCGCAACGCTCCACGCCGGGCATCATCGAAATTCAGGCGAAACGCCAGAATGGCGTACTTCATATCCGTGTCAGAGACAACGGTCCGGGCCTGCCTGAGAATCCAAGCCATGAAAAGTTGTTCCAGAAGGGTCTCGGGCTGGCGAATACGCAAACGCGCCTGTTGAGACTCTACGGCGACGCGCATCGCTTCGAGCTTGCAAATGATCCGGGCGGTGGTCTGGTCGTGACCCTGGAGATTCCGGCAACACACGTCCCGGACCCCGCGCCGTCGCTTTTATAACAGCACACGTTGGACGATTCCTGGTCCATCTAAGATTTTGGAAGACATTCTAAAATTTGTGCCACGAATCTCCGGCCCGTGGTGTTTTCATCTTAAGGGACAGATGCTAACGCGCGTGCCTGCGGTCTCCCTGCACGCGAGCGAGAATGGTCAACCAAAGAAAGACTCTCCTCAGATGGCGGACACGATCCAAATTCGTGCGCTGCTCGTAGACGACGAACCGCTGGCGCGCGACATGATCCGCGAGATGCTCTCGGACGACCCGTCCGTGGACATCGTCGGCGAGTGTGTCAACGGGCCGGAAGCCGTCCGTGCGATTCGCGCGCACGCTCCAGACATTCTCTTTCTGGACGTGCAGGCCCCGGAGATGGGCGGCTTTGAAGTCCTCGAATTCATCAAGACCAAACGACTGCCTCGCGTCATCTTCGTCACAGCCTATGACCAGTACGCCGTCCGCGCCTTCGAGGTCCACTCGCTCGATTACCTCTTGAAGCCCTTCGACCGCGAACGCTTCCTGGCATCATGGCGGCGTGCCAGGGAACATGTCCTGCGCGAGCGGAACGGCGATCTGGACCAGCCCATTCCGGCTTTGCTCGATGAACTCAAGGCTCTCTCAAACGGCGAAAGCCTACGGGACATGCAGGAAAGCTTTCCCTGAGCAGAGTTTGATCAGAATCTATCACTGCGCCGGGCCAATCCATCACAAGCCTTAACCCTTTCGTCACATAACCCTGCTGCGGCTTAATCAATCCGCGTATAACCCTGTGTGTCCAAGAGAGGTACAGCCGGTTCTCCCTGGCAAGAGACAACACGAGGAGGTAGATGAGATGAAAGCGACAACGACCTGGGAACAAGGTGAAGAGACGGACTCGCCGGATGATGCCAACGTGGCTGCCAGCGTGGAATTGAATGTTCACGCGAATGGCAACGGCAACGGTCAAGACGAACACCCGAAGGCTGATCTCTACAGCAAGGCCACGGCCTTAAAGCGGCTGGTCCATAGTCTCTTGATGGAAGTGCAGTCTCTGGACAACATCCCCACCGTGGACTTCAAAGAGGGCATAGATTTCTACGAGGAAGTGCGTCGTTTCGAGATCGCGCTCATCCAGCACGCGCTCGCGCAGACGGGCGGACACCAGATGCGCGCGGCGCGACTGCTCAGCATGAAGGTGACGACCCTCAACTCCAAGATTAAGCACTACGACATACGTCTGGATGTGCTGGTCGGAGGACTCTACCTGCCGGACGCGGGCGGGAACAATGGGACGCGCGATCAGGCTTGAGGGCTGGCGCACACACTCTCTTGTGTTCAACTGGCACCCGTTGGCACAAGACAATGAAAGAGCCTCGAACTGGCCGAGGCTCTTTCCCTTTTCCCCCTTGGTCTGTCTGGCCGGTCTGCGATGAGTTGCGAGGTCAGTAACGCTCTCGGGTTTGCTAACCCTCATCTGGAATCTGCCTGTCGTCTCATTCTCAACCAGCGGGACAAGCGCAACATAACAATTGAGAGCACGCCACGTCTGTACGCGTGCGGACTTAATCCGGTTAAACCCTACGTCATAAATCCGGCAGCAGCATCGTCATCTCAGGCGAGACGCGGTCGCTTCACCCGGCTGTTAAGATATAATCATCAGCGCCAGAGGTGAATAGAGTATGCGTATCTTACTGGTCGAAGATGAGCCGAGCGCCGCGAGCATGTTAGCCAAGGGCTTGCGTGAAAAGGCGTATGCGGTGGATGTGGCCGGAGACGGCGAGACGGCCATCTACCAGGCGAGCATCAACGATTACGACCTGGTCATTCTGGATGTCATGCTGCCGCGCAAGGACGGCTTTGAGGTGTGCCGCGAAATGCGCGCCGCTGGCTCCGCTGTGCCCGTCATCATGTTGACGGCGCTGGACGGCGTTGAAGACCGCGTCGCGGGACTCGATACGGGCGCTGACGATTACCTCGTCAAGCCCTTCGACTTTCGTGAACTGCTGGCACGCGTGCGCGCACTCCTCAGGCGCGGCGAGACCGTCCGCGCCGAGACCATCAAGGTCGCGGACCTGGAAATTGACACGCGCGCGCAACGCGTCAAACGCGACGGGCGCGCGATTCAACTGACGGCCAAGGAATATGCGCTGCTCGAATATTTCATCCGCCATGTGGACAGGGTCATCAAGCGCGCGGACATCGCGGAGCATGTCTGGGACGAGAGCTTCGATGTCTTCTCTAACCTGATAGAGGTTTACGTGCAGCGTTTGCGGCGCAAGATAGACGACGGGTTCGCTTTGAAACTGCTCCGCACGCGGCGCGGCGAGGGCTACATGCTGACAGCAGAGGACGAAGACTCGCATGCTTGATTCCGTCCGCGCGCGTCTGACGCTCTGGTACGTGGGCGTGCTGGCCCTCGTGCTGGTGGCCTTCAGCATCGGAGTCTATGCGCTGCTCGCGCGCAGCCTCTACACACACCTCAACGAAGAATTGCTGGCGACAGTGGAAGCGACGGGCACCTTCATCGCGCGCGCGATTGGAGAGGGAGAGAGTGAAGAGCGAGCTTTATCGAACGCGCTCGACGAACTGATCGCGCCGCGCCAGGCCGCCGCCGTCTTCGACCCGGAAGGCAGACTGCTCGCGGAGCAACCAGCCCGTGGTGATGTGCATGTCAGCCTACCGCCGCAGAATTTTATCCCCGCCAGCGGCGCTTATCTTTACAATGTCGCGGACGACCGGGCGGAAGATGACGCGGGCCGTATCATCGCCCTTCAGCGCATACGCGTAGACCGCAACGGCAAGACTTATCTCATCATCGTCAGCCAACCGCTCAACGTCGTCACCGAAGAGTTGAAGAGAATTCGATTGGTCCTTTATTTCGCCGTGCTCGTGGCGCTCGCACTGGCCGGACTCGGCGGATGGTTTCTCGCGCGCAGAAGCCTTCAGCCTGTGGTCCAGATGACGGAGCGCGCGCGTCGCATCAGCGCGGAGAATCTTGAGCAGCGATTGCCGATTGCCAATCCGCGCGACGAACTGGGCCAACTCGCCGCCACCTTCAACGACCTGCTGGCGCGGCTCGACGATTCGTTCGCACAACAGAGACGATTCATGGCCGACGCTTCGCATGAGTTACGCACGCCGCTCTCTGTCATGCGGACGGCGACGGACGTGACGCTTGAAGCACAGAAGCGCAGCGAGGATGAGTATCGCGAAGCCCTGCGCGTGATTGATGAACAGGCGCGTCGTTTGACGCGCATCGTCGAGGATATGTTCACGCTCGCGCGCGCAGACGCCGGACGCCGCGCCCTCCATCACAATCATTTTTACCTGGACCATTTATTGCTTGAGACGGCGCGCGCCGCCAACGTCCTGGGCGCACGCAAGGGCCTGTTGATTGAGGTCGCAGATTTTCCCGAAACGACATATCAAGGCGACGAGGGTTTGTTGCGGCAGATGATTCTGAACCTGCTCGACAACGCGATGAAGTACACCCCTGCGGGCGGCGTCGTCCGCGTCCAATTGGACCAGCACGACTCGCTCTACACCATCAGCGTGACAGATACGGGCGTCGGCATTCCCCTTGAAGCGAGGCCGCACATCTTCGAGCGTTTCTATCGTGTGGACAAGGCACGCGCCCGCAGCGAAGCGACAGACGGCGCGGGCGCGGGCCTCGGCCTCTCTATCGCGCGCTGGATTGCCGAAGCCCATCATGGCCGCCTGGAACTCCTCCGCTCGGATGAAACCGGCAGCACCTTCGCAGCCTCTTTGCCGGTCAACGGGATTCGCTAGAGATTTTCTGAAACTCCATCTGGGCCATGAAAGGGCAAGATACGATAGCCGTCAGCGACGCCCACGGTACTCTCACGCCAACATGCTCCGACCCTGCAAGGGTCGCACATTCAACATTGAGGTGTGACCCTTGCAGGGTCGGCTGCTATTATTGGGCCAATAACCGTGGGCGTTGCCCATGGCTATCATATTCATCCCCTCCGGGGATGTCCCTGTCTCTCAGGTAAGCCGCGCATTTATCTTCGCATTTATCTTCTGTTCATCTTCAACCCTGTAAGTTATCCGTCAAACGTCGTCTGCCGAAGTTCAAAGCGGCGAAGAAGTTTTTGAGATTCGAGACTGCGCTCGGCAACCGGAGTAAAGAGAGAGAGCGCACACGGATGTGGGGCGGGCCGTCTCGCCGGAGACCACCACGCGCGCCAGAGTGATGAGGAGCACGCTGGCACGCGACTCCGGCTTGCGACTCGCCCCACAGTTTTATCGCCCGTCGTTTCCTTCATACCTTCCCATCATCCCTCTCAAACAGCAGACTGTGTCTATCCACAGTCCCGGTCGTGTGCTAGCCCGCGCGGGCTTCGGTTGATAAGCCGCAAAGCGCGGCAGTACTAGCTGGGCCAATCAACGTCTGTCCGCACGTATCGCTTCCACCTGTCGCCGTCAATAATCATCAGCCAGGAACCCGAACCGCAACACAGTCTGGATTCCCGGCGAGAGTTCCCGCGACATCCGTTATGCAAAGATTGCTGGTCCACTTAAAAGATTTTCTCTCAGGCAGGCGCAGGCTCCTGGTGTGTCTCATGGGATTGGTCCTGTTATTCGTGGCGGGCGGCGCGTGGCGCATCAAAAGGGAGGCCCAGGCCCAACTCGACAGGGAAAGGGCGCGGCTCGAACGGGAGGACATCATCCCCTTCGAGAAGAGCGTCCGTCCCACCCTGGCCCGCAGAGAGCAGATACAGGTCTGGCAGGGCACTCGGAACACGAATGCGCTCGCGCGCTTCAGGGATTCATACTACGCCGCGACGGATGGCGGATTGGTCCAATATTCCCTCGACGGAAATATCACTCGCCGCTACAGCGTGCTCGACGGCCTGCCCGAAAGCGACCTCACCGCTCTCGCCCCCTTCGGCGCAAAACTCTACATGGGCACACGCACGCGCGGTCTGGTCGCCTTCGACGGAGAACATTTTGAAAGCTATCGCTGGCCCGACCGCACGCCGCAGGCCATCTCCGCCCTGCTCGAAGATGCGGGCCGGTTGCTCATCGGCACCATCGCGGGGGGCTTGATAGAGTTTGACGGCAAACAATTCAGGGAACTCAAAATTGGTCCAGATAAAAAGCGGCTGCTCGCCGTCAACTGCTTGGCGAAAGATGGCCCAAGGCTGTACGCCGGGACGTTTGCCGACGGATTGTGGATTGAAGAGGCCGGACGCTGGCTGCATTTCAAGAGCGCGGACGGCCTCCTCTCGGATCGCATCGTCGGAGTTGTCGCTGATGGAGAGAACATCTTCGTGGCCTCGGATTACGGGCTGGCCGTGGCCCGCGCGGCCAATCTTTTTGAGGAGACGGGTGAGACCGCGCAGAAGCCTTTTCAATCGCTCCAGACCGCGCCGACGCTCTCAAGCATGGTCTCCTTTGGCGGGCGTATCCTGTTCTGCCTTGATGACGGAGAGACTTTTGCGATGGCTCAAGGCGTCGAAATTTCGCGTCGCGCGCCAATCGAACCCGTCGCCTGGGAGAGACCCGCGCCGCTCGCGTCTTGTCATCTCAAAGTGATTGACGGAGACCTCTGGCTGCTCGGCAGCGATGGCCTTCGACGTGTTCACGCGGAAGAAAATTCGCAGGACCAAAAATCCGCGAGGCTTTCGTTCAAACTCTTCGGACCATCCACGGATGAGCGCCTGCCTTCGAGCAATCTTATCTCCGCGCTGGCCTTCGATGCGGATGGCAGGCTCTGGGCTGGCAGTTTCAGAAACGGCATAGACATTCTTTCGACCGACGGAAAAAGGCTCGCGCATCTGGAATCGGACGCGGCGCGTGAGATCAATTATCTGCTCGAAGATTCTGAGGCGAAGACGATGCTCGCCGCCACTTCCGCAGGGCTGCTGCGGTTCGATGAGTCGCAACGCGTCGGACGCCTGACCACCGCCGATGGCTTGTTGAGCAACTCCGTGATGCACGTCGCGCTGGTCCAGGAAAGCGCCGCGACCGGAGCAGACGCGAAGACAGGAAAAGACGCGCGCTCTCTCGTACACAACGCGGGAACGGCGCTTGTGCTGGCGACGAGCAAGGGACTCTCCGTCGGCGAGCAGGGCAAGCTGCGCGCCTTGACGACCGTCCAGGGATTGCCGAGCAACAGCCTCTATGCGGTCCTCGCGCGGGGCCGCAGCGTCTACGCGGGGACCCTCGCGGGGCTGGCTTTGATAGAGTCCGGTCGCGTCGTGCGCGTCTTCAAAGACAGCAATTCAAATCTCACGCATAACTGGGTGACGTGCCTGCGCGTCGCGGGGTCTCGTCTCTTCATAGGCACTTACGGCGGAGGCATTTTTGAACTGACAGCCGCCGGGGATGTTCACAGCTTCGCATCCGAAATCGGCAATGCGGTCGTCAATCCGAACGCGATGTGGAGCGACGACGAGCGCCTCTACGTCGGCACACTGGACGGAGCCTGGGTCTTCGACCTGCGCTCGCAGAAGTGGACGCACCTGCGTGATGAACTCCCCTCGCGCGTCGTCATGAGCCTGACGGGCGACGACAAACATATCTACTTCGGCACGACGAGCGGCATCGCGCGTATTGAGAAGAGCTACCTGGAAAGTCAAGAGTCTGGAGTCTAGAGTCATGAGTCCGGAAGAGGGCGTAGCATGTTGAGCATCAAACCACCGCAGGCGCAGAGGACCGTTGAGCGGGCGCGTCGAACATCATTAGATAACTCTGTGCGTCCTCTGTGCGCTCTGTCTCTCTTAAGTTCAGGTGGATGCTGTGTCAGTACCGCCTGCGGTAGCGGGCGGGTCATTGCTAAGCGGAGAACCCGCCCGCTACCGCAGGCGGTACTGACAAGCACGCTCTCTCATCTTAATTCAGTTCTGTCCGGGTGCTTATCTTCTAATTCATCACTCAGATTTTGCATATGAGTCCAGTCAAAATCATCTCGCAGATATTCATCGTCTTGCTGCTCATGCTGCCGCTGTGCCTGCCTCCCGTGCGAAGCGCGGCGCAGTCGGGCGCGCTCATTCCTTCGTCCATCAAGGAGCAGCCGGACGCGGCCATCCTCTCTTTGCAGGTGATGAATGTGGATGTCCTGATTGACAACCAGCACGCGAGGGTGCGTGTGCTACAGATTTTTGATAATCACGTCTCGCAAGTCCTCGAAGGCAAATATCTCTTCGCGCTGCCGCCGCTGGCTTCCATCTCGGACTTCGCCATCTGGGATGGAGACACGCGCATCCCAGGCGTCATGCTTGAGAAGCGAAGGGCCAACGCCGTCTACGGCGAACTCAAGCAACCGAAGGTTGATCCGGGCCTGCTGCAACAAGATGATGAGCACGAAGGTCGCTCAGCCTTCTCCGCCAGAGTCTTTCCGATTCCAGCGTATGGGACCAAGCGCGTCGAACTGGAATACACCGAGATGCTGCCCGTCGAGGGCCTCTCTTCTCATTTCACCTTTCCGCTCAAAGCGTCTTTCGGTGACCCGTCGCGTGTCGGAGAATTCAACCTGCACGTACACATTTTGAGCGACTATCCCATCTCGACGCCCGCGCCCGTCTCGAACGCTTATGCGCTGCAAGCGACTAAAGCGGAGCCGAACGAATACGAGGCGGACTGGCATGCGCGCGATATAGAATTGAAGGACGACTTCTCATTCGACTACCGCATCAACGTCCCCGAAAGCACGCTCTCATGGATAGCCTATCGCGCGCCCGAACAGATTTCCGCTTACGACCTGCGCGACCCCTCGCTCGCAAGCCGCAATCCTGACGGCTACTTTGAAGCGCGCGCCATCTTCAACCAGCAAAGGCTCAAGCCCGACGGCGATGACAACGCGCGCCGCAGCACAGGGCCGCGAAACGTCGTTCTCCTGCTCGACACCTCTCTTTCCATGTACGGCGAAAAGCTCACGCGCGCGGTCGAAGCGACGGACTATTTTCTGCACAGCCTGAGCGAGCAGGACCAATTTAATCTCGTCCTCTTCAACGAAGAGCCAGCCGCCCTTTCATCATCGCCCCTCGCCGCCACGCCTGAGCACGTCGAACAGGCGCTCGATTTCATCAAAGGCAGTTCGTTGGCCGGAGGCACGGACCTCCGCAAGGGTTTGGCGAAGGCGCTTGAGTTGGCCCACACCTTCCCCACAGGCGAGCGCAGCATAGTCCTTATCTCCGATGCTAACCCGACGTTGGGCACTGGAAATATCAAGCAACTGGTCCAGGAATTCGATAAGGAGAGCAAAGACGCGGCCCGCCCGTCCCCCAGATTCTTCGCCTTCGCGCTCGGCACGGATGCCAACCGCACTTTGCTAGAAGAACTCACAAAGGTGGGCCACGGCTATTTCGCACAGGCGCGCGAGACGGAAGACATCTCATCACAGTTGAAAATCTTCTTCGATCAGGTCGGCAGCCAGAGCATAGAGGGACTGCGTTTGACCTCGAACGCGGGACCGAATTTTTACCAGATTTATGCCACGCACCCGAACAGCTTTGACGGCTCAAGCGTCGCCTTCGTCGGGCGTTATAAAAAGCCCGCGCCCTCTGCAAACATCAGCGTGCTGGGCCAGTACGGGGCGGAGCCTCTCGACCTTTCACGCGAAGTCATGCTGCCGGAGTTCGACGAGACGCACGAACACCTGCCGCGCGTCTGGGCACGCGCAAGGGTGGACGCGCTGCTTCACGAGATGGACCTCAATGGCGAGCGCGAGGATTACATCTCGGAGATTATTCGTCTCTCGGAGAAATATAAATTCGTGACGCCGTACACGGCATTCCTCGCCGCGCCGCGCGCACTCCTGCGCCCGCGACTGATACAGCCGGGCGACCCTGTCCTGCGCGTCCACACGGATGAATCCATCAAGTCCGTCTTCGCCGTGTTTCCCTTTGGTGAAACTCTGCCGCTCAAATTTCTCAACGAAGAGAAAGTCTGGGAGGCACGCTTTTTCGCTCCCTCCTGGATGCCTGACGGGACGTATCGCTGCCGTCTCTTAATGACGGATAGGGACGGCCACGGTTATCAGGAAGAGAAGAGCTTTGTCGTGGACAGCCACGCGCCGAGGTTGAAGGCGAGCGTGGGGGCGCAGACGGTGAGGGCGGGCGATGACATACAGATACGCGTCGCGGCTGACAGCGATACGGCGCGGCTCGTCGCCAGAATGTACGGCGCGCAGCCCGTGCAGCTTTTCTGGTCCGGTAAAGAACAGGCCAACACGGGCAGGCTGCGCGTCCCCGCAGGACTCGCGGCGGGTCGTTACACGCTCTACATCTCGGCTGAAGATTTCGCGCATAACCAGTCGAGCGTAGAGGTACAGATAGAGGTTGTGGGCCGCTCTTAATAACAGAATTATGAAACGGAAAATCTCACGCCAGGGCGCAAAGGCGCAAAGCAGGGACGCGAAGGAATTACACGCGCCCAGGTATCTGCGCGGTCTTCTCTTCGCGCCTTTGCGCCCTGGCGTGAGATTCCTATTGACGAGAAGTGCCGTTTGGCCCGGCACGCGATTACTGGTCCTGGCCTTCATGGCGCTGTGTTTGATGACAGGCATGCTAACTCTGCGTCAATCGGCTGCCGGGTCCGGCGCGGATGCGGCGTCGAACGCGAATCGGGCGCAGGACGAAAAGACTGCGCTCATCGAAGCCGCGCTGTATACGCGTGCGGAGTTTTTCGGCGCGCAGGCGTTGGTCCCATACCCGACGGCAGAGGCGCGCAATCGTCTCGCGGACGTGCAGGAGAAATTCCCGGACGAGCCACGAGTTCTCTTGAAGCTTTCAGAGCTTGACGAAAAGCTTGGCCGCGAAGAGCAGGCTGTCAAGGAGATACAGTCTTACGTCCAGCTTCAACCGTCGAGCGAGGAGGCGCTGGAAAAACTGGCGGACTTCGCTCACAGAAGAGCACAGTTCGTCATGGAGGCGGCGACGCTTGAGCGGCTGCTGTCAATCGCTCCCAACCGGAAGCGCGCGGGTGTCCTGCAAAGGCTCATCGGGTTGGCCCACGCGCACGGGCTGCAAAAATATCTCGCGCCAGGCTTTTACGAAGAGATCATCGCGCAAGACCCTACCGCTTTTGAAATCATCGAAGCATATCTGGACCAGCTTATCTCAGAGAAAAACTACACGGACGCGCTGAGGGTGCTCAGGCAGTACAAAGAGCGTTTCCCCGAACGCAAAAATTACCTCATCGAAAAGGAGGTCTCCATCCTGAGCCGTCTGGGCCAGTCGAAGGAGGCGGAGCAGGTCTACGTCGCAGCCTTCGATCCCTTCTGGCCGGATGAGCTATCGGAAAACTTTTATGAATTTCTCAAGAGCCATGACCGCTTTCGCGCCTACGGTTATGAACTGCGCGAGGCTTTCCGGCGCGACCCCGCGAATTTCGATGTCGCGGTGAAACTGGTCCATTATTCGGCGGCTGCCTACCGGAGCGACCCCGGCATCTTCGTGCAACTGGAAAAGGCGAGGGCGGCACGCGGCCTCGGTTGGAAGCCGGAAGAACTGGCGACCATCGCGCGGCTGCTCATCGCGCACGGTTATGGCGACGCCGCCTCGCGTTTTCTCTACACGCTTTACACGCAGGGCGGGATGAAGCCCGGAAGCGAACTGCGCGCCAAGGTGCTCTACCAGTTGTTCGAGTTGATGTCCGACGCGGAGGACGAGCGCATCTCTTTGACGAGAGGCGATCTGAAATTTTACCAGGACATCGCCAGCGCGGATCCGCATCCGGGGATGCTCGGAGGCGTGCTCTCGCTGGTGCTCAACGACACGAACCCGGCGGGCGAATTCCGCGATGAAGAGGATTTGGCCGTCAAGCATTTCAATCGCGCGGCGGCCTATCGTCTCTTCAACGCTTACAGGCAGGAGTATCCGACCTCGCCCGAATTGGCTCAGATGTATCTGGACCTGGTCCGGCTCTACACGGCCACGGGCGAGACCGAAGTCGCTGCCGAGACGCTCGCGGAGTTTGAAAAAAGATACGCAGACGCGCCGCAGTACGCCGATGTCGCCTTGAGACTCGCGGACGCGTACATCGCTGCGGATAAGTCTGAAGATGAACGCGCGACGTATCAGCGCATCATGGATTACCTGGGAAAGAAGCGCCTTGAAGGCGCATCGTTGATGCAAAGCTCGCCGCAGCAGACTGGTCACGAAGAAGGCCGCGCCGCGCGTCATCAAGTCCTCGATATTTCATCCGAACCGGCGGAGGCCAGCCCCTCTCCCGTCGCCTACAGCGCCGCGTCGAATCCCGGCATAGAGATTCCGCGCCAGAGCGTTGACACGACGAATTTCTCCTACAATTCGGATTCAAAATATGAAGACTACCTGGGCCAGCCTGAAAGTTTTAAGTCAAGCTCAAGCGAGGCTGGCGCAAGCTCTAATAAAGAAAGAGATGAGACGAGACACGGACATTATCTCAATCAGGCGAGCAGTGTGGATTATCCGACAGTGTTGGAGCGGTACGTCTCTTCTCTGGCGAAGGATAAAAGGACCGGTGAGATTCTGGCCCTTTATTCCGCAGAGATAAAAAAATATCCGAACGAGCCTGCGCTCTACGAGCAGATGTTGCAGTGGCTCAACCAGACCAATCTCGTCGAAGAACAATTGCGCGTGTATCAGGATGCGCTCAAGCAATTTCCTACGATGCTCTGGCGCGACCGCCTGGCTCGCTGGTTCCTGCACCACGAACGCAAACAGGAGTTCGCCAGCTTCTCTCGCACATTACTGGAAAGTTTGGATGATGAAGAGACGGAAAGCTATCTATCACAATTCGTCAGTTTGGACTACGCCGCCAACGCCACCAGCTTCGACGCCAATCTTTATCTTGGTTTCTATAGCCTCGCGCACGGGCGCTTTCCGCATGACCTGCGCTTCGTGCAGGGGCTTCTCAAATTCTACAGCGCGCATGAGCAGTGGGACCAGTGGCGGCTGCTGATGGCCGAATATTATTTCGAGTCGCGCGAGATACGGGACCAATTCCAACAGCACTTCGCGAAGAGCGGGGAACTGCGCGGAAAATTGGACCAGGCGCGCGCCGTCTGCAACGCGAACGCTCAGGGAGCAGCCGCTTCGTCGCTTTCATCACTTTCATCACTTTCATCACCTTCATCACCTTCATCACCTGCGTCGCTTTCGTCACTGGCGGTCCTGCCTTACAAACTCTTTCGCGCGGACGCAGCCGTGTGGCTCTCTAATTACGAAGAGGCGATTGATGCTTACAGGGAGCTAAACCGTCTCTACCCGAACACGCCCGAATTCTCTGAACGTCTCATCGCCTTCACGCGTTCGCTGGGCCAACATAACCGCAGATTTCTGGAAGAGTCCGCGTCGGCTGCTCACGATTTTGCGGACGCCTTCCCGGCCTCGCCTGAGTACAGGACGCGCGCCGGAGAGATACAGGCGGAGCTTGGAGATTATGCGAAGGCGAAGGGGGAATGGGAACAACTCGTCGCGCTTGGTCCGGGCGAGGCGCAAAATTATCTGGAGACGGCGACCATCTACTGGGATTATTTTCAGTATGAGGATGCGCTGCGGACTATCAAAGATTTGCGCGGGCGCGCGGGCGACGAAAGGCTCTATGCTTTTCAGGCGGGCGCGATTCTCGAAGCCAGGCATCAGATGCGCGAAGCCCTCGCAGAATACGTCAAGGCCCTCGCGGCGGATGAGATTGAAGATGATGACGAAATTTCATACGGGGCGATGATGGATGAAAGCCGCGCGGAGAATCGTCTGGCGAAGCTCTACAGGCGACCCGGCATCCCCGCGCAATTGGACCATGCATTCGCCGTTGAGAAACAACACAGCCGGAATCCATCGGAACTGGTCCTCTCTTATGCAGGCTTGCTAAAGAAGGTCGAGCATTGGAAGACGGCTTCGGCTCTGCTCAAGCAGGAAGTCGCGCGCCACGATTCGCAGGGATTCTTGGTCCAGGCGCTCAATCTCTTCAAAGAGTCCAAAGACGCGGAAGGAATCCAACGGACGCTCAAGCGGCTCATCACAATCGCGCAGTCTCCGCGCTTCGCCATCTCTTATCGCCTGCAACTCGCCGAAGCTGACAACGCTTCGGGCCAGCGGGGCGCAGCCTCCGCGACGCTCCATGAATTGGTCCAAAAATTCCCGACCAACTACGGCGTCTTAAGCGAAGTCGCGGGATTCTACAGGCGCATGGGCCAACGCCGGGACTCTTTGCTCACCTTGCGCGCGGGGATGGAACGGGGCAAGGGGAAGTATCACTACGTCTTCGCGCGCAGGTTGGCGGCGCAAGACTTGGAGATGGGCCAGGCGGCGGCAGCCGAGCGCGTCTTGAAAACTTTGCATGAAGAGAATCATCTCAACACGGAGGTCTTTCACGAACTGGCTGGTATCTACGTCAGGACGGGAAATCGTGAGGCGCTCAAGAGTAGCTTTCACACGACGCTCGACGCGATTAAGGGCCAGGATATAGATATTAAAGAGATGCGGATGCAGATCGCGGACCTGCGCCAGCAGATGATAGAGGCTTTCACGCAGCTTAAGGATTATAACGCGGCGATAGAGCAGTACATCGAAATCATCAATCGTGACCCGGATGATGAAGAGAAATTGGACCAGGCTCTCGCGTATGCGAGACGCTACGGCGGCGCTGAAACGCTCCTCGCTTACTACCAGCGTATCTCACAACAGGCTTACAAAAATTATCGCTGGAACGTCGTGCTGGCCCGCATCTTCGAGACGAGGGGCGATCTGCAAAGCGCCGCCCGAAACTATCGCGCCGCGATTGATAATCAGCCTGAGATGCTCGAACTCTACGACGCGCTCGCGGGCGTCTACACGCGCGGCAAAGATTACGACGCCGCTCTCAAAGCGCTCGGCAAAGCCACGGAGTTGTCAAACGACGACCCGCAGTATGTGAAGCGAACCATCGAAGTGTTGCTCAAAGCCGGGCGCACGAAGGAAGCGGAGATCGCGCGTCGTAAATTGCCCGCCGAAGAGATGACGCAGGGGACGGCGTTGGACAAATTCGCGTTGGCCGCCAGCCTGCGCTCAAGCGAGAGGTCCAAAGCGATAGAGACTTACAGGCAGGCATGGAACGCTTTTTCGGCGGACCCATACAAGCAAGATTTGCAGGCGAGCGAGTTGACGGGTTACGTGCAGACCGTGCGCGATGAAGAAGGGCTGGACCAGATAATGGGACGGCTCTGGGATGTGCGCGAGAGGTTGATGCAGGATGCGGAGCGCGCGGAAAGCGTGCAGGCTGGTAAGGCGCGCTCTCTGCTTCAGGTGCTCGACGGCGCGATACCGGAAGCGTTGGGCGGTGTGGCCGCGTCGAAGGGAACCGGCGATGAACTCTCCGCGCTCTTTCGCTGGCTGCAAAAACATATCGAAGAGTCTACGCCGCGCGCAGTGGTTGATGACAAGTACGGGACGCTCGCGTTGTTGCAGAACTTGAGCCGCCGCGCTGGCTTCGGCTCGCTCGAAGAAAAAATCCTGCTCGCGCGCAAAGATGGCGCGTATGCCAACGGCAACGCGTCTCTGCATCATGAATATTTGCGGCGTCTCTCAAACTTCTACTCCGAGCGCGGAGATTACAAACGCGTTTTGGACCTTTTGGAAAATGAACGTGCGCGCGATACGGCGCGAAAGGATTTCGATTACACGCAACTGATGGCGGATAACGCGCGGCTCGTCGGTGATAGCGCGAGGGAGTTGCAGGCTTTGCGTGATTACTACGGGCAGGCCGGCGCCAGCCCTGTTGCACAGGCTGACCCCATCGTGGAGCGTTACTTCCAGGCGCTCTACGCGAACGGTGAAGAGGGCAGAAACGAACTGCTCCAACACGCGCAGCACCCGTCCGCGTATCACCTGCAACTCGTCAACTTTTTACTTCATAACGGAGAGAAAGAGTTGGCCCACCGGGCGATTGATAACGCTGCGTTGCCGCTCTCATGGAAGTCCGCGCGCAACGCAGAGGCGAGCCTCGCGCTGGGCGATTTCGACGCGCGCAACGAGGCTTACTTCGCCAATGCTTTGCAATACAGCCCTATCGGCGAACTCATCAAACAGAAGCCGGATGCGTCCGTTCAACTGGTGGGCGATGACTGGTTTCATCTGGCCGAAAAGTACGGACAGTGGCTCTACCTGTCCGGCGGCGCGGAGCAAAAGTTGAAATCACGCGCGCTCTTGCCCGCGATGATTGAGAACAGGCCGCAGGATGTGCGCGAGCAGTCTGCGCTGGCGCGCTGGTATCTGGACCAGCATGAGGCGCAGAGGGCGCTTGAGCATTTCCGGCTGGCGCTCGAATCCGAGCCTGAAGACAGGCAGAGCATGGCGGGCCTCGGCTCCGCATATTTCATGCTCGGAGATAAACGCAGGGCGGAAGAGTGGTGGACCAGAATCATCGCGGGCGAGCGGCCTTCGCTGCCGGATTGCGGGTTGTACCTGCGGACGCTGGCCCGGCATGGCATGGCGGCAGAAGCGAGGGAGCGACTGTTCCCCTCGCTGGCAAAATATCTCAAGGAGGTAAGCGTCTACGATAATTCATACGACGTGCAGGTGACGAACAGTGAATTTGAAAAGTTAAAGCCTCTCCTGCGCGCACTCTCATCTTCGTTCGGCTCGAACCAGGATGAAGAGGAAAAAGATAAGAGGCTCAACGCGGCGGACGAAGCCGCGCGGGGGGCGCTCTTCCGCAGGGCTTGCGATGTCGCGCCCGGCGATACTCTCCTGCCGGAAATGTTAATCCGTGAATCTCTCATCGGTCAGGACGGGTTGGGCCAATTCTACGAGTTGCTCGTCGAACACAGCACGGGCCTCACCAGTTATGACAGCGACTCTGAACATCTGGACCAATTACAAAAGTCATGGAACGCGGCGGAGAGCGAGGAAACGCTGGACCAGGAATTGGGCTATAAAATCAACGAGCCGAAGGCCAGGCGTCTTGACTGGCAAAAGGAATATCTGGCCTACCTCGTCGGGCGGCACGAGACGCAAGAGGCGCGCGGGTTAATCAACGCGATTGAAGCGGAACTCTCGCGCCGCTATGCGCGCCCCGTCTGGCTGCGGCTCGCCGCTCTCAGGCTGGATGTGCGGGAGGGCGGGGCGGCAAAGGCTGTTGATAGTCTCAAGCATCTGGTCGGCATCGAAGCAGGCGGGAATGCGACTAAAATCTCGCCGCCGGATACGGCGCGTTTGAACGATGTCGTGGCGATGCTCCGCAGTGAAGGGCAGGAAGCGTTAGCCTCGCAACTGCTCGAAGCCGCGTACGAGCGCGCGCTTGCTCTTGAGCAATACGAGCCGTCTTACTTCGCAGGTCTCGCGCGGGCGGCGCTCGCGCGGGGCGATGCGGCGTCCGGTCTCAAGATGTTGGAGTCAATGGTTAATCTCAGCGATGAAGAGAGGAGGCCGGAAGCTCTGGCGCTGCTCGCTTCCATGCCCTCAATCAAGGCGCACGCGGAAGAGGATGCGCGTGGCAGGTTGCCCGAATCGCACAACGGTATCAACCGTGCAGGAGCTTTGCGGTTGGCGGCGGAGACTGCGGGAGAGTTCGCGCAGTTTGATGCGGCGATAGGCTACCGCCAGCAACTGCTCGCCGTCGCGCCGGAGGACGAAGCGAACCGCATAGAGTTGGCACGCCTCCTTTCTGCCGACGGGAAAGATGATGAGGCGGTCGCTCATCTCGCGAGCATTATCTCGGACCGGAACGCGACGAGACATCTGCGCTGGCAGGCAGTGTGGCTCGCGCCGGAGATTGCGGGAGAGAGGCCGGAACTCTGGACCTCTCTGCGCGAGAAGGTGCGAGCCGCCAACGTGTTGGACCAGGAAATGACAGTTGCGCTCGAAGCCGTCAAGCTCTCACAGGGCGGGCGCGCTGAAGATGCGCTCAACAGCTTGAGCGCCATCGAGACCGAAAACCCGAACCCGGAACTGGAATATTTTCACGCGCTGCTCTTAAAGCGGAGCGGGCATGATGATGCGGCCTTCAACGGCTTCGTCAAGGCGCTCATCTCAAGCCAGGACGCGCAGGCCGCGCAGGCTTTCGCTTTCAATGAAGATGGACCGCTGCCGCAACTCGTGCGTCTCTATCTGGCGCTGGGCCAACCGCGCGCAGCCTTAAATCTTGCGGAACGCGAGCCTGCTTTGAAGCCCGAAGATGTCAATGAGAATGAGCAGCCCGTCAAGCAGGATGAGAGCGCGGAGAATGATGAGAGCACGAATAAAGACGAGACGGTTAAAGGGGCCGAAGAGACTGTTAAAGACGATGAAGATGATAAAGATGAAGAGAGCGTCAAGGATGATAAGGCCGTGATGACAACACAGGTCGCGGGCGGTGCGGCGAAGCCCGTGCGTGATGAGAGGCAAGCTTATCTGACGTTGGATGCTCGTGCAGCAGAGCGACGGGCGCAGACGCGTTTGAGTTTGCTTGGGCTGCTCTCGGAGGCGGCGGAGCAGACGGGGGACCTGGACCGCGCGCTCAAACTGGCGCGGGGCCGTCTCGCGCTTCTTCCATCGGGCGCGTTGAAGAAGGCTGCGGCGCAGCGTCTGGAACACTTGCTGGCCTTGCAGCGAGCGCAGGCCGGTGCGAAGGACAAGGGATTTACTGTGGACCAGAATTTGGTCGCGCAGAGATAAAGATGAGGGAGGCCCGCGATGCGGCGTTGGAAATCAAGAGCGGCGTCATTCGCCGTCTGCTTCGTGATCGGATTGCTGATAGCGTTTATCTACAGCTTCATTGCAGGGCTGTTCGCTTCATCCAGACTGGACCAGAAAAGCCCCGGAGCATCATTAGATGAACGCTGTGCTGCCTCGGACTACTTTGCGCGACCGGAGGACTTACTCTCTGCGCTCAAGAGCGATGAGGTGAGCGTCAGGCGCGAAGTGTTCAGGCGTTTATTCCTGCGTCCGGGCGTCTCTTCCATCTATTACGATTATGAAAGAGACCTGGAATATCCTGAGCGCGCGGACCGTGCGAATCTGGAATACATCAACCTTGATGAGTCCACGGAGGACGAAGCCCTGCTCACGTTCGTCAGGTTCGATCACCCCGTCGCGTTGATTTTAAAGAGAGAGTCTTGCGGCTGGAAACTAATCGCAGCGCTCGGCGCGTGGCTGCGTTTCGAGGAATACCCGTACAGGGATTGGATCGAACTGCCACAGGCGATTGAGTGGGGGACGCACGAAATACTGGTCCACGAAAGCAACGGCGATGCCTCTTCCTACGTGCGACAGGCGCGGCTCTTGAAATTGATAAACGGCTCGCTCAAAGAGATCGCGGTCTTTGAAGAAGAGTCCATCAAACCGCTCAGCGAATATCACGCGCCGGATTGGAGCGAGGTCAGGCAGCGCAGCTTGACCCGTTTCGCTTTCGCGCGCGAAGCGGCGGGTCCAGCCCCGCGTTTAAATCTTGAGACGACGGATGAGGTCATCAAATACAAAGGGGCCGCGCCCGCCTACACCTACTGGCTGGAGACGGACGGGGGCTGGCACGCGGCGCACAAAAATTGGACCGCGAGGCCGTCCGAAAAACTCAAGCCGCTCGGCAGTCATACAAAACAGCTAATCTGGAACGAGCAGGAAAAGAGATTTGTCTGAACCGATTTATGAAGCGCGAATTTCGTCGAAGAGTAAACCGAGCCATGTTCAAGTTCAAAGCCCATCAAAAAAAATCGCGGCCACGCCTCCTTAAACTGATCGCCATCATGCTCGTCGTATGCGCGGGACTCATCGTCTACGCTAAGTCCGCGCGCCAGCCGACAGGCCCCTTCGCGCTGGCGGAGGATTTCCCGCGCGGGCCTCTGGTTTACGCGCAGTTCAAGGACTTGCCCACGCTGGTCAAACAGTGGAACGACTCCGCGCTCAAAGAGCAGTATCTCGGCAGCACCAACTTTCAACAGCTTGAGAAGAGCCATCTCTGGTTGAAGTTGAGCGAGCGTTGGGGAGAATTCAACGACGCGCTCGGCTTCATGCTCGACGCGGAGGCTCTGACGGGGGCCACTGAGAACAGGGCCGCGATAGCCGTCTACGACATAGGGCGGCTGGACCTTTTATTCATCGCGCCGCTCAGCGAAGAGAAACTCGCCGCGACGAAATTTGTCGAGAGCCAGAGCCAGTTTGAGGAGAGGGAATTGCCCGACGGCACGAGCTATTACAGCATGGATGTGGAGGCGGATCGTGGAAGACAAAAACAGCAACTCGCCTTTGCCACCCTGCGCGGGCGTTTCGTGTTGGCGACGAGCGAGCGTTTGTTGCTGCGCGCACTGGCGAATATCAACGGCAAGGCGCAGAAGGACAGGCTCTCGGATGACCCAGCCTTCAAGAGTCTGAGCGAAAAGGTCCAGCCCCATTTCGTGAGCGTCTGGGTAGACCAGTCAAAGCTCAACGACGATTGGTATTTCAAACATTACTGGCTCATGCGCAACCCTGAGCAAC
>DASYML010000187.1:0-165523 GCA_036009045.1 Pyrinomonadaceae bacterium
TGATGACGCGTTGGAGTTCGTCGCGCTTGACGGGTTTGACGAGGAAGCGGTCGCAGCCTGCGGCGAGGGCGTCGCTGCGTTCGGTGTCCGTGTCGTGGCCCGTGAGGACGATGGTCGGAATGTGTTTGAGCCTCTCATCACGCTTGAACGCCGAGATTAGTTCGCCGCCGTTCATCAAGGGCATGGCCCAGTCCGTCAGGACGAGGTCCACATCTTTTGAAGCCAGCACGTCCAGCGCCGCGTGCGCGCCCGAAGCCGTCTCCACTACATAACCCATCCGCTCGACCAGTTTGCGTAGCAGCAACAGTAACTCCGGCGCGTCTTCCACGATGAGTATGCGATGCGTGTCGGCGGACTCTTGTGCGAGCGCGGTGGGGAGGACGATGGTATAGACCGTGCCCACGCCGAGTTTGCTGCGCACGGAGACATTGCCGCCGTGGGAAGCGGCGATGCGCTTGGCGATAGCGAGACCAACTCCGCGCGCACGCGCGCTCGCGTGTGCGTTGGATGCCTGCCAGAAGGCGTCGAAGATGAAGGGAATCTCCTCCGCCGGAATCCCTCCGCCGGAATCAATCACGTTAATCACGACGAAGCGTCGCCCGTCATCGCCCATGCGCGTGCCCATGATGGCCTGAGCTTCTATCTTGACCTGCCCGCCATCGGGCGTCGCGGCCAGCGCAGCCTTCAAGAGATGACAGAGCGCGCGTCGCGTCTGCCTTACATCAACATGCATCTTGAGCGTCTGCGGAGTGACGCGCACATTCAATTCGACGCCGCGCAGGGCCGCTTCGGCTCGCAAAGGTTCCGTCACTTCTTCAAGCAACCCCTCGGCCCCGACCGTCTCCTGTTGAAGACCCAGCGGGCGCTCCGGCTGTTGCGCGATTTCCATGTGATCGTCCAGCAGACGACGTATGCGGTCGCCGCTTTCAATCGCGGAATTCAGCAACTGCCTGTCTTCCATGTCGAAAGGCTCGCGCGCCTGCAACTTGCTCTCGAAAAGCTCAAGCAGCCCGAGCACGCTCGTCAGCGGCAGGCGTATGTCGCGCACGAGCGTGTCCAGAAAGCTGCCTTTGAGCCGCTCTATTTCTCTTTGCGCGTCCGCCAGATTGTCCAATCGCACCTCTGCGTAGACAGAGTCGTTTTCCTTCATCTGATGTTTGAAACTCCTGGAGGCTTGTTCTGTTACTGCGGGAAGAGTTGGAATGCCGGGCGGGCTGGGACTTGACCCGCCTTTAACTGAGTTTATACAGATTGAACGCCGATGGCAAGAAAAAAGTAAAAAGCAAGAAAGGCGAAAGTAAAAAGGTCAAAGGCAGGGGAAGCCAGAGTAGTGGTTCAATTTGGGTTGAGAGAGGATAAAAGAAGCGTTCACCACCGCAGACACAGAGGACGCAGAGTCAGCACAGAGGCTTGCATCTTCTTCTCTGTGAGTCCTCTGTGCGCTCTGTGTCTGCGGTGGTGAATCTCATTGTCACATTCGCTCAAGATTAAATTGAACCACTACCGAAGCCAGCTTTTATTTAAAAGCGGTTGCCGCCGACCTTTTGCCTTCTTTAGTTTGCCTTTTACTTCTTGAGCCAGCCAAAGAGACCGTAGATGATCGTCTCGCGGTTCTCTTCATAGATGGCTTTGGTGAGGGGCAGGGACATCGGGCAGACCTGCACGCAGTTCTGTGCGTTGCCACAGTTGGTGATGCCGTCATCGCCCATGATGGCTTCCAATCTCGCATCGCGCGTCATCTCCCCCGAAGGATGCATGTTGAAGAGACGGACCTGCGCGATGGCCTGTGGTCCAATATACTGGTCGCCCTCGTATTGCGGGCAGGCTTCGAGGCAACAGCCGCACGTCATGCAGCGCGAATAGGCATAACGCTCCGCGACGGTTTCCTGGTCCATCTTCGGGCCTGGGCCGAGGTCGTATGAACCGTCAATCTCTATCCAGGCGTTGACGCGCTTGAGATGATCGAACATCGGCTGGCGGTCAACTATCAGATCGCGCACGTTGGGAAACTTAGACATCGGTTCCAGTGTGATGGGCTGGTCCAACTGGTCCACTAATGCAGAGCATGATTGACGCACGCGCCCGTTGATGATCATCGTGCAGATGCCGCAGACCTGTTCCAGACAGTTCATGTTCCAGACGGGCGGAGTTGTCTTCTTGCCCTCTTTCGTGACGGGATTCTTTTGAATCTCCATGAGACACGAAATGATGTTGAGGTTCGGACGATAGGGAATCTCAAACTCTTCCCAGTATTGCGGCGCGTCCGGGTTCTCCCGCCGCCTGATGCGTATTTGAACGGTCTTCGACGGTATACGTCGCGCCTGCCCCGCGCCTGTATCTTGTGCGTGTGTGCTCATAGGTCTCAGCCTGTTTTATCGTAAACTGCTTGAAGTGAAAGCGTGCATTCGATTGACGGCAGATTCAGTGTGCTGTCCATCCCTAATGCCGTCGTATAGGTCCAACTCTCCTGTGTTTGCCTGACGTATTGCTCGATGGCGCTCTCGTCCTGCGAGATGAGTATGTACTCCTGCAAGGAAACCAATTGCTGGTAAGCACGAAACTTTTCGCCCCTGTCGAACGCCGCCGTGCTCTCTGAAAGAACTTCGACAATCAAGGTCGGGTTGAGAATGATGTCCTCGCGGTCATCATGAAACTGCGGCTCGCCGCACAGCACGGACACATCTGGATAGAAAAACTTCCGAGAGTCCGGCATTAACACCTTGATGTGGCTCGCCAACACGAGACCGGGCCGTTCTCTTAATTGTTGGCCCAGTGCGCCAATCACGTTGGCGACAATCGTATTATGTCGCAGGCTCGCGCCCGACATGTCGTACACGATGCCGTCCATGTACTCGCTCTTGTACTCGGCCTTGCGTTCGATGGCGAGATACTCTTCGGGAGCCAGGTATGTATCGCGTTGCGTTGACATATATCAGTTAGAGAGAAATCAACTCTGAATCTGTCCGTGCGATTGTTCGCTCAGAGCTTGTCCGATTTTCCTCCCGCGTCCTTGAGGTCCTTGCCCTGTTCGCGGCGCGTCTGTGCCTCTCCGTGATTCACGTCGCGGACCTGCTCTTTGTTCTGGTCCCAGACGGCTGGTCCGGTTAAATCTTTGGGCCTGGCATCCCAGCCCTGCTCCGGCACTTGCTGCGCGCCGTCTTTGGTGGGGAGGCCGGAAGCAGCCGCGCTCGCCGCCGTGGAGGCCGTCGCTGTCTCCTGCTTATTGTGGCTGTAATCGCGGACGCGCGGTTTGATGAGGGAGATGTCAACGGGTTCGTAGGAGATGACAGGCCCCTCGCCGGAATATTCGGCGATGGTGGTCTTGAGAAAATTCTCGTCGTCGCGCTTCGGAAAGTCAGGCTTGTAGTGCGCGCCGCGCGATTCGTTGCGATTCAGAGCGCCGAGCGTGATGACGCGCGCCAGTTCGAGCATGTTCTTCAAGTGGCGCGCGTGCGGCAGCGCCATCGTTGCCCACAGGTTCGAGTCGTTGATGGAGATATGCTGATAGCGGTCCATTAATTCGAGCAGCTTCGCGTCCGTCTCCTTGAGGCGTTCGTTATAACGCACGACCGTCACGTTGTCCGTCATCCACTTGCCCATCTCTTCATGCAGGACATACTGGTTCTCGGTCCCGCTCTGTGTCTTGAGCCGCTCGTTAATCTCTTCCTGGCGTTTCAACTCCTGCTCGTAAATGTTAGAGCCGTCAGAGCCGTTGCGCTCGACGTTCTTCGCGTACTCGATGGCGGCCGGGGCCGCGACGAATCCGCCGTAGACGCAACTGACGAGCGAGTTCGCGCCGAGACGATTCGCGCCGTGAATAGAGTAATCGCATTCTCCCGCCGCGAGCAGACCCGGAATGTTCGTGCGTTGGTCGTAGTCCACCCACAGGCCGCCCATAGAATAATGTACGCCCGGAAAAATTCGCATCGGCACATGACGCGGGTCGTCGCCGACGAACATCTCGTAAATTTCCAGAATCGCGCCGAGCTTGCGGTCCAGAGTCTCCGCTGGAATGTGTGTGAGGTCCAGATAAACCTGATTCTCGCCGCTGATGCCCATCCCGTCGAGACAGACCTGAAAAATCTCGCGCGTCGCAATATCGCGCGGGACGAGGTTGCCGTATGCGGGATACTTCTCTTCAAGAAAGTAAAGGCGCTCCTTCTCAGGAATCGAAGAGGGAGGCCGCGTGTCGTTCTGAGCGCGCGGGACCCAGACGCGACCGCCTTCGCCGCGCGCGGATTCGGACATCAGTCGCAGCTTGTCTTCGCCGGGAATGGAGGTCGGGTGGACCTGTATAAATTCGCCGTTGGCATACTTCGCGCCCTGCTGGTAGCAGGCGGAGACGGCGCTCCCCGTGCAGACCATTGAGTTCGTAGACTTACCGAAGATGAGGCCGGGTCCGCCCGTCGCCATAATCACCGCGTCTGCCTTGAAGGCTTTGAGTTCGAGCGTCTGAAGGTTCATCGCCACGAGGCCGCGACACACTTGATGATCGTCCATGATGAGAGACATCATCTCCCAGCCTTCGTACTTCTTGACTTTGCCTTCGGCTTCGCGCCGTCGCACTTGCTCGTCCAGCGCGTAGAGCAATTGCTGTCCGGTCGAAGCGCCCGCGAAGGCCGTCCGGTGATGCTTCGTCCCGCCGAAGCGACGGAAATCAAGCAAGCCTTCCTTCGTCCGCGAGAAGGGCACGCCCATGCGGTCGAAGAGATAGATAATCGCGGGGGCCATCTCGCACATAGCCTTGGCGGGCGGCTGGTTGGCTAGAAAATCCCCGCCGTAAACAGTGTCGTCGAAGTGTTCGGCGGTCGAATCGCCCTCGCCCTTGGTATTGACCGCGCCGTTGATGCCGCCCTGCGCGCAGACGGAGTGCGAGCGCTTGACCGGCACGACCGAAAAAAGGTCCACGGAGTGTCCGCTCTCTGCGATTTTCATCGCCGCCGCCAGTCCCGCCAGTCCGCCGCCGACTATCGCAATCTTGATACCGTTGCTGCTAGTAGTTGCCATGATGTTTTAGAGAATACCTCCCAGCAATCCTCCCGGACGAATGAAAGCGATGGCCGCGTTGAGGCCGACCAGCAGCAGCAACGCGCCGAAGGCGATGCAGGCGTAACCCGTCAGGCGTTGAGCGCGCGCGCCGATGGTGATGCCCCAGTCAACCAGAAAGAGCCAGATGCCGTTCGCCAAGTGCCAGACGGTCGCCGTGATGCCGACGATGTACACCAGAAAGATAGGGATGATATGAAACTCTCGCGCCACAATATCGAAAGCCTTGTTTGAATGAGTAGCCACGGACTCCGTGTTGAGTCCTGGGACTAGGCCGAACCTGAAGTTGAGCACATGAAAGAGAATGAAGAAGAAGAGTATCACTCCCGTGATGCGTTGAATCGTATAGAACCAGTTGCGCGGGTACGGGTAATGCAGATTATTGGGCCGCGCCTCCAGCGTAATGACTATCCCGTAGACCGCGTGATAGATGAGCGGGATGAAGATGCCGCCGACCTCCACGAAGATGATGTAGGGAATAGATTGCAGGTCCTTGACCGCGTTGTTAAAGTCGGCGGGGCCTGTGAGGGCTTTGGAGTTGGTGTAAAAATGTTCCAGCAAAAAGATGCCGAGCGGCACGATGCCGGACAACTGGTGCAGCTTGCGCAGCACAAAGGTTCTGCTTAAACGAATCGCCATCGTTAGAAAACACTCCTTCGCCGGGAGGTAGCCGTCCTCTTGCAGACCGTCCTATCCGTGGCGGGATTGATTTGTTGATGCATCGAACACCCGAAATTATATGTTGAAGCGCCGGAAAAGCAAACGAGACGCGCTCACTTCCTGCCCTCCTCATGCCCGACGGCCCATCTCTCACCCGCCACCAGGCTGAACAGCCCCAACAGTGTCATCGGCGTCCAAAACAACGCGCCGACGCTCAAGCTGACAGCGCCACTCAAGAGGCTCCATTTCAAGAATGCCAATCGCTCAGACATCCTCGCGGGAGACGAATCCTGGTCCAATTTTAAAGCCTCGCGCACTTCTCCCACCTTCCTTGATAGCAACTCTTCCGTGAAAGCCACCGGATAGAGACTCCGGCTTCTGCGCCCGCGCAGGAATGCGCGCCACATGCTGCGCGGGTAGAGCAGGAGACCGTAAGAGAGGCCGCCCAAATCCAGAAACCACCCCACGAAGTTGGGCAGGTCGCCAGTCGCAACTTCCCACGCCGCAATCTCCGCTTCGCCTTCCAGCGTCGTCGGATACTCCGTCAAGATGTGATGCAGGTCATGGTATCTGACGGCGCTGGCGCGCGAAGGGATGTTCGGGAAGAAAATCGGTACTGGACCAAATTTAATCTTGACCCATCTATCGCCATAGCCCCCGTCAGCGCCGAAATCGTTCTCCGCGAAATATTGAACCCGCGCCTCGCGCAAAGTCATCTCAGGTTGATAAATCGTCATGGCTCTATTCCTCGCGCCGCTCCTGCTGCCAAAGATGCCCGTCGGCGCTATCTTCTTTCAAGCATATGATAACGGTCGGAACCCATTAGGTAAAATGAAAAATCTTGCGAACAATTTTAAATTAATCTTATAATTCAAAAGCAGTCAGGAGTCTCGGAGTCATGAGTCACAAGCAGTTGACCTTAACTTGCACAGTTGGCTTGAAACTTAAATCTCAGACCTTAAACTTCAAACCGTCTGATTCCTGACTCCGAGACTCCTGACTCTTCTTATGCAAATTGAGACGCTCAAAATATTTTGTGATCTCGTCGAGGCAGGGAGTTTCTCGCAGGCGGCGGAGCGGAATTTCGTGACGCAGTCGGCGGTCAGCCAGCAGGTGCGCGGGCTTGAAGAAAAGTTCAAGCGTAGATTGTTGGAACGCGTGCGCGGGCGTCGTGAGATACGTTTGACCAGCGCCGGAGAGACGCTCTACGAGGAGAGCCGCAACGTCCTGGCGGCCTACGCGCTCTTGCAGGAACGCCTCCGCGCCCTGACGGACACCGTCAGCGGGACCGTTCGCGTCGCCACCGTTTATAGCATCGGCCTGCACGAACTGCCGCCCGCCGTGCGGCGCTTTATGGCGCTCTATCCTTCCGCTAAAATTGATCTGGAATACAGCCGCACGACGCGCATCGTGCGCGATGTCCTGAGCGGCGCGGTGGAATTCGGCGTCGTCGCCTATCCTGAGAAGCGGCGCGGTCTCACGGTCGTCCCCTTGCCGGGTGATCGCCTCGTCCTCATTTGCCCGCCGTCGCATCCCCTGGCGACGCGCAGGAAAGTGAAGGCGTTGGAACTGGGCGGGCAGGACTTCGTACTCTTCGAGCGCGACATCCCGACGCGGCGCGCGACCGACCGGATTCTCAAATCCTATGGCGTGACGGTCAAGCGCGTCGCCGAGTTCGATAATATAGAGACCATCAAGCGCGCGGTGGAAGTCGGCTTCGGCATCGCCATCGTCCCGCGTCCGAGCGTGCTTGACGAGCAGCGTAGCGGGCAACTCGCGGTCGTCGCCCTCGCCGGTCCAGAATGGACGCGCACCGTCGGCATCATCCACAGAAGCGACCGCCATCTCGGCGTCGCCGCGAAAAAATTTATCGAATTACTGGCCCGGAAAAATGAGAATAAGGGGTTGGAGGATGGGGGATAGGGGTTAGAGGGTGGGGAATGACCATTCACTTTGTTATAACATTCAATTTCATCTTAACCCCCAACCCCTAACCCCTAACCCCTATCCCCCATCCCCCTTGAAGGATATGGAAGACCTCCTGACCACGTTGCTGCACATGCCGCTCGAAGGCATCGCGCGAGCGATACGCGCGCGGCAGTTTTCCGCGCGCGAAGTGATGTCGGCGCATCTTGAGCGGATAGCACGTCTCAACCCGCAACTCAACGCCATCGTCACGCTCGCGCCGGATGCTTTGGAGCGCGCGCGGCACGCGGATGAAGCGCTCGCGCGCGGGCAGGGCTTGGGCCAACTGCACGGGATTCCCCTGACCATCAAAGACACTATTGAGACGAAGGGCTTACGCACAACGAGCGGATCCTTGATGCGTGCCGATTACGTGCCGTGCGCGGATGCGACGGCGGTGGCGCGTCTCAAGGCCGCTGGCGCGATTATCATCGGCAAGACCAACGTCTCCGAGATGGCGATGGCTTATGATGCGTCGAATCCGGTCTTCGGGCGCACGAACAATCCGCACGACCCGCGCCTGACGCCCGGCGGCTCAAGCGGTGGCGAGGCCGCGAGCATCGCCGCCGGACTCTCCCTCGCGGGATTGGGCAGCGATCTCTCCGGCTCTGTTCGCGTGCCCGCGCACTTCTGCGGCATCTCGGGGTTGAAGCCGACTACGGGAAGCGTGCCGGGCGAGGGTCAGTGCCCCCCCGCGATTGGTCCATTTTCGCTCGGCGCGGTTATTGGCCCAATGGCCCGCCGCGTCGCGGACCTCGCAACGCTCTTTCGCGTGCTCACAATGCCCCTGGACGCACAAGGCGAACTCGTCAACGCATCGCCGGAGAATTTGCAGAGCGAGCCTTGGATGAACCTGCGCGGCTGGCGCGCGGCATGGTATGCGGATGATGGAGTCTCGCCCGTCACGGAAGAGACGCGGCTGGCGGTTGAGAGTGCGGCACGCGCGCTCGAAGATGCAGGGCTTATTATTGAAGAGCGCAGACCGCCGGGCGTGGAACGCGGGCCGGATTTATGGTCCAGTCTTTTCTCGCGCGCCGCGCTGCTTCATCTGCGCGAGAATTACGCCGGGCGCGAGGCGTCTGGTGGGCCAATGGTGCGCGCCATCTTCAAAGCAGCGGGCGACGGTCCTGCGCCCACGCAAGACGAGTTCATTACCGCGTGGGTGGAGCGAGACAGACTGCGCGCCGCGCTGGTCCGATGGATGGATACGACGCCTCTCATCATCGCCCCTGTGGGAGCGACGCACGCCTTCGAGCATGACGCGCGCAGGTTAGAGATAGGGGGGCAGTCTATGAGCGTCTTTCGTGCTTTCGGTTATTCGCAGACTTTCAATGTTTACGGCCTGCCTGCGGTCTGCGTACCTGCGGGGCGCTCGCGCGAGGGATTGCCGGTCGGCGTGCAGGTGGTGGGCCGTCCCTTCGCGGAAGAATCCGTGCTCGCCGCCGCACTCATCATCGAAAAATCGCTCGGCGGCTGGCAACCACCGCCCGACGCTCTTTCGCAAGTGGGCCATCATCCGCTATAGTTCACGAAACAGTCTGGAGTCAAGAGTCTTGAGTCCAGAGTCTGGAGTCAGGAGTCAAAAGCAATTGCCTTTAAGCTGAGCAGTGCGCTTTGACTTAAACCCTATACTCTAAACTTCAAAACGTCTTTTGACTCATGACTCTGGATTCTTGACTCTTGACTTAATGAGGAGGCGCGTATGGGCCCAGTTGTAGCGTTGGTCTTATTCATGTTCCTAGGCATCGCTTTGCTGATCGTCGCGGCGAAGACGATTAAGATTGTGCCGCAGGCGACCGTCATGTTAATAGAGCGTTTGGGGGCCTTCAACCGCATCGCGGCCAGCGGCCTCAACGTCATCGTGCCATTCCTGGACCGACCGCGCGGCGTTTATTGGACCAACGTGCGCCCCGGTCTGACTTCGATAGACCTCCGCGAGCAGTTTATAGATTTGCCGCCGCAGCCCGTCATCACGCGCGACAACGTGACCATCCACGTTGATTCCGTCGTCTACTGGCAGATTACGGACCCCGTTAAGGCCGTCTACGAAGTGGCGGACCTGCTCGGCGGTATCGTCCAGTTGACGATCACGGGCATGCGCGCCGTGATGGGCGACATGGACCTGGACCACACGCTCTCTCAGCGCGACCAGATTAACGCCAAGCTCCGCATCATCCTCGACGAAGCGACGGACAAGTGGGGCGTCAAGGTGACGCGCGTGGATGTCAAGAACATCAACCCGCCGGAGGACGTGCGGATTACTATGGAGAAGCAGATGACAGCGGAGCGGACCCGGCGCGCGCTGGTCCTACAAGCAGAGGGCGACCGGCAAGCGGCCATCACGCGCGCCGAAGGTGAAAAGCAGGCCGCCATCACACGCGCGGAGGGCGAGAAGGAGTCAGCCATCCTCGCGGCAGACGGAGCGGCACAGGCTCGCCTGCGCAACGCCGCCGCCGAATCCGAAGCCATCGCGCGCATCGCTCAGGCGATGGAGGGCCACGGCAATCCCGCTCAATATCTCATCACCGCGCGCTACATAGAATCGCTGCGCGACATGACGCGCGGCACCAACTCTAAAGTCATCTTCATGCCGGTCGAGACCTCCACCATGTTGTCGAGCGTCGGCATGATCAAGGAAGTCTTCGCGGAGACGGGTGAGAAACGTCCGTCTCAAGATCAAGGCCCGCAACAGCCTCCGCCGCCCGCGCGCCCGCGACAGTTGCCGACATAGGTCTGGAGACGAGGGACTAGAGGCTGGAGGCTGGTAAAGAGAAATAGAACGTAGAAGCATATATCATGTTGAATCACGAATCGTCATTGCCGCGCGCCAGAAAAGAGGGTCTCGTCGTCCGTGAGTTACCGAATGAAGTGCTGGTCTATGATCTTGGAAGAGACAAGGCCCACTGTCTCAATTCAACATCCGCGCTGGTCTGGAAGCACTGCGACGGCCAGACCGACTTAAAGGAAATAGCGCGGTTGTTGGAAGACGAGTGCGGGACGCCCTTGAGCGAGGACGTGGTGTGGTTGGCCCTACGCCAACTGCAAAGAATACACCTGCTTGAAGAGCGCGTCATGAGACCCAATGGAGCGGCGCGCACGTCGCGGCGTCAAATGATGCGTCACATGAGCGTCGCGGCTTTGCTCCTGCCCGCCATCATCTCTATCACCGCGCCCACGGCGTGGGCACAGGGGAGTTGCGCCGGGATCGGCCAAAATTGTGAGGCTGCTCCATGCTGCCCCGGTTCGATTTGTTATCAGGGTAGCTGCTGTGAAGGTCTCGCGCCGGGTGTGCAGTGTACGAGCAGCGCGCAATGCTGCTCCGGGCTATGCAGCCAGGGCTTCTGCGCATAAGGTTGGATATACGAAAGATTTAAACGCAAAGGTCGCAAAAGCGTTTGACGCCTGGCGACATTCGCGGTCTTCCTTTGCGGCCTTTGCGCCTTGGCGTGAGATAGATGTTCACGCCAAGGCGCTGGTGACGCCAAGGCCATACTCAACTGCAAACTGCTATTATCTCTGCAAATGAAATTCGCTCTAATCTTTTCCCAAACCATGACGAGAGATTTCCGCGTAGCGTGAACCGCCCGATCCGAGTTCGCTGCGGATGATGAGGAGTTCGGTGACCCGGAAGGGCGGGGACGCGAAGCCTCGCTCCTGATGAAGAGCCGCAAGCCTCCGTGCGCCGGGAGGCTGGCGCGGGCGCGCGATGGTGAGATGTGGATGAAAGGGTCTCTTCTCGCGTGGGAATCCCTCTTCGGATGAGGCATCTTCGAGAGATGTTTGGAGGCTTGCGAGACCGCCGCTTGAATCCGTCACGCCGAGCCAGAGAACGCGCGGCGGTCCTTTTGCGGGAAAGGCTCCCGCGCCCTCGATTGCCAGCGCAAAAGGCTCGACGCACGCAACGGCGCGCGACGCTGCTTGAGAGAGCGAAGGCACGCGCGCCGCTTCTATCTCGCCCATAAATTTGACGGTGATGTGAAGCTTCTCCGCGCGGTCCCAACTCGCACGCACGTCCGGCATCGCGCCGCGTAAGCTCTCTATGTGCGCCGCCGCGCGTGCGCGCACTTCCGCAGGCAACTCGACCGCGCAGAAGATTCTCATCTCTTATTTCGTCGCGGGCATGAGCGTGATTGTTTCCTTCTTGGCGGCGTTGATGGCCGTGTCGTTGAAGGGAAAGACGCGTGGGTTTGCGGCGCGCCAGTCCGCGAGTTGGTCTTTCCAGTGCGGGCTGTTGGGGTCGCCGGATTCACCGAGCGTGATGCCGTGGCGCGTGTTGTCCCAGTTGCTGGTGTCCGCGATGAAGCGCATGGAAACATTCTGGCCGACGTTGATGCTGGAGTTGCTGCCGTTCTGCGGAAGCGGGGCGATGAGGAACGGCTGGCCTATGAACGGGACGCTGGCAAGCGGGTGGCGAAAGTTGAATTTCTGATAGCGTCCCCACGTCCACTCGGTTTCATCCGCGCCGATGTTCTTCGTCATCAGCGCGCGCGCGTCCTCATAACAGGCGCGCAGTAACTCCGCGTAGTTCTTAAATTCTTTGGGCAGCCAGGCGGGCGGGCGCTCCATCAAAACGCGGTCGGTGAAGGCTCCTGTGAAGCTATTAAAGCCGTACTCCTTCGCCATGTCCGCGCCGAGTCCGGCCACTATCACGCGCCTGCGGAAAGCATCGCGCATCAAGACCGCGAGCGGCGCTTCGTGCGAATCCGTCTCAACGTGGCGGTCCCACTTCTCAAGCATCCGCACGGCGTCGCGCCACTTCTCATCAACACTCGCGGGCGGAGTCTGCCGCGCGATTTCGACGGTCGCGCGGACGAAGTTTTCGGCAGCGTAAGAATACGTGTCGCTCTGAATCGAGCGAAAGTCTTCGACGGTCAACTTCTGTTTCGCTTGCAGCAAATCCTGTATGCGACGCGCGCGATAGGGCGGCGACCATTCGTGCGTCAGAAAGTATGGATAGTCCCGACCGACGACGCGCTGGTTGGCGGTCATGATGAAGCCTTTGGGCGGGTCGTAAAGATGCGGCAGTTTGTCGAAGGGAATAAAGCCGGTCCATTCGCCCTCGTCCGTCGAGCCGTCGTAAGGAATGCTCCCATCGCCGCTCTTGCGGATGGGAATGTTGCCCGCGCCGTAGTAGCCTATGTGGCCGCCCGTGTCCGCGTAAACAAAATTCTGCGTCGGCCCACGATAGTTTTTCAGCGCGGCGCGAAATTCATCCCAGTCGCGCGCGTGGTTGATGTCATAGAAAGCCATGAACTCTACATTCTGCGCCTCAAGCGCGGTCCAGCGCAGAGCGTAACGCGCTCCTCCCTTTTCCAGAATAATTGGACCATGACGCGTGACAGAAACATCCAGCGGCGTGACCGCCGTCGCCGTCTCCGTGAACGACTTGCGGACCTTAATCTCTTCGTGCCGCACTTCGACTTCGCGCCAGCCCGTCGGCGTCATATAGCTTCGCGGATTGTTCGGATCAAACTTTTCCAGGTAGAGGTCCTGCACGTCTGGTCCGAGATTGGTCGCGCCCCACGCGATGTGTTCGTTATGGCCGAGGATAATGCCGGGCGCTCCCGGCACTGTGACGCCCGCGACGCGAAGCCCCGGCGCGCTCAGGTGCGTCATGTACCAGATAGAGGGCGCGGACGCTTGCAGGTGCGGGTCATTGGCGAGCAAGGGTTTGCCCGTCGCGGTGCGTTTCCCTGAGACCACCCAGTTATTACTCATCGCGCGGTCTTCCATGTACACGCCCGCGCGTGCGAGCGTGCGCGCGGTCGTCTCTTGAATCAACGCCGTCTCAATCAGCGTGGCTTTCATCTCCGCCTCGCTCAAGCGCAGGGGCGCTGGCGTGGGCCGCGATGAAGCTTTGCGCGCGGGCCGGTCTGTGCCCGGCCCGTCGCTGCCGACAATCGGCACGTCGAGCGGGGAAGTTTCCGGAAGCAGCATGTTCCGTTTCTCCGGCGGCAGGGAGGCCAGCGCCGCGCGCATCACGTCCGTCGGCCAGGTGGTCGAGAGCGCCTCGGCCAAGAGCTTGCCGATGACCAGCGAATCGGCCACGGTCCAGGCGCGCGGCTTGTAACCGATGATTTGAAATTCGGGCGGGAGCGATTTCTGGTCCAGCGATTCGATGAACGCATTGACCCCGCGCGTGTAGGCTTCGAGCGCCGCGCGGACAGGCCCGGAAGTGCTGGCCGCGTTGGCCTCGGAGATTTTCGCGAAGCCGTAGATGCGATGTCGCTTGTCCTCTTCGAGCACGGCGGACCCGAAAATCTCCGCCAACTCGCCGCGCATGGAGCGGCGGTAAAGGTCCATTTGCCAGAGCCTGTCGCTCGCCGTGACATAGCCTTGCGCGAAATAAAGGTCCGCTTCATTCTTCGCTTCGATGTAGGGAATGCCGCGCTCGTCTTTGCGAACCGTGACGCGCTCGCGCAGGCCCGCGAGGTTGAGCGTGGGCGAAGTGGCGGGCGTGCTCGCAGCGCCCTGGGCCAACACGCGCGTCGGCTGTTGGACCAGTGACGAGCAACAGAGAGCGAGCAGCAGGTAGAAGATAACGAGCGATCTTTTCATCATTCAAGCCCCGGCGAAACAGTTTGAGATGGAAAAGCGATGTTAAGTGATGCGTCTGTCTTCAAGGAGGGCCAATCATAACACAATCTTCAAATCAGTTGAGGCGCATGATATTAACTGGTAGTGGTTTAGCCTTTATCTTGAGTGTCTGGGAAATAAGATTCACCACAGAGACACAGAGCGCACAGAGTCAGCACAGAGAATATTCAAACCTCTGTGCTGACTCTGTGCGCTCTGTGGTGAACTCCTCTTTCATCTGCTCTCAAGCCAAATTGAACCACTACCTGTTAGCGTCCTGATTTTGTGTTGCCGGAAGCAATCGCCTATGTTAGCCTTTTGCCATGAATCGCCTGCTGCTTCGCCTTGCCATCGCAGTTCTGACGTTGAGCCTTCCCATGAGCGCGCACGCGCAACAGCGCCCGCTCCTGACCGAGGATGTGGACATCATTCCGCAGGGGACGATGCGTATAGAAGCGGGCATAGATTTTTTTCAGAACGCAAAATTTCCGGCCTCCGGGTTGACGGGAGACCTGACGCGCGTCGGCGTTCTCGGCGTCAACATAGGGTTAGCGCCGAATGTAGAGTTTCAGATTGACGGTGTGGCCCAGAATTTTTTGAGCATCAATTCCGCGACCGTGCCTTCGCAAATTCCGCTGACCTTTGACCCGACCAAGACAGGCTCGACCAACGACACGGGCGATTTCACGCTCTCGACCAAAATCAAGTTGAGAAACGAGACGCGTTATGCGCCCTCGCTAGGGTTTCGCTTCGGCGTCAAACTCCCCAACTCGAACCAGTCGCGCGGCATCGGCCTCAACACGACGGACGCTTTCGGCACTGTCCTCTTCGGCAAAAAATTCGGTCGGCAGGGCCGCCTCAACACGTTCGGCAATCTGGGCATCGCCATCCTCACCGCGCCGACGCGTCTCTTCACACAGAACGACGTGCTGACCTACGGCTTCGCGGGCATCTATCACTACAATCGTCAATTCAATTTCGTGGGCGAGATTAACGGGCGTGCCAACACGCGCCCCGGCACTGGCCCGGTCGGCACGGAATCACAATCGGAAGCGCGCTTGGGCCTACAGGTCAAGGCGTCGGGCCTGCGCTTCGACTTCGCGGGCATCAAAGGACTGACGACTTTCAGCCCGCGCTCCGGCGTCACCTTCGGCGTCACCTACGACACCCCCAGCATCTTTACGCCTGTGAAATAAGTCTGGAGTCAGGAGTCTGAGAGTCTAGAGTCAAAGACAGGTTCTTGCTTTTGACGCTTGACTCCAGACTCCTGACTCTCAGACTCCTGACTCTCTTATGTTCGATTGGTTTCGCGCGACGGGCCACTGGCTCATACAGTACATCATACATGTGCCGCTGTATGTGGCTGCGCCGTCCATGATTCTCATCGGCGCGCTGGATTCCTCACTGCTCTCGCTGCCGGAAATCAACGATTATCTGGTCGTCATGCGTTGCGCGAGAGACCCGCGCGCGGTCTTTTTCTTTCCGCTCTTCGCGGCTGCCGGTTCTGTGCTCGGCTGTCTGCTCCTGTATACGATTTTGCGGCGCGGCGGGCAGGCCGTCCTGCGCAATCGTTTTCGCGCCGAGCACATAGAACGCGTCGAACATGCTTATGCGCGTTTCGGGTTTCTGGCGCTGGCGGTTCCGGCGTTGTTGCCGCCGCCGATGCCTTTCAAGATTTTCGTCGCCACGGCGGGCGCGCTCGAATATCCGCGCTGGCGTTTCGTCGTCACGATTATGCTCGCGCGTTCCCTGCGCTACTATGTGGAGGGGACGCTGGCTGTCTTTTACGGGCAGCGCGTGCTGGGCTTTCTCAAGGATAACGGGATGTTCATCCTGAGCATCGTGGCCGGTCTCTGCATCTTAGGGCTGCTCATCTATCTACTGACAACGCGCGGTCGCGCGGCGGTCGCTGAAGGACGACTCAACACGACCCTGACTCCTGAGATGAGCGCAGAAGAGCAAGGCGGAAGGATGAAGGATGAAGGATGAAAGACAAGCTATTGGTCCTGAACTATTCATCTTGAATAGCTCATCTCTTAGTCTTTATCCTTCCGCCTTCATAATTCATCATTCCTCCTTACTCTCATCCTTTGTGGCGAATTTTTTGGCTTATAGCCGTTTGCGATGGGATGAGACCATGAGCGTGAGGAGTCTGGTGTTACTTTGCGTCTTTGCGCCACCAGCGCGAAACAGTCTCACGCCAAGGCGCAAAGGTCATATGCAATTACAAACCGCTATCAAGCGTTTGATTTCGGTTTGGCTTCTCTTGAAAGGATTGGCATACGGTCTTGAAAGGTCTCTGGCATAAAATCAGCGGCGGGCTGGTGACCGCTTCGCAGTACTTGGTGACGTGGGGACCGTTCGGTCTCTTCACTATCGCGTTGCTGGATTCGGCGATGGTCCCACTGCCGGGAGGCGCGGATGCCGTCATGATTCTGCTGACGACCGCGCGTCCATCATGGATGATCTTTTACGCGCTGGCGGGAACAATCGGCTCCGTCATCGGCTGCGTCATCCTGTACTACATCTCGCGGGGCGCGGGAAGCAAAGCGCTCGCGCGTTTTTCACAGACCAAACAGGCGCGCGTCAAAGAATTGATTGATCGCTACGATGTGCTCTCCGTCATCGTGGCCTCCATCCTGCCGCCGCCCTTTCCCTTCAAACTCTTCGTCATCACCGCCGGGGTCTTTCGTCTGAACCTGTGGCGCTTCGTCGCGGCCATCGCCGCCGGACGTATCTTTCGTTTCCTGCTCGAAGGCTACTTAGCGGCGCGCTACGGCGAGCAGGCGAAGGATTTGCTCGCACGCTATTATCCCTTCATCGGCCTCGGCCTCGCCGTGCTCATCATAGCCCTCTTCGTCTGCAAGAATCTCTGGCGGAGAAAGAACCAGAGCGCCAAGGCAGATTTAGAGACAGGCGAGGAAGCCGCCAATCTATAAAGGACCAATTATTCAAAAGTGAGGCGTGCTAGTCGTTGATTTTGAAGCGGCGTGCTTCGGCGATGTCCTGGACGCCGTGCTCTCGGAGGCGTTCGAGCATGCGTATGAAGATTTCGGCGGTGGCGAGGGCGTCGCCCGCCGCGCGATGACGATTGCGAATCTCAATCGCAAAATGCTCCGCGACCGTGTGCAGGCGATAGTTCATCAGGCCCGGCACGATGCGCCGCGAGAGTTTGACGGTGCAGATGTGCGTGTTAATCATCCGGCGGCCCGGAAAGACGCGCCCGACTTCGTGATTGAGAAAGCGCACGTCGAAGGATGAGTTGTGCGCGACCAGGACGGCATCGCCCGCGAAGTCCAACCAGTCGGATGCGATCTCCGCGAAGACTGGCGCGTGCCTGACCATCCCATCCGTGATTCCCGTGAGATGCATGACGAAGGGCGGGATATTCATTTCCGGGTTGACCAGCGTCTCGAACTCAGCGACGATACGTCCCTGGCTGACGCGGTACGCGCCTATCTCCATGACGCGACAGGGAGGCATCTTCGCTCCGGTGGTCTCGACATCCACGACCACGAAATCGGATTCGTGCAGCGGCCTCGCTTCCGCATCCTGCCAGACGAGTTCGATCATCGCGTCTTCAAGCAGACGCAGGCGATGGTCGTCGCGTATCAGATCGCCGATGAGCATCATCGAGAGGTCCGCGTCGAGGTCCGGCATCTTGAGGACGATGTCGGCGATGTCGGCGACGGGCGCGCGCCCACCGCACACGCGCAGGACATCAATCGCTTCCTGCACGAGCGCCGAATCTGAAACAAGATTGAGACGCACTCTCATTCTGCGGCATTATAACGCGCGGTCCAATATTTTGTGAATTGAGGTCGGAGAAGAGAGCTTGCAAGCAGCAGAGGTTATCGAAAGATTCAAACGCACGGGCGCGTTGCTCGAAGGACATTTCATTCTCACGAGCGGGCTGCACAGTCCAAACTACCTGCAATGCGCGCTGGTCCTGCAATACCCGCAGGAGGCTGAAGCCTTCGCCCGCGCGATTGCCGCGCAGTTTCAAAATCAACGCATCGCGCTGGTCGCTGCGCCCGCCATCGGCGGACTCGTCATCGGCTATGAAGTCGCGCGCCAACTCAAAGCGAGATTCATCTGGACCGAACGCGAAGCGGGAGAGATGACCCTCCGGCGCGGCTTTACCGTCAGACCCGGCGAAACCGCGCTCGTCGTGGAGGATGTCATCACGACGGGCGGCTCTACGCGCGAGACTATAAAGGCGCTACAGAAGGCAGGGGCGCGCGTCGTCGGCGCGGCCTCCATCATAGACCGCTCCGCAGGCCGCGTAGATGTGGGTGTCCAACGCATCGCCCTCGCCACCCTCGACGTACCCTCCCAGGCCCCCGCCGCCTGCCCCGCCTGCGCTCGCGGCGAACAAGCGGTTAAACCCGGAAGCCGTAAAGCAGTGACAAGTGACGAGTGACAAGTTAAAAGCTCGTCCTTCATGCTCGCCACCTTCATGCTCTTACTTCTTTTTCTTGCTCGTCACTTGTCACTTGTCACTTGTCACTGCCTTATGAACTACCGATTGACGATTCAGTATGACGGGACGGAGTTTCATGGCTGGCAGATGCAGGGCGGGTTGCGAACGGTGCAGGGGGAGTTGGCGCGTGTGTTGACGTTGCTGGATGGGCGGGAGGTGTTGGTCCAGGGGGCGGGGCGGACGGATGCGGGCGTGCATGCGGCGGGGCAGGTGGCAAGCGTTAAGTTAGAGCGGGAGTTCGAGCCGTTGAAGTTGCGCGGGGCGATTAATGGAAATCTGGCGAGGGATGCGCGGGTGATAGAAGCGGCCATCGTGCCGGATGATTTTCACGCGAGGTTTTCGGCGCGGGGGAAGACTTACCTGTATCGCATTTTCAATGCGCCCTTCATGTCGCCGTTGTGGTCCAGGTATGCTCATCATGAGGCGCGTGTCCTCTCTCTGGAAAAGATGCAACGCGCCGCCGCTTGCTTTCCCGGCTCACATGATTGGACGGCCTTTTCCGCCGCGCGGTCGGATGTCTTGACGCGCGTGCGGACCGTCACAGGGCTTGAGGTGACGGAAGAGTGGAGCGAGCACGGGCGCGGACGGCTCATCAATATCAGCGCGAGCGCGGACGGGTTTCTGCGTTACATGGTCCGCTCCATCGCGGGCACGCTGCTCGCCGCAGGGCGCGGCGAACTCGATGAGGCCGCGATTGCCCACATGATTGCCAGCGGCCAGCGTCACAGGCAGGCCGCGACCGCTCCCGCCTGCGGCCTGACACTAATGCGTGTGCATTATGATTGACATAGATAAGCGTAGCAGTAAGAATGAAGGCAAGCGAGACTAGAGACTAGAGGCCAGGGATTAGTTTTAAGACAAGCCTCTAACCTCCAGCCTCTAGTCCCTATCTTTATTTCTTTCCTGTGGGGTGATGCAAAGGATGCTCGCGGATTTTACGGAGGTCGTGCAGCAGGGCACGCGCGATGAGATGCTGCTCGCTGGCATCTCCTGGGAACGTCTGCCGCGACACGTTGCGATCATCATGGATGGCAACGGGCGTTGGGCGGCGCAGCGTGGGCAACCGCGCATCGCGGGGCATCGCGCCGGAGTCGAGGCCGTGCGCGCAGCCGTGGACACTTGCGCGCGTCTGGGCCTCGGCGCGCTCACGCTCTACGCTTTCTCTACGGAAAACTGGAAGCGCCCGCGTCTCGAAGTTGATGCGTTAATGCGTATGCTGAGGCGCTATCTGCGTCTCGAACTGGACGAGATTGACCGGCAGAACATACGCTTTCAGGCCATCGGTCGGACGGAGGCTCTGGCCCAAACGGTCCAGCGCGAAATCAACAGGGCGACTGAAAGGACCAGTCATAATACGGGGATGGTCCTCTCTGTCGCTTTGAACTACGGCGGGCGTGCGGAGATTGTTGATGCCGCGCGCGCAGCCGTCCGGCGTCTCGTCAACGAAGGCCACGAGCCGGATGCTTTGACTGAGGAACTCATCGAGCGAGAGCTTTACACGCGCGACCTGCCGGAACTGGACCTGCTCGTGCGCACGAGCGGCGAACTGCGTATCTCAAATTTTTTACTGTGGCAGACCGCCTACAGCGAGATTTACGTGACCGAAACTCTGTGGCCCGATTTTCGCCGCGTACACCTGCTCGAAGCCATCGTTGATTTTCAAGGCCGCGACCGCCGCTTCGGCGGACTAAAACTCGTCGCCAATGCAAAATGAAGGGGGATAGGGGATGGGGTCAGGGGTTGGGAAAGAGGGTCCTAAAGAATTCTAACGGCCTGCGTTTTTATTCCCTGCTGTTTTCTTTACCCCAACCCCTAAACCCCCATCCCCTACTTTATGTCACGCATCATCACCGCTCTTATCGCGCTCCCTGTCATCATCGCTTCCATCTTGATTTCGTGGCTCGCGCCGCTCTTCGTCTTGCTGGCGCTGGCGGCGATGATGGCGGGGCTGTACGAGTTCTGGCTGCTGGCGCGACGGCGCGACATTGTGCCAGACCGCGTCTCTATGATTATCGGGGCGGTGGCGATCTTCACGGTCTTCTTTTTCAACGAGCCGGGGCAGCTTCCAGATTTGCTTTTACTGGTCCTGCCCGGATTCGTGATTGCTGCGTTGACGGCGGCGATGTTGAGGGGTGCGCCGTTCGAGAAGATGATTCCGTCCGTGGGAGCGAGCGTGCTCGGAGTCTTTTATGTGGCATTGCTCGGCGGGCATCTGGTGGCGGTGCGGACGGGATTTTCGCAAGCGCTTTCGGCGCACCTGCTCTCATTCTTTTTCCTCGTCATCATGGGTTCGGACACGGGAGCCTATTACACCGGGCGTGCCTTCGGTAAGCATAAACTCGCGCCGGGCATCAGTCCGGGGAAGACCTGGGAGGGCGCGCTTGGAGGGATGCTCGTCAGTTTGTTGATGAGCGTCGTCGCGCATTACTGGTTCTTTTCGGAGTTGCCTTTGAGGTGGGGATTGCCGCTCGCGGCTTTGATGAACGTGCTGGGCGTGCTGGGAGATTTGACGGAGAGCGCGCTCAAGCGCGGAGCGGGCGCGAAGGATGCCGCGCAGATTTTGCCGGGACACGGCGGCCTGCTTGATCGTCTCGATAGCTTGCTCTTCAACGCGCCCGTCATCTACTATTTCGGTAAGCTCTATTTTCAATAGCATGTTCGTTGATTGAGAGAATTGGCCCAACGCGACCAGGGCCGTGTGCATGACGACGAAGAGACTGATCTTCATTATCGCGGGCGTGCTCAGCGGCATCGCGTTGCTGGTCGCGCTCTTCGTCGGTGTGATTTCGGGCATCGTCCTCTACTCGATAAACAAGAGCGATGCGGCGGCGACCGCGCGGAGTTACCTGCGCGGTAATGAAAAGTTGAAGCGGGAGACGGGCGAGGTCAAAGATTTCGGCTCGCTGGTGACGGGCAATCTCAACACGCGGAGCGGTGAGGGCGACGCGACCATCAGGTTGAAGGTCATAGGCGAGCGGCGCACGGTCAACGCGGAGGTCGCGCTCTCTTATAGAAGAGGCAGCAAGTGGTGGGTGACGGATGCTTCTTATGTTGACGAGAAGGGCGTCTCTGTGAATTTGATGGACAAGTACGAGCCTGCACAGGACGCGCCTTGAAGTGATGAATGAAATGAAATCCAGGGGTATCGCCATCTTAGGCTCGACCGGCTCTATCGGGTGCAACACCCTGCGTGTCATAGACGCGCTGGGCGAATCGGATTTTCGCGTCGTCGCGCTCGGCGCGGGACGCAACATGAGCAAGTTGGCCGAGCAGGTCTCTCATTATCTGCCCGAACTCGTTTCGGTCGAGACAGAGGAAAGCGCGCATGAGCTTCGCGCGGAACTGTTCAAGCGGGATGTGGACCTGCCGAAGATAGCCATCGGTGAAGAGGGCTTGATTGAAGTGGCGACGCACGAAAGAGCCGCGACGGTAGTCTCCGCGACCGTCGGGGCGGTCGGCTTCGTTCCCACCCTGCGCGCTCTCGAAGCGGGCAAGCGTGTCGCCCTCGCCAACAAGGAGACGCTCGTCATGGCTGGCGAGTTAATGACGCGCGCCGCGCTCGAATCTGGCGCGGAACTTTTGCCTGTGGATTCGGAACACAATGCCCTTCATCAATGCCTGCGCGGCGAACGGCGCGAGGAAGTCCGCAGGCTCATCCTGACGGCTTCGGGCGGGCCGTTTCGCACCAAGAATTTGGAGGAAATGCAGGGGGCGAGCGTTGCGGAGGCGATGCGCCATCCGACCTGGAGCATGGGCGCGAAGATCACGATTGATTCCGCGACGCTCATGAACAAAGGGCTGGAAGTGATAGAGGCTCGCTGGCTCTTCGGCTTCGGCCCCGAAGAGATTGGTATTCTGGTCCACCCTGAATCGGTGGTTCATTCGATGATCGAACTGGTGGATGGTTCCGTCATCGCGCAGATGGGCGTAACGGACATGCGCCACGCGATTCAGTATGCGCTGACCTATCCTGAAAGACACGCTTGCGGATTGCCGCCGCTCGATTTGACGCAACTCGGCGCGCTCCATTTTGAAGCGCCTGACATGGAACGTTTCCCCTGTCTCGCGCTGGCCTATCGCGCTCTGAGGGAAGGCGGCACGCTCCCCGCCGCGCTCAACGCCGCCAATGAAGAGGCCGTACAGGCTTTTCTGGACCAGCAGATAAACTTGACGGACATCCCTCGCGTCATCGCGGAGGTCATGGACCAGCATCACACACGCCCCTTAGAAAATCTCAACATCGTGCTTGAGACAGACCGCGACGCACGCCTCTCCGCACACGAAGCGATTGAACGCATCACGAAAGGAGAGAGGCTGGAGGTGAGAGGCTAGAGGCTAGTAAAAAAACATCTGCTCTTTTAACTAGCCGCTAGCCTCCAGCCTCTCTCTTTCCCTTTGCCTTTGCCTCATTGGTTGCGTAAACTCTTGTATACAACCTGGCTTGGGCGCTTCGACTCTAAGCCAGCGGTGAGAGAAAAGTTTTAGGGTATTTTATTGCAGGAAACGAGAGCTTTGTTAAGATGACTTTTGTGATTGGCTCTTTAGCCTTTATTTTTATTCTGGGCGCGGCGGTGGTAATCCACGAATTCGGCCATTTCGCGGTCGCGAAGTTGCTCAAGATTCGCGTCGAAACCTTCTCCGTCGGCTTTGGCCCAAGGCTCTTCGGGAAACGCTGGGGGACGACGGATTATCGCGTCTCCGCGATTCCGCTCGGCGGCTACGTCAAACTCGGCGGCGATGAATCGAACGCCGCGATTGAAGGCGAAGGCGCGTCCGACATTCCGCCCGAAGAGCAGTTCACCCTGCGCCCGCGCTGGCAAAAAATCGCCGTCGCCATCGCCGGACCCGTCATGAATATTTTGACGGCGCTGACCATCACCGCCGTCGGCGCGATGTGGATGGGCCTTCCGGCTCCGCCCGCTCCCGTCGTCAAGGCGATGAAGCAGGGCGGCGCGGCGGAACAGGCCGGAATGCAGGTCAACGACCGCATAGTTTCCTTCAACGGCGTAGAGAATCCGACGTGGGAACGCATTTACGGCGACTCCCTGCTGTCGCCGGACCAGAGCGTGCCGGTGACGGTCGAGCGCAACGGCCAGCGCATGCAGTTGAACATCAAACCGACGAAGCGTACAGACAGCGGCGAATCCGTCGGCGTGCTGGACCTGCAACCGGACTTCGGCAGTTGGCCCGTCACGGTTGACAGCGTGCAGGACGGCACGCCCGCGCAGGAGGCTGGCCTCCAACATGGCGACCGCATCATCTCCATCAACGGCGAGATAGTCCACGACCCGGACCAATTAACGCAATTCATACAGGCGCACAAGAACGAACCCATCACCATGAAGATCGCTCGCAACGGCGAGACGAAAGAGATTACCACTCATGTACGGCGGCTCTCGGACGGGACTGAACGTCTGGGATTCAAGCCCGATATAGATGCGCCGCTCGAACGCATCGGTCCGGTCGCGGCGCTCGGCTATGCGGTGCAACACAACCTGGAAGTCTTGCGCCTGACGGGCAAGGCGCTCGGACAATTCTTCAGCGGTCAACGCTCGGCGCGCGACACGATTTCTGGTCCAATCGGAATCGCGCGGGCCTCTTCAATGGCGGCTAACGAACTGGGCTGGGCCGGTGTCTTCAGCATGCTCGGATTCCTGAGCCTGAATCTGGGCATCTTCAATCTCTTCCCAATTCCGGTGCTCGACGGCGGCGCAATCTTCCTGCTACTGCTCGAAGCCGTCCTCGGCCTTATCGGCCTAACTCTCTCAATGGCCGTGCGCGAGCGCATCCAGCAGGTAGGCTTCGTCGCCGTCCTGCTTCTCATGGTCCTCGTGATTGCCAATGACCTGATGAAGGAAGTCTCCAGGCACACCACCCCCGACAAACCGGCGGCGACGGAGCCACAGAAATGAGATAGGAGTCAGGAGTCTCGGAGTCAGGAGTCTAGAGTCAAAGACAACCTCTTACTTTTGACTACTGACTCCAGACTCTAGACTCTGAGACTCCTGACTTACTGAGCTATGCGAAAAACAAGAGCGGTCAAAATCAAAGATATACAGGTCGGCGGGGGCGCGCCCGTGGTGGTCCAGTCTATGACGAAGACGGACACGGTGGATGTCGGCGCGACCGTCGCGCAGATTGAAGAGATGATGCGCGCGGGCTGCGAGATCGTGCGCGTCGCCGTGCCGGACCAGGATGCCGCCGTCGCGCTCAGGGAAATTAGAAAGCGCGTCCCGGAAGTGCCGCTCGTCGCGGATATACATTTTCATTACAAGCTGGCGTTGATGGCCCTGGATGCCGGAGTGGATAAGCTGCGACTCAATCCGGGCAACATCGGCGCGCACGAGCGTGTGCGGGAAGTGGTCCGCGCGGCGCAAGTCCGCCGGGTTCCGATTCGCATCGGCGTCAACGGCGGCTCGCTGGAAAAGGACCTGCTCAAAAAATACGGGACGGCGACGCCCGAAGCGATGGTCGAATCCGCCCTCCGCCACATACAGATTCTTGAGGACCTTGATTTCACGGACATCATCGTATCCCTCAAAGCATCCGACGTGCATCGCACGGTTGGCGCTTATAGATTGTTGGCCCAGAAGGTTGATTACCCACTGCATCTGGGCGTGACGGAAGCGGGCACGGCCTTTAGCGGCACGATTAAATCCGCCATCGGTCTCGGCGTCCTCTTGCACGAAGGCATCGGCGATACGATTCGCGTCTCGCTCGCCGCAGAGCCGCAGGAGGAAGTCCGCGTCGCGTGGGAGATTCTCAAATCTCTCGAACTCAGAAAGCGCGGCGTGACGGTCGTCGCCTGCCCGACGTGCGGGCGGCTCGACGTGGACAACTTCGTGGAGATAGTGACGGAGATAGAGCGCCGTTTGGCACACATCCAGGAACCTCTGCATCTCTCCATCATGGGTTGCGCCGTTAATGGACCGGGCGAGGCGCACGACTCAGACCTCGGCGTGACCTTCGGTCGCAACGTCGGGATGATCTTCAAGAACGGCGTCCCGATGCGCAAGGTCGCGGGCACGGACATCGTCGAAGCCTTCGTCATGGAAACCGAAAAACTGCTCGCCGAAGGCAATTACAAAGACAAAGAAAAAGACGAGCCTGAACTCGTCTCGATCTCAAAATAAATGAACGTGAGTTCGATATAAGGCAGAGCACACCCTTCAAGCTTATCCACGTCAGTGGATACCTATGAGAGCCGGGGGCATCAGCCCCGGTTATTGGCCCAGAATAGAATCCGACCCTGCAAGGGTCGCACCCGCCGCGAAGAGGTGCGACCCTTGCAGGGTCGAATGATGTTGACGCGAAGCAGACCGTGGGCGCTGCCCCCGGCTATCATATTCGGCCCTTACAGGGCACAGGCGGCTTGTCAGTCAGCCTCTGATGTCGAACTCACGTTAAATGATGTTATGCGGCGACGTTAAAGGACCTATATCGCCGGACTAATTTTCTCTCTCAGCATCTCACTCACCAAACGACTGACAGCGACACCACGTTTCTGAGCCTCCTCAGAAAGCACTTTCATCAAGTCTTCATCTATCTCCACTTCATGGTGGCGACGCCTGAATTCCGATTCGACCTCGACGGTTTCAAAGCTGTCCAAATAATCCGTCGTGTCATGCGTCTCCCAAAACTCCGCCGCTTCTTCGTAGCTGCCGAACTCTTCCGGTAGCGGGTCAACCTGCTTCTTCTGCTTGTCTTTCATAAAGCTCTGCCAAAATGTAGGCTCAAACAACATCATGGAGTAGCCTCACGCGAGCGCATAACTAAAGATTGTGCGGCGCGAGAAGATTGAAGGGATAGAAGGGCAGGTTTCTGACAATCCCGAAGACGACGGCTATCCAGAAGAGAAGTTTGATGAGCGTGGGGTTGACGAAAAACTTGGGCAGACCGCGCCCGCGTATGCCTAAGAGGGCGTAGGAGAGAAACACGTAGACGAGCACGGGGAGCAGGATGACGAAGAGGGGGTTCATCGCAAAGGCCGCCGCCGGATGGCCGTGGACCATGTGATAGAGGGCGCGCGTGGCTCCGCAGCCGGGGCAGTAGATGCCCGTCAGGCTGTGAAAGAGGCACGGTGGGTAGAGGCCGGAGGTGACGGGATTGAAGAGCCGCAGGAAGAGCAGCCCGGCCAGCGTGATGCCCACAAAGCTGAGCGCTCTCACGCGCTGGCGCGTGCTGGCGTTGAAGGGTTCTCTGATGTCAGACTCCGCATGCATTTCTCTTCGCTCTTCCTTCCGGCAATCGTTGATGAGAGATTCGCTCTCCATCGTTTTGCGTCTATGCTGCGCCGTTCAGATATTTAATGAGGACGACTTCGTTGTGGCGTTCATTGTAAACCATCTCGTCAACCATGTTGCTGGCGATGAGGATGCCGAAGCCGCCGGGGCGCATTCCCTTTTCCTGGCGCACGCGTTCGTGATGGATGGGGTCGCCTTCGGGGTTGAGGATGGCCGCGTGGTAGAGCGCTTCGAGACTAAAACCCTCGCCGGGGTCTTTGATGCGGTAGAGCACCAGGCGCGGCGTGTGCAGGTAGGCGACTTCGACATCCTTGGTCGGGTCATTCTTGCCGCCGTACTCTATGGCGTTGCGCAGCATTTCGCGGAAGGCATAAGTCACGCCGTCGCGCGTCTCCTGCGGCAAGTCCATTTCGAGTTGCGTCATGATACGTTCGAGCGGCTCAATCGCCGCCAGGTCGCAGGGCACGCGCAACTCTATCCATTCGGGCCGCGCCGAGAGCACTTCTATCTCTATCTCCTGCTCGCCGAGTTCAAATGCGCTCTTGACGGCTGAGAGAAGTTCGGGCACGTCAAAGGGCTTGGCTAGAAAATCGCAAGCCTGCTCGCGCAGCGCGGCGATGGCCGCTTCCGGCGTCGAGACCGCCGTCATGATGATGACCTTCAAATCCTGATTGTGTTCGCGCAACTTCGCCAGCATCGTGAGGCCGTCCATCTTCGGCATCATCACATCGAGCAGGGCCAGGTCCACCTTCTCCTGAGCGATAACCTCCAGACCTCTGAAGGCGTCCTCCGCGTCCAACACCTCAAAGCCTTCGCGCTCAAGCACGAAACGCACCATGTCGAGCAGCGTCGGGTCATCGTCTACTACCAGAATCTTTTGAGCCATGACTTACCTTTCAAAACCCATGAGAGTCTTTCATGTCAGTCCTGCCTGCTTAAGCTGGGCGGGTCTCTGCTGGGCCAACACGACCCGCCCAGCTTAAGCAGGCGGGACCGACCTTAGTTTTACTGCCGCCTTGCCATTTCCAGAAAGAGCGCGTCCGTCGCCACCTTGCGATTGATGTTGACAGAAAGCTGTGCGCGCAGGGTCTCCAACAGCGTGAGCCAACTTGCGGCGCGGCGGCTCTCCACACGCGCGCTGATTTGAGTGAGTTGCGCGCGCGCGTCTTCGTTGACGATCTGCTCTGCGGGCGCGCCGAGGGCGAGCGCCCAGACATCGCGTATCAAGATTTCCAGCACGTCCAGGCGCGGCTCGTACTCATCCTTACGCTTCGCGTCGTTCATCTCTTCCGCCGCACGCAAGAGGCGCGCGCGGTCTCCCGTCACGACCAGCGCATTGAGGATTCCGAGCATCGCCTCGCGCCGCGCGCGATAGCTTTCCATGTCAGCGACGAGCGCTCGACCGATGCTGCCCTGTGCCAGCCTCGCGAGCACGCGCGCATCCTTCTGCGAAAGTTTTTTCGCGCGCGCGAGATGTTCTTCAATCTCGGTCGCCGCGAGGGGCGCAAAGCGTATCACCTGGCAGCGCGAACGTATCGTCGGGAGCAAAGCCGCAGGTCGCGCCGTAATCAAAATCAGGTGAGACGTGACGGGCGGCTCTTCGAGCGTCTTGAGCAGAGCGTTGGATGAAGCGTCGTTCAACTTGTCCGCGTCCTCTATCAGGAAGACGCGCGCCGCACCCTCGAAGGGACGAAAGTTGGCCTCGCGCTCAAGGTCCCGCATCTGGTCCACGAGGATGGCCCGGCCATACGGTCGCGCCATGCCCACATCAGGATGCTCGCTCCAAATAATTTTCTTATGAGCATCCCTGTCATCCGCCGCCGGAAGCGTCCAGCGCATGATGCGCTGGCATGAAGCGCACCTCTCACACGCTTCGACGCCAACACGCGCGCGGCAGTTGAGCGCCTTCGCCAGTTCGAGCGCGAACAGCTTTTTCCCCACCCCCTCTTCGCCCGCGAACAGCAGCCCGCCCGGCACACGCCCGGCCTTGAGCATCCGCCCGATAGTCTCCTTCGCCCGCCGATTGCCCAAGAGATGGTCGAACATAAAAAAGAGTCTGGAGTCCAGAGTCTGGAGTCTGGAGTTCAGAGTCAAGAGTTCAGAGCCAGAAGCGCGCTGTGGTTATCGCTTTTGGTTTTAGAGTCCAGACTCTGGACTCCTGACTCTGGACTCTATAAAAGGGATGACGACCTCCATCATGCGCGCGTGCGTTTCTTCGACCGAGCCTGTGGCGTCAATGAGCCGCACGCGCTCAGGTTCGGCGGCGGCGATTTCCAGATAAGCATTACGCACGCGCGTGTGAAAGGCGGCGTCTTCCGTGTCGAGGCGATCTATCTGGCGGCCCTTTTGCGCGCGTTGCCGTGCGCGTTCGAGGCCCGCCGCGACAGAGACATCAAAGATTAACGTGAGGTCTGGCTGAAGGCCCCCCGTCGCTAAGGCGACGACATCCCTTATCACTTCCGGCGCGAAGCCGCGACCCGCGCCCTGATAGGCGACGGTCGCATCCGCGTAACGGTCCGAGAGAACGATGTGGCCCGATGCGAGCGCCGGATGCAGGAGCGTGCGAACGTGTTGCGCGCGGTCCGCCGCGAAGACGAGCAATTCCGCGAGCGGGTCTACCTGTTCCTGCGTGTCCAGCAGCGCGGCTCGCAGGCGGTCGCCCAAGGAAGTGCCGCCCGGCTCGCGCGTCACCACGACCTCCAGTCCGCGCATTCTAAGGTCGCCCGCGAGCATACGCATCTGCGTGGATTTCCCGCTCCCGTCAATGCCCTCGAAAGTGATAAAAGCGCCCGCCACGTTCTCTTTTAAAGTGTGTTGATGGATGAAATGTCTTCCGTGGAAAATCTCAAGAGCCGGAAGGATGGTCTGTCCCGGCGTTGGTCTCTGCGGGCGTCTCGGCGGGCGTTTGAGGCCCGCGCAAATCGCCGCTCGTACGCCGCGCATGAGAGATGGTTGAGATGGCGTGTTTGAAGATCAACTGTTCCTGCGAGCCTGTTTCCAGGAGCAGCGAGAACTTATCAAAGCTCTTAATCCGCCCCGACAGCTTCGCCCCGTGCAGGAGGTAGATCGTGACCGTGCTACGCTCACGTCGCGCCGTGTTGAGAAAAGCATCCTGTATGTTTTGCGGAGTCGCCTTCGTGTCCACCACAGTCTCCGTCAAGCCGAAATAAAAATAGTCCGTCGAAGAATCAGATTACACCAAAAAGAGAAATGGGAAAAGGAGAAGGAGTAGTGGTTCAACTTGATCTTGAGTTTAATAGATAGTGAGATTCACCACCGCAGACACAGAGCGCGCAGAGTCAGCACAGAGATAATCATTCAACTCTCTGTGCCGCCTCTGTGTCCTCTGTGTCTAGCGGTGGTGAACGCCTCTTTCATTCTCGCTCAAGGCTCACTGAACCACTGCTGGAAAGGAGTAGCGGCTCAGCTTTCTCCCCAAATTTCTTTGACGTATGAGAAGACGCTTTCCTGGACCAACGGGTCTTCGCCGAAGCCCGCGAACCAGTGGACGCCCGGCTCCCGTCGAAACCATGTCAGTTGTCGCTTGGCGTAATGGCGCACGTCCATCTTTGTCTGTTCGATAGCCCCTCGCAAATCGCGTTGACCGCGCAGATATTCCACGACGCGACGATAACCGTGCGAGCCGAGCGCGTTCGATTCGGCTGGCACACCCTGGTCCAATAAATAACGAACTTCCTCGACCAGCCCGGCGGCGAAATGGCCTTCGGCTCTCCGGTTGATGCGCTCGTAGAGTTCTGCGCGCGGCGGCGCGAGCGCGACGACTTGAATCCGCGCGGCAGAGGGGGACGGCTCCATACGCTCTCTCAACTGTGCGGAGATGGGGCGGCCCGTCTGGAAGCGCACTTCCAGCGCGCGCTGCACGCGCGGCCAATCGCGCACATGCAGTTTCCCCGCCGATAATTGGTCCACCCGCGAGAGCATCCGGTGCAGATGTTCGAGGCCGCGCTGCTCCCTCAGATTCGTCAGGCGTTTGCGTAAGGTCTCGTCGGTTGGGGGTCCGGGAAAGAAGGGCTGCCTGAGCGCGCGCAGGTAAAACCCCGTCCCGCCGACGAGCAGCGCCGCAACGCCCCGCGCTTCTATCTCTTCAACCTTGCGCGCGGCGTCGCGCGCCCAGTCTCCCGCCGTGTAGTTGATTTCCGGCGGGACGAAATCAATCAGGTGATGCGGCACGCCGCGCCGCTCTGCGAGCGAAACTTTGGCCGTCGCAATCTCTATCCCCTGATAGACCTGCACGGAATCGCAGTTGATGATTTCGCCGCTCGTGCGCAAGGCCAGTTCGATGCCCAGCGCGCTTTTGCCGGAAGCGGTGGGACCGACGACCGCGATGATCGGATGCTTTGATGGCTCTGAAGAATTCAAGCGTGTGATGACAGGAGGCGCAAGATGACGACCAGCCAGATAATCAGTAACACTACCAGCGCGCCGATAATTTGTGCACGAGAAAAACGCATCAGCCCGTTCGATGAAAATTCCGGCGGCTCAAAATCAGGTAGTTGATTAGTTTGGTCATGAGTGAAAGGGACAGTGAGATTCACCACCGCAAACATAGAGCGCACAGAGTCAGCACAGAGAAAGGCATTCAACTCTCTGTGCGTCCTCTGTGCGCTCTGTGTCTACGGTGGTGAACACCCCTCCCATATTCACTCATGGCTAATTGAACCACTAACCAAAATTAGTTTATCAGTCTGGACACTGAAAACAGTTTACTTGAAAAATATCCTTAACTCATCCTCGCCGGGCCGCACCAGCGCGCGCCCATCCCTCTCGAACACGGGCACGAGCCGTTGCCCCGTCAACCTGTACATCGCCCGCAACGCGCCGAAATCATTCGCCACGTCCCGCTCCGTGTACTCTATGCCATGACCTTCAAGCCACGCACGCGCATTTGAGCATAAAGGACAGGCTGGCACGACATAGAGCGTGACGGATGTTTGTGTGAGAAGGCCGCTCATTTTCTACCAAGCAAGAACGAACTTGTCAGTACAGTTTCGTCAAGTCAATCCCGGTGTAATAAGCCTTCAAAATTTGCTCGTAGGTTTTGCCCGCGCGGGCCATCCCGTAGGCTCCGACCTGGCACATCCCGACGCCATGGCCCCAGCCGCGACCCGTGAAGGTAAAGCCCGCGACGCGCCCCGATGCATCGTAGCGCCGGTCTATCACGAAGAGTTGTTCGCGCAGGCCCATGATGGAGCGTATGCGCCCGCCGCGCAGGTGCGCAGTGCCGTTCGCGCAGATGATTTCCAGGTCAGTCACGCGTCGGGAAGAGCCGCGCGCCGCGACGCGCAAATCCAGGATTGGGCCGAAGCCTTTGGACGCGCGCGAAAGTCGCGATTGAACTTCGGCGACGGTCAGTTCATTGGTCCAATTAGTGAAGGGCGAGAAGCGGTCTGCGCTCGCGCCGTTGGGCGCGGGACGGACTTCCAGATAATCAACTTCGCCGCGCGCGTTTAAGTGAAACAGCGCAGGCTCGCCGCCGACCAGCACGAGCGAGCGCATCTGATGCGAAACCCCGTCGCCGAAAGCGCGGAAGAGATAAGCCTCCGCGCTCATCACGAGAGGCTGGTCCTGTCCCCTGGCGGAACGCAGGATTAATGCTCCGGCGGTCGCTGGCTTCGTCGTCCCTTTCTGTAGTTGCAGCACGCCGCGCGCTTCCAACAGGCGCGCGATGGTGTGAAGAGTACGAGCGCGCGGCATCTGTTCGCGCGGGCGCAGGGTGGCGTCCGGGTAGAGCGAGAGCGAGCCGTCGCGCAGGAGCAGCGCGACATCCGCACGATTGCGCGCGGGGATGTCCGCCGCGTCGCGGAAGGCCAACAGGTATTCCACGTCAGCGTTGTCGAGCAGCGTGTCCGCGCGTGATTCGCCGTAGACCGCGCGCGCGAGCGCGGAGATGAAAGCGGGCGTGCGCGTCATGTCGTCCGACATGTCCGGCGCGGGCTGGCGTGAGAGGCGTGCGACGGCTGCCAGCCAGCCACGCACTTCCGCCACCGTCGCTGGCGCGTCGAGCCAGGCATCGCTGAGGCGAGGTTGGACCAATTTAAAATCCTGCATCGAGAGCAACGCGGCGTCGCGCGCGAGCGAGACGTTCTGCTCCTCCTGGATCAACGCAGGCTCGCGCGAGGTCTTGATGATGAAGGGCACAAAGGCCGCGCGTCCTTCCGGCGCGCACTCGCGCCCGCGCAGGTACGGGGCCGCCTCGTTAAAGATATTCTCCGCGTCCTCCGTGCGCCCGCCGCAGGTCGAAGTGTAGAGCGCGTTGATGGGTTCGCCCATGTAAGTGGCGACGATGCCGCGCGTCTCTTCGACGGCGCGCGTGGCGAGCGGGTGCTCGGTTGACATGCCGCCGTAAACCTGCGAGCGCGTGGTCGGCAGTAAATCGAATCCTTGCGAAGCGAAGTTGCCGCGATTCCTGACGGCGTAGGTGCGCGCGGCGACCGCCTGCGCCTTCAAGGCTTCGAGCGCGGGATAGCCGCCGGGCGAGAGTTCGTTAGGCACGACGCCGCGCACGTAGTCTTCCAGCGAGACGACGTTGATGACCGTCAGCGTCCCGCCCGGATTGGTGAAGACTTCGAGCCTGCCGCGATAGGGTTTGTCATTGAAGCGCACGGGCGCGCTTTGTTCATTGTCGGAAGCGAAGGTGACGGGCGCTCTTGAACTGAAGAGCATGCTTCGTCCCGTTGCGGCATAGGCCACCAGTTCGCGCGTCGGCACGCTCGCGCGCGAGACCAAACGCACATTGCCTGTGCTTGAAGAAGCGCGCGCGGGCGTCGTCTTCTGGTTCGCCTCCGTGGCTTTTATGGACGATGCGTTGATGACCGTCGCGTGAGCATAGCCTCCTTCTTCCAGGCGCGCGCGCAAGTCTTCCGCCTCACTCTGTGACCTTGGTGGACCAATGTGCAGACACCAGTTTTTCGTCGTCGCGTCGTAAGCGATTTCACATTCATCAACGGTCAAGGCGCGTATCTCTTCGGAGACACGCAACGCGTCATCGCGCGTCGGCAGTCCCGCAAGTTCTACGCGGCAGTTGTTGTCCGCGATGGGCGTCGGCGAGGGCGCGAGCAGGTGCGGTTCCAGACGCACGCGAGACGCAGCGAGCAACGCGGGAGCAGCATTGCTGTCAGAGGCGTTGAGCAGTTGCCCGTTCGTGGAGATGGTCGCGGCGCGCGCGCCCGTGGCGAGACCAACGCGTATCAAAGGCTCTCCCGCGCGCGACATATTCAAAGCGATGGCGGGCGCGGCGTTGGTCTCTGTTTGGGAAGTTGTCTGTGAGGCTGGCGTCTGCGGCTGGGTCGTCTGGACGCGGCGCGGGCGCGTCTGCGTGTTCTCCTGCGCCCCCTGTCCGAAGGCGAAGGAGGAGAGACACAGAAATTCTGCGACGAGCAGAGCGATAATTCTGGACCAGTAGGGGGAAGGGCGCATCGGCTCTCTGTTTCCCTTTAACAACAAAGGATGACGACGCTCGCAGCCGCGCCGTGCTCTTATACTACTACATTTGCCTTTGCGAGCGGCATCGTCTTGCGAATCAGTTAGCGTTTCAACTCATCTTGAGCGCCACGCTCATCCAGCGCTTCCCACGCCAGCGTGTGAAAGCGGCGACGCGTGCTGTTGATGTTGACGAAGGGCAGCGGGTGAGCGTGCGTGCGGTTGGTGAGGAGAATAAAAGTACGCTCGCGCGCGGGATTGGTCCAGCAACTCGTGCCGGTGAAGCCGAGGTGGCCGAAGCTGTCCGGCGGCAGAAGCGGGCCAGCCGTCGAATCCTTCGTCGCCGCCAACTGCCAGGCCAGCGAGCGCGCCTCTTCCATCCCCTCTGTCATGTTCGTACGAAAGAGCACGCACGTTTCCGGCGCGAGCAATTCAGTGCGGCCTGCGAGAAATTGTTGGGCCAATTTAAAAGTTTCGCGCGCCGTGGAAAAGAGACCCGCGTGCCCGGCTGCGCCGCCCAGAAAATGCGCGTTGCCGTCGTGGACCTCTCCCCAGATGAGATGCTCGCGCCAGCCAGCATATTTCGCGGCCTGCTCTGCGCCACACGTCTCGCGCTCGAAAGCATTGCCCGTTTCACAGGCCGCGACGGATGTCTGCATCGCCATCTCGGGATTAAAGAATGTATGAAGGAGATTGAGCGGCGCGAAAATCTCCTGTTGGGCCAGAGAGGCGAGCGGAGCACCGCTCATTCTCTCCAACAGAAAGCCGAGCGTGATAAAGCCCAGGTCGCTGTAAAGCACTCGCGCTCCCGGCGCGGCTTCGAGAGGCTGGTCCAGGATTGCTTGCAGGGCGCGCTCCCGCTCGCCGCCCGCGAGGATATACAGCGGACGCCACGCCGGAAGCCCCGAAGTGTGCGTCAGCAATTGTCTGAGAGTGATGTCGCGTTTGTCTTCAACATCAAACTCTGGCAGGTATCGCGCGACGCTTCCATCCAGTTCCAATTCCCCGCGCTCAACCCGTCGCGCGCAGAGCAGGCCAGTCACCAGAGGCTTGGTCAAAGAGGCCAGATCATAAATCGTCTCAAGCGTCGCCGCGCGTCGCTGCGAAGGCTCAAGCACCGCATGGCCCAACGCATCCTCGAAGACCACCGACGCGCCCTCCGCGACCACGTAAACCGCCGAAGCAAAATCGCCCGCCCCGATGCGTTCGGCGAGCATGGATGAGATAACAGTCTGGAGTCTGGAGTCTGGAATCATGAGTTAAAAACAGTCTGGAGTCAGGAGTCAAAAGCAGGAGTCAAAAGCAAGAGTCTGTCTTTGACTCTAGACTCTGGACTCCAGACTCCTGACTGTTATTCCCGCATGCGCGGCGTGTTCGTGTATGCGTTCGAGCGCGCGTAGGGCGAGGGCGAGGGCCTTGCGGCCTTCATGGCCGTTGACGGGGGAAGGCTCGCCCGCTTGCGCCGCTCGCAGGAAGGCTTCTATTTCGGCGCGCAGGGGTTCGACATCCGCGATTTCAAGCTGGCGTGTATTGACGCCTGGATGCGTTCCCGCCGTTGGCGCGAGGCTGCTGATGGAAGCGTATTTGGTGACGTAATCAACGACGATATAATCATGCGGTTGAAAGAATCGCATCTTGCGTATTCTCTCCGTGCCGACGCGAGAGGCAGTGATGTTGGCGACCGCGCCCGAAGCAAACTCTATCCGCGCGTTGGCCGCATCCACGCGCGGCGTCAGGACCGGAATCCCCACGGCGCGCACGTCCGTCACCTCGACCTCCTCGCCGACCAGCCACTGCACTATGTCCAGGTCGTGAATCATCAAATCGAGCACCACGTCTATGTCCAAAGAGCGCGCGGTGAATTCGCCGATGCGGTGTATCTCGAAATAGAGCGGGGCGCGGACGTGCGGGCGCAGGGCGACGAGCGCGGGGTTGAAGCGTTCGAGATGACCTACCTGAAGCATCGCGCCGCTTTTCAAAGAGGCCCCGATCATCCGGTCCGCTTCTTCAAGAGTCCGCGAGATGGGCTTTTCGACGAGGACGTGAATGCCAGCTTCGAGCAGAGGCACGGCGATGGCCGCGTGCGATTCGGTCGGCACGGCGAGACTCACAGCATCAACGCGTCCCAACAAATCCTGCCAGTTAATGGTCCATTCCGTTGCCCGCTCGGCGGCGATTTCCCGCGCGGTCTTTTCGTCCGTATCGCAGACGGAGACGAACCGCGCGCGACCTTCGGCGGCGATGGCGGCGTGAAGCCGCGCGTGCTGGCGGCCCAGATGCCCGACCCCTATGACGGCTGTGCGTAGAGTCACTCTAGATTCAAGTTTCCAGTTTTGAGTTTTCAGTTTTCAGAAAGAAGCACGGGTTTGAGTTTGCAGAAGCAGCCGGGATTTTATCGCTCTCCGGCTCATCGCGGCGGCCCGAAGATTGAAGATAAATGCATCTTCGATGATACTCAGGACGAGACGAAACAGGATTTCGGCTGGCTACTACTGAAAACTGAAAACTCAAAACTGAAAACTGTCTAAGGGTGACTATACTTGCAACGTTCGACGCTTGCCAAGCGTGCCAGGCTGCTCTTTTTTCTCGCCGCGATTGCCTTCTACTTTTACGGTCTCGGTCATTTTCCCTTTCTTGGCCCGGATGAACCGCGCTACGCGCAGGTCGCGCGCGAGATGTTCATGCGCGGCGACCTCGTCACGCCGACCCTCGGCGGCCACACATGGTTCGAGAAACCAGTCCTGCTCTACTGGATGATGGAGGCCAGCTTCGGCGCGTTCGGCGTCTCGGAGTGGGCGGCGCGTTTTGGACCGGCCTGTTCGGGTCTGCTCTGCCTGCTGCTCATTTACTGGACCAGCCGTCGCGTAGAGCGCGCGGGCCGCGTCGAGCAGTCAAGTGAAGAAGGACAGACGGGCGAAGGGAAGAGCGAGAGAGAATCAACCGGGCGGCTCGGTCTCGCGTGCGGCGTTGCGCTGGCGACGAGCGGAGGGATGATAGTCTTTTCTCGCGGCGCGAGTTTCGACATCGTGTTGACGATGGCTGTGACGGCGTCGCTCGCATGTTTCTTCGTCTCGGAGTTGGAAGATGACGAGGGGAAACGTCGCTGGCTGCTGGCCGGATTCTACGCGTGCGTCGGCGTCGCGCTGCTGGCAAAGGGTCTGGTCGGGATAGTCATTCCGTGCGGCGTCGTCGCGGCCTACTTCATCTTGCGGCGGAGGCGGCCCGACGGAAAATTATTGCTCAGCGTGTTGTGGGGAAGCGTGCTGGTCCTGCTCGTCGCGGGCGTCTGGTATGGGCCAGTTATCGCGCGGCACGGGTGGAAGTTTATTGACGAGTTTTTTATACAACATCACTTCGCGCGCTACGTCTCGAATAAGTATCACCACTCGCAACCGTTCTACTTTTATCTTCCGGTGATGGCGTTGCTGGCGTTGCCGTGGACGGGCTTTCTGGTGGCGGCGTTCGCGCGTCTCAAGAGTTGGAACTGGCGTGGGCCAACCGCGCTGGATAAGTTGCGCGTCTTCTCGCTGGCGTGGCTGGTCGTGCCCGTGGCCTTCTTCTCTTTATCCGGCTCGAAGCTGCCGGGCTATGTCCTGCCCGCGCTGCCGGGCGCGGCGCTGCTCGCGGGCGAGCGGCTCGCGTGCTTTCTGCGTGGCGAGGGCGAAGCGTGGAGAATGCGTTTCACCGGCGCGCTTCTCATACTCTTTACGCTGGGCCTGCTGATTTACGCGTTGCACACGGGGGATATGCAGATGCCCTGCGCGCTGGTCATCGCCTTGCTGCCGCTTCTGGCGGGCGCGTCTGTCATGTATTGGACCAGTAAACGCGAACTGTGTGTGGCCTTAGTCGCGTGTGCGGTCATTGGCGTGACCCTGCTCACCATCAACTGCGGCGCGGAGCGTGCGGCGCGGCGCGAATCCATGCGCGATCTACTGCGGCTCGCATCCGCACGCGGTTATGCTTCGACGCCCGTTTTCCAAATGCACACCATCGAGCATACCTCGGAGTTTTACGCGGCGGACCGTGTCGCGCGCGACGAGAAGGGCGAGCTTGTCTGGCTCGAAGACCCGACGCAGGTTGAAGAGGCCGCGCGCCGCAACGGAGACACCATCCTCGTCATCGTCTCTCTTGGCAGGCTGCCGCTCTTGAAGGGACACACGGCTTTACAGACGGAGGTCATCGGCGATAACGGCGCGCTGGTCCTCACCGCCGTCAAAGTAGAGGCTGGAGACTAGAGGCTAGGAAAGCCAAGCTGTTTTAACTAGCCTCTAGCCTCTCGTCTTAACGCAGCGCTTTGTCGAAAAAATCTATCACGCGGCGGTCGTAGAGTTCGCCCTGTTCGCCCGTCGCAGAGGGGAGATTAAAGCCCGTCAAAGGGAGATCGCTTTTGACTTCGACGGTCGTCTCCCTGGGGAAACAATGCGCGAGTTGGATGGTCGAGGCGCGCAAGGGTTCGGGCGCGTCTTCGCCCGTCAGCAGCAGCACGCGGCGATTGCCCAGAGTGGAAACAACATTGCACGCGGGAGTGTTGTCGTAACGTCCAAGGAAATAGATGCCGGTCCCCAGTCGCGTGAGCATTTGCAAAAGACCGTTGTCCACGCCGACGCGTTCACGCACGGCGGAGCGCAGGATGTCATCCGTCGAAGCGGGCACGGAATCCAGGACCAGCGCCTGCACCTTCGCATCGCGCGAGGCGGCGAGCATGGCGGCGTAGGCTCCCATCTCGACACCGTAGAGACCGGCCCGCTCGCCGATTAGTTGATGGCCCTGCGGCGTCTTGAGCGTGCGTAAATGGTCCAGCGCGGCGGTCACGTCCTCACCTTCGCGCGAGCCGAAGGAGGTCCAACTGACGGGCGGGTTCAGTCCGTGCCCGCGCAGGTCGGGCCAGAGCACAGTGTAGCTCGTCGTCTCGTTGATTTTGATGCCGAGGTTGAGGAGCCATGAACGATCCGCTCCGTAGCGGTGGAGCATGATGACGGCGGGCTGGCCTTCCGCGCCGCGCAGGAGCCAGCCGCGCGTCTGCGTCCCGTCGCGGTTGGTCCAGGTCTCTTCCGTCGCCTTGACGCCGCGCTCGCTGCTCAGTTGCAAAAATCTTTCGGGCGTGACGAGATACGCGCGGCGCGGCGGATGCGTCACGTTGTAGACGACGTAACCGACGACGCAGAGCACGGCCAGGACCACCAGTGACACGATGGGCAGGAGCGACTTGGCGATTCTTCTTCCGGGGCTGCGCCTCGGTGACATCAGTCTCCTTAAGAGCATCTCAAGCAATGTTTACTCGCTGGTCCAAGAGCAAGGCGGAAGGATGAAGGCGGAAGGATGAAAGAAGAATGATTCAAGTTGAATAGTCATGCTTTCATCCTTCCGCCTTCATCCTTCCGCCTTGCTCTTATCTCTCTCAAGCGCCTGCGCTCGCGCGTAGTCTTCGGGGGTATTGATGTTTGAGAAAAAATCCTGCGAGCCTGAGAGGTTCGCTAACTCCTCATGGGCGACGAGACGCGTGCGGACTTGAGAGAGCAACGCGCGCGGGCGACGTTCGCCGCTGGCGATAAGCTGCTGCGCGAACTCGACACAGGGCGTGACTCGATAGAGCGCGCAGAGTGGCTGCCTGCGACCGTCCGCCTGCACGGGCACGACCGCATCGTAGTCCTGTCGTAAGCTGGCGAGCCGCACGAAAAGTTCTCCGTTGACGAAGGGCAGATCGCAGGCGACGATAGCCGCCCAGGTCGCGCGCGCAGAAGAGAGCGCCGCGTGGAGTCCGCCCAGCGCGCCCCAGTTCGGATGTACGTCCGGCACGCGCGGCCAATTGCCATCCGTCGCCAGCAACAGTTTATCGCCGACGACGGAAATATGCTCTGTGATTGAGCCAAGCGCGAGCGCGATGCGTGCGACAAACTGCTGGCCGCCCAGAAATAATCGTGCCTTGTCCGCGCCCATACGGCTCGACGCCCCGCCCACCAGAATAAAACCTTCCACGTCTTCAAGCATGCTTCAAATCAATCGCGCGCGGCATCCCCTCGCCGGAACGGACCACAGGCAACGCGCCTCGCGCGGCTCCGAAACCGTTTCTGTTTGTGGGAGTCATGCAACGGGCCGGGCGTAGACCGTGTGAGCGCTGGCGGCGGCAATGTTAAGGAAAACCCAGGGTTCATCGAAACCGCACGTTATCATGCACAAAGCGCGAGCGGCAAGTCAAACTTTTCCCCAACCGCGCGCATCATACGTGGGAAAGCAAGTCTAGAGTCCAGAGTCAGGAGTCAAAGCATATCTCTTATGACTCCTGACTCTGGACTCTAGACTCCTGACTCCTGACTTGTCTTTGGCTTGTCACTCGTCGCTCAATAAAGTTATATTCATGGCTGGTAGCTGGCCGCAGTTTCCCCCTTTCAAAGTGGTCCCGTCGCGGCACCGGCGGGCGCTCACCTTCTGATGGAAAATTTCAAGACTGGACCTTGTTGTTCAGAGGTTATTCGATGATAAAAAAACACGCAGCGATTTTCGGGTTCGTCGTCGCACTGGCTCTCCTTTGCGTCTCACAAGGGTTCGCGCAGCAGCCCTCCCCCTCATCCACGACCTCCACCACCACCACCGCCCCCGCCGTGCGGCAAGCCGCAGACGCGCGCCTCTTTCCCCTGGAAGATGTGCGGCCCGGCATGAAGGCCACCTCGCGGACGGTCTTTTCGGGCACTGAAGCGGAGGAGTTCGGGCTGGAAATACTGGGCGTCCTGCCGGGCTTTCCCGGTCCAAGACAATCTTCCATCATCGCACGCCTGACGGGCGCGAACGTCGAGCGCACGGGCGTCTTCGGCGGGATGTCCGGCTCGCCCGTCTACATAGACGGCAAACTGGTCGGGGCCATCGCCTTCAGCTTTCCTTTCTCCAAAGAGCCGATTGCGGGCATCACCCCCATCAAGCAGATGATAGACCTCTTCGAGCAAGGCACGGGGCGCAATTCGCACGAAGCGACGGAGCCGCACTCCGTCTCTTTCACGCAACTCGCGGCGACTGAATGGAAACCCGTCCTGCCGAAACCCGCCGTCACGGGGATGACTCTCATGGCAAATGTCTCAGCCGGTTCACCGCTCATTAATTTAATGGGCCAACAATTCGCGCCCATCGCGACGCCCGTCGTCTTCGGCGGACTGAACCAGGAAACGCTCTCTCTTTTTGGACCACAATTGATGGCGCAGGGACTGCTCCCCGTCAGCAGCATCGGCGGCGCGGCCAGCATTACCCCGCTCGCTCCCATCACGGACAAGACGCTTCTTCCCGGCACGAGCGTGAGCGTCCAACTCGTGCGCGGAGATTATTCTATCGCCGCGACGGGCACAGTCACTTTCCGCGACGGCAATCGCGTCTATGCTTTCGGCCACCCGTTCCTGAGCCTCGGTTCGGCGGACATGCCCATGACGGAAGCCTCTGTCGTGACCGTCATTCCGAACGCGAACAACTCTTTCAAACTCGCCGTGCCGGGCCAGATGGTCGGGACCGTCTCGCAGGACAGAGGCTCTGGCATCTTCGGCCAACTCGGTCAGGCCCCGAAGATGATTCCCGTCCGCATCAACCTGCACACGAGCCGCGACCGCACGCAGACTTTTAATTACGAAGTGGCGAACGATTCATTTCTGACGCCGCTGCTCCTGAACCTGACGGTCTTCAACACCATCACGGGCAGCGAACGCGGTCTCGGCGAATCAACCATCAGCCTTCGCGGCCAGATTAACATCGTGGGCCAACAACCCGTCCAACTCGACAGGCGTTTCTCTGCGGGCAACGCCGCCGCGCTGGCCGCCGGTTCCGTCGCCGTCCCAACTTCCGCCCTCTTGACCAGCGGCTTTGAGAACGTCCAACTCGGCAGCGTCAACCTGGACATCACTTCGACTGACATGAAGTACGCGGGCACGCTCGAACGCATCGCGCTGGACCGCACGGAAGTCAGGCCCGGCCAGAACGTGGAAGTCCAGGCTTACGTGAGGACCGAATCCGGCAAGCAGTTCGTCCAACGCATTCCCGTGCAGATTCCGACGGACGTGCCGCAAGGGCAACTGCTCGTCTTCGTCGGCGACGGCGGCGCGTTACAGGAAGGCTCCGCCGCGAAGGCTTTCGTCCCTCAGGATTTGGGCCAACTCGTGGACGCCATCAATAAAGTGAAAAAGAGCGACCGTCTCTACGTCAAACTCTTCCGCATCACCCCCGGCGCGGTCATCGGCACGAGCGAATTGCCGAACCTCCCGCCATCTGTCGTCGCCACCCTCAACAGCGACCGGACCAGCGGCGGCTTTACCCCCACGGTCCTCTCGCCCGTCTACGAAAAGGAACTCCCCCCAGCCGACTTCGTCATCACGGGCCAACAACTGATAGGGATTGATGTGGTCAGATAAAAGATTAAGTCCAAGGTCTCAATAAGTCCAAGGTCCAAAGTCCAAAATCAAGAGCCGGAAGAGTTCAGTTCTGGACTTTGGACTTTGGACCTTGGACTTTTTTGATAACGAAGAGGAAGCGTTGCTCTGAGGCGGGGATATGGACCGCGTGATAATCGAGAGCGGCGCGTTCGATCTCCTGTCGTAAAGTTGGACCAGCGAAAAAGAGTAGCGTGCTAGCGTCGGTGGACCATTCGAGAATTTTAGGGAACATCTCTGTGAAGCGTTCGAGGGCGCGGCAGGTGATGAAGTCTGCGGCGGGCGGGGGCGTCTTCTCGAAACGTTCTGTGACGACGCGCGTTCTTTCTGCGACGCCAGCCGTGCGGAGTGCTTCGCGCAGGAAGACGCCTTTTTTCGCGTTGGCTTCGATGAGCGTGGCGTCGAGGTCGTCTCGCGCGATGAGGCAGGGGATGACGGGGAGTCCCGCGCCGGAGCCGACATCCGCGACGCGCGCGTGCGAGGTCAGAAAGGGAAGCGCGAGCATTGATTCGAGCACATGCCTCGTCGCAAACTCTTCGGGCGAGCAGGGCGCGACCAGATGCAGCCGCGCGTTCCAGCGTTTGACCTGCTCGTAATAGGCGCTCAATCTTTGGATAATTGGTCCACTCAGTTGCACTTCATATCCCGGCGCGTGTCTCTCAAGCGCGTGCGAAAATTCGTCAACGAGTGATAGGATTTCGCTCATACGGTCTTGTGCCTGATTCAAGATAAACTTTAGCTTAGCGAAGCTTGGCTCTCAAGCATAGCTTGACGCACAGAGTATGAATGAAGATTTAAGCGCGGAGCATGAGCGGCTGGGTCTGGCCGTGGTCGAGATTATTAAGTCGTACGCGCGCTCGCTGGACGGGCTGGCGGTCACTTCGGAGGCCACGCCCGCCGAACTTGAAAGGCTTTTCGACGAGCCGCTGCCGCTTGAAGGCGCGGGCGCGTTGGAGATTCTCGAACGGTTTACGCGGGATGTCTTGCCGCACGCGATGCAGATTCCCAGCCCGCGTTATTATGGTCTCTTCAACCCGACGCCGCTGCCGATAGGGGTTTGGGCGGACGCCCTCACGTCCGCGATTAATCAGAATCTGGCGGCGTGGCGCAATTCTCCACCCGCGAGCATCATCGAAGCGCGCGTCCTGCGCTGGTTGTGCGAACTCCTCGGCTATAGCAATCCGGCCAGCTTCGGGACGCTCACGAGCGGCGGCTCGGAAGCCAACCTCATCGCCTTAAAATGCGCGCGCGACCGTGCCAGCACTCCGGCGCGTGACGAAGGACTGCGCGCGGGCGGGCTTGACCTCGTCGCATACGCGTCCGAGCAGTGTCATTACTCTCTCGTCAAGAGCGTTGACATGCTGGGCCTGGGCCGCAACAGCCTGCGGAAAGTAGCCACGGATGATAATTTTCAGATTCGCCTGGACGACCTGCGCGCGTTGATTGAGCGGGATGTGCGAGACGGGCGCACGCCCTGTTGTATCGCGGGCGCGGCGGGCGCGACCTCCACGGGCATCGTTGATCCGCTGGACGAATTGGCCCAACTCGCGCGCACGTATGATTGCTGGTTTCATGTTGACGCGGCCTACGGCGGGGCGCTCGCGTTTTCGGAAAAGCACAGGGGTTTGCTCAAGGGCATAGAGCGCGCGGACTCCATCACGATTGACCCGCACAAGTGGATGTTCATACCCTTCGCGTGCGGTGCGGTGCTCGTGCGTGAAGGCGCTGGCGTCCTGCGCGATGCCTTCGATATTACGCCGGAGTACCTGAGCGAAGCGCGCGAGCATCTGCACGGGCGCGATGTCGAGTACGACTTTTTTCGTTACGGTCAACTGGGCACGCGCCGCTTCAACGCGCTCAAAATTTGGATGGCCCTTCAACATCTGGGCGTGCGCGGCTATGCGTCAATCATCGAGCGACAGATCGAACTCGCCAACTATCTCGCCGCACAAATTGAGGGTCTGGAAAATTTCCGAAGAGTTGGACCAGTCCATACCGCCGTCTGTTGTTTTCGTTTCATCCCGGAAGCGGCGCTGGATGGCGAGGCGCAAGACCGCCTGCAAATGGCCTTGCAGCAGCGCATAGAGAGAAGCGGCGCGGCCTGGTTTTCCACCACCGTCCTCCACGGACGCCGCGCCCTCCGCGTCAACATCAACAGTTTTCTCACAGAGCAGCGCCACATAGACGACCTCCTCCAATTGCTCCAACGCGAAAGCGCGAATCTATTGAAGGACCAATCAAAGCAAATTTAATAAAGGCAAGACCGCATCCTCGCAGGCAAGAACACATCCCAAAACGCCAGAGCGCATCCCGGCAGGGGATGAATATGATAGCCGTGGGCGATGTCTCCGGCTATCATATGTTGCCCTTTCAGGGCATGACGGATTTCCTCTAATCAATGCACAGGCAGATTTACATTGTCCCGTCACGCCCGTATATTTAAGAGTCCAGAGTCATGAGTCGGGAGTCAAAAGCAAGAGTCTGTCTTTGACTCTAGACTCTGGACTCCAGACTCTGAGACTCCTGACTCCCGACTTGATGAAGAGTGAGAATGAGAGAGATGCGAATTAACGTTTGGGTCATGTGTTTATTGACGATGCTGGTTTGCGGGGCGTGCGGTGGTGGCGGGGGAACGACACCCGCGAACAGTAACGCTCCGGCAGCCAACGCGAACGCGGGGGGCGCAGGCTCGAACACGCAGAGCGCCGGGACGGATGCGAGCGCGCCCGTGGCGGGTCCGGCACACGAGAGGGCCGCGCCAGCGTCGCCTTCATCATCTATGGGTGGCGGGGGGCAGGCGATTGATACTTCCAAATATGATGCGGAGGTCGAGCGACTTAAAAAACCGGCGGAGAAAAAAGGCGCGAGCGAGGACGACCGCATCGCTCTCTCACATGCGTACTTCGACCGCGCGAACGCCCTGACGAAGGCCAAGCAGTATCGCGCCGCGCTCGGAGATTATCGTCGCACGCTCAAATACGATCCCCAAAACGACGAAGCGCTACAGATGGCCGGAACGATTATCTCCATCCTCCGGCAAATGGGACGAGACATCCCCCAGGAAGGCGCGGAACCCACACCGCTGCCATTCAAACAGTAAAGCAGTGACAAGTGACGAGTGACGAGTGACAAGCAAGAAGAAGCTTTCAACCCGTCACTTGTCTTTAACTCGTCACCTGTCACTCGTCACCTGTCACTTTATTTTTATGTTGATTATTCCGGCGATTGATTTGAAGGATGGTCAGTGTGTGCGTCTGACGCAGGGGCGCAAGGCAGACGTTAAGGTGTACGATGGCGATCCGGTGGAGATTGCGAAGAGTTTTGAGGCCGCAGGGGCGCGGATGCTGCATGTGGTGGATTTGGACGGCGCATTCTCCGGCGGTAACTCGCGCAATCGCCGCGTCGTCAGGCGCATCATTCGCGCCGTAGAGATTCCGGTCCAATTCGGCGGCGGCCTGCGGACCGTCTCCGACGTGCAACAGTTGATAGAGTTCGGCGCGGCGCAGGTCGTCATCGGGACGCTGGCCGCCGAGTCACCCGACACGCTGGAAAAGTTTGTGCAACTCTTCGGCTTTCGCATCTGCGTCGGGATTGACGCGCGCGGCGGGCAGGTGATGGTCGGCGGTTGGGAGAAGCAGGCGCAAATCTCTGCGGCGGACCTCGCGCGACGCGTCGCGGACGCTGGCGTGGACCGCATCGTTTACACGGATGTCGCGCGCGACGGCACGCTTCAGGGCGTCAACATCGAACAGACGTGCGCGATTGCGCGCGCCGCAGGTCTCAGCGTGACGGCCTCCGGCGGCGTCTCCTCGCTGGCCGACATAGAACGATTGACCGAAGCGCGCAACTGCGGCGTGGACAGCGTCATCATCGGTAAGGCACTCTACGAAGGTCGCTTCACCTTGCAGGACGCTCTCCGCGTTGCATGACATGGGACAGTTTTCAGTTTTCAGAAAAGGCAACCGCGTGATAACTGTGAACTGAAGCTAAAATTCAAGAACTGAAAACTCAAAACTAATCTATGACTAATAAAATTTTCGCTGATGGCATACTTGAGGGTCGCGTCGCTTTCGTGACGGGCGGGGGGACTGGTATTACTGGCGGCGTCGCGCGGGCGATGGCGTTGGTGGGGGCGCGCGTCGTGCTCGTCAGTCGTAAGATGGAGCACCTGGAGCCTGCCGCCGAAGTGATTCGCAAGGGAGGCGGGGAGGCGTTGCCCTTCGCGGCGGACGTGCGCCGGATGGAAGAAGTCGAGCGCGCCATCGGGGCGACGATAGAGCAGTATGGCGGGCTGGATATAGTGGTCAACGGCGCGGCTGGAAATTTTCTCTGTCCAGCCGAAGACTTATCGCCGAATGGTTTCGGCACGGTGGTGGACATAGACTTGAAGGGCACGTTCAATGTCTGCCGCGCGGCCTTCGCCGAACTCAGGAAGCGTAATGGCTCAGCCTCCATCCTGAATATCAGCGCGACGCTTCATTACATGGGCACGCCGCTGCAACTTCACGTCTCTGCGGCGAAGGCTGGCGTAGACGCCCTGACGCGCAATCTGGCGGTCGAGTGGGGACGCTACGGGATACGCGTCAACGGCATCGCTCCCGGCCCCATCGAAGACACGGAAGGCATGATGCGACTGGTCCCGCCGCCGGTAAAAGAGAAGATGCGTCGGAGCATCCCTCTCGGTCGCTTCGGGCGTGTCAGCGACGTCGAACAGGCAGCCGTTTTCCTCTCATCGGATGCCGCGAGCTTTATCAACGGCGCGATTCTCGTCGTGGACGGCGGCCACTGGATGGCCGGGAGAGACTTCAGGCCGCCCTCGGAAGGATGAAAGTTAAGGCCCGTCTGTTTTATAGTCTTAACTCTCCCTTGATTCTCCCCTTTTGTATTGAGCGAGTATGATGGTGAGATTCACCACAGAGACACAGAGCGCACAGAGTTAGCACAGAGAGTTGAATGCATTTCCTCTGTGCTGACTCTGGGTCCTCTGTGTCTGCGGTAGTGGACGCCTCTTGCATCCTCACTCAAGTCAAATTGGACCACCAACTGTTTTTTCTATGCTTGATCTTCAGCCAGCATCCTTCGATGAGTTCAGACGCGAGGCCGAGCGCGGCAACGTCGTCCCCGTCGTGCGTACAGTCCTGGCGGATTTGCTGACGCCCGTGGGGGCCTTCATGCGCGTGGCGGGAGAGGCGCGTTACGCTTGCCTGCTCGAATCCGTCGAAGGCGGCGAGCGCGTTGCGCGTTACTCTTTCATCGGCGCGGAGCCTCAGATGGTCGTGCGCGGGCGCGCCCATCAAACCATCATCGAGAGGAACGGCGAACTTGAGACGCGCGAGATGCGCGCGACCGAATTTTTGCGCGAGTATTTCCGCGAGAAAAAATTAGCCAGACGCGCGGGGCTGGCCCCTCTGGCTGGCGGCGCGGTCGGCTATCTGGCTTATGATGCGGCGTGCTGGTTCGAGCCTGTGCTCGAACAGAATAAGGATGAGAGGGATGCTCATGATAAAGTGGGGGACGATGCCATCTTTATGTTTTATCGCACGGTGCTCGCCTTCGACCGCGTGCGGCAGCAGGTGGAGATTACCTCCGTCATCATGACGGAGGAGGCTGGCGGGAGCCTTGCGCGTCTCAGTGAGTTATACGAAGGCGCTGTGCTTGAGACCGAACGGATTGAGAAGCTATTGCTGGCAGGACCGCCCGCTCAAGTCTCAAATGGCTCGCGGCGAGATGGGGAAAGCTCTATCGAGTTGACATCCAACTGGACGCGCGAAGGATATGAAAATAGCGTCCGGGTTATCAAAGAACGCATCGCGGCGGGCGATTGTTACCAGACGGTTATCTCGCAGCGGTTCGATGCGAAGGTGACTGCCGCGCCGGTAGAGATTTACCGCGCGCTGCGTGCGACGAATCCTTCGCCGTACATGTATTTCCTGCGGCTGGACCAGGAATCAATCATCGGAGCGTCGCCGGAAATGCTGGTCCGCTGTCGCGGGCAGCGGCTCGATTACAGGCCCATCGCGGGGACGCGCAAGCGCGGCTCGACCGAGGCTGAAGACTGGATGCTCGGCGAAGAGATGCGCGCGGATGAGAAGGAAGTCGCGGAGCACATGATGCTCGTGGACCTGGGCCGCAACGACCTGGGGCGCGTCGCGGATTTCGGCTCGGTGCAGGTCGAAGACCTCATGTTCATAGAACGTTACTCGCATGTTCAGCATCTTGTGACTTCATTGCGCGCGCGTCTTGATGAAAAGCGAGATCGCTTCGATGCGCTCGCGTCATGTTTCCCGGCGGGGACTGTGACGGGCGCGCCGAAGTTGAAGGCGATGCAGATTATCAAAGGGCTTGAGCCGACGGCGCGCGGCGTCTACGCGGGCGCGGTGTGCTATCTGGATTACGGGGAGAATCTGGATTCATGCATCGCGATTCGCACGATTGTGTTGAGGGACGGTCAGGCTTCCGTGCAGGCGGGCGCAGGGATAGTGGCAGACTCCGTGCCCGAACGCGAGTATGAAGAGACGGTCAACAAGGCACGCGCGTTGATTCGCGCTCTGGAATTAGCGGAGAGAGGGCTTTGAGGAATTCCGGCGACGAAGAGTTGAAGACGGAAAGCGTTGGGCCAACTTTGGCGAGGCGCATGGCAGGCTTTCTGCGCGAGCGCGCCGCGACGCTCTTGATCGTGACGCTCGTTGTGCTGCCGGTCATCGCCGCCGTCTACGCGACCAAGCCTTCAATCGTGGCCGATGCGGAGAATGCGCGTCGGAAGCTTGCGCTCTATCACTTCACCTACTCGGAAGAGTCTTTCGTCAGGCGTGCCAGGGAAGGCAATACCCGAATCGTCCAACTGTTTCTCAGTTCGGGGATGAACCCGGATGCGCGCGACAAGGACGGCGAGACCGCGCTCCTCGCCGCCGCCTCGAACGATCATAGCGACGTGGTCGAAGCCCTCCTCAAAGCGAAGGCCAGCATGGAGGCGAAAGATAAAAACGGGTTGACGCCATTAATCTGCGCGTCGCGCTATGGAGCGACAGCGGCGTTACGCGTCTTGTTGGACCATCAGGCGGATGTCAACGCCAGGACCAATAATGGCGCGACCGCACTCATGTACGCGGCTTTAAAGAGCAACAGCGAGATCATAGAAACGTTGTTGGACCACGGCGCGGACTTGAAGGCCACGGATAATAGTGGCGGCACGCCTTTAACGTGGGCCGCGTTTTACGGCGCGGTCTCGATGACGCGAATTCTGTTGGAGAAGGGCGCGGACCCGAACGCCAAAAACAATCGCGGCGGGACGCCCTTGATGTTGGCCGCCGCGAGAAACCAGACCGAGGTCGCGCAAGTCCTGCTGGACCACGGCGCGAACTCCACCCTCAAGGACAACGATGGCAAGAGCGCGTTGGAGTGGGCTACCATGCTCGCGCATGAAGATGTCGCTCGACTGCTGCAAGAGGCGGAGGCGAGAAAGAAGGCTCGCAGGTCTTGAGTGGTCCAATAAAATGTTGATTGAGAGAGGACCGGGAGTTTTTAAATGAAATTCTGCATACGCATCATCGGAGTCTGGGGCTGTCTTTTCATGCTGGCGGCGGCGGCGTTCGCGCAGGCGAGCGTCCCTGCGGCGCAGGGTGATACTCAGGCGCAACAACCGAACAGTAGTAACAACGTAGAACCCCAGCCGTCTAAAAAGAATGAACGGCCAGCCGCTCTCACAGCGAAGCCTGCGGAGCCTTTCGACGGCGCGAGCGTGGAGAAGATGGCGGGCCAGTGCGTGAGGCTTGAGACCGAAGCCGGAAACATAGAGATGGAGATGCTGCCGGAGGCCGCGCCCGAAACGGTCCGCAACTTTCTCAACCTCGCGGCCATCGGCGCGTTCGACACCACCACCTTTAGCCGCGTGGTCAAAGACTTCGTCATTCAGGGCGGCAGCCTGGCGACGCGCGCGACCCTCCCGCCCGAACTCGCCGTGAGGGCCACGCGCAAGATTCCAGATGAGCCTAACTACGTCAAGCATGTGCGCGGCATCGTTTCAATGGCGCGACCGGATGAACCCAACAGCGCCTCCACGCACTTTTTCATACTCGTCGGCGAGGGCGCGCATCTGGATGGAAAGTTCGCGGCCTTCGGTCGCGTCACGCGCGGCCTCGGAGTCGCGGACGCGATTAACCAGGCGTCCACCGAAGGCGATAAGCCGACGAACCCCACGCGGGTCACGCGCGCCGTCATCTTTGCCTGCACGAAGACGATTAAGACGGTTGACCCGGCGGACAATCCGACGAGCAATCCGGCTGCCAATATACAGAGCAATCCGAAGAGCAAGGTCACGCCGTAACTCATTCTTTCATCCGCGCGCGTGAGCGAGCGCGCACGTCAAGTTGTCTTTTGAAAAGTTAGAGGGTCAGATTGATCTTGAGTATATAGAACATTGTGATTCACCACCGCAGGCACAGAGGACACAGAGTTATCAGAGAGGCTTGAAGGCTGTTCTCTGTGCTGACTCTGTGCGCTCTGTGTCTGCGGTGGTGAACGCCCTTTTCATATTCGCTCAATTCACGTTGAACCACTACTTTTGAGAATCTCATGTCGCATCCCAGAATCATCGCCATCGCTTTCATCCTGCTGTTCGCGCTGGCGGCCTGCGTTGATAAGCCTTCATCGTCGGCCAGGCCCAGCCCTGAGGCGGCGCGGCGTGAACTCATCCTGCGCGACATTGATTTCGACGAGCAATCTTTTCTGGCGAACGCGGCGGCGGGCGACGCGCGCGCCGTCAATGCTTTTCTCCTCGCGGGGATGAATCCCAATGTCAAGAACGAGCGCGGCGAGACCGCCCTCATCGCCGCTTCCATACAGGGCGATGTGGCGATTGTCAAAGCCCTGCTCGGAGGCGGCGCGGACATCAACGCGAAGGATAAAGATAATTGGACCGCACTGATGCGCGCCATCCGCAACGAAAAGGATGAAGTGACGCAAGTTTTACTGGACCACAACCCGGACGTGAATGTGCAGGGCAAGTCCGGCGAATCCGCGCTCATGCTCGCCATCTGGAAGGGCAGCCCCGAATTGGTACAAAATCTGCTGGCGAGAAACGCCGATGTCAACGCGAAGGATATGGACGACGCGACGCCTCTCATCTGGGCCGCGATGACGGGCGAGACGAACGGCGCGCATGAGCTTTTGCAGAAGGGCGCGAACCCGAATTCCAGGACCAAATCGGGAGGCACGCCCCTCATCTATGCGGCGGCCAATAATCACCGGGAACTCGTGCGCGATTTGCTTGAACACGGCGCTGATCCAGCCGTGAAAGACAACAAAGGACAGAACGCAGAAGTCTGGGCCAACAAAAGCAATCACACGGAGGTCATCAACCTGCTCCGACAGGGGAAGAAGAAGTGAAAGCCGTTGACAGTTTTGAGTTTTCAGTTTTGAGCAAAGACAACTTGCTCTTATCTGAAAACTGAAAACTGTCAACTCAAAACTGACAAAATGATTTTAGTCATAGACAACTACGATTCGTTCACTTACAACCTCGTGCAATATTTGGGCGAGCTTGGCGAGGAGATGGATGTGCGTCGCAACGACGAGGTGACGGTCGCGGAGGTCGAAGCCGATTGCTGCCCGGATAGAATTCTGATTTCGCCGGGGCCTGGGACGCCGGATGATGCGGGCGTCTCGCTTGAGATGATAGAACATTTCGCCGGGCGCATTCCCATCCTCGGCGTGTGCCTGGGCCATCAATCCATCGGACAGGTCTTCGGCGGTGAAGTCGTGCGCGCGCCCGAACTCGTCCACGGCAAGGCGACGGAGATTTGTCACGACGGCAAGACGCTCTTTGAGGGCCTCGAATATCGTTTCAAAGCCGGGCGCTATCATTCTTTGATGGTCAAGCGCGAGAGCCTCCCCGATTGCCTCGAAATCTCCGCCACCACGCCCGACGGCATCATCATGGGCCTGCGTCATCGCACCATGAAAGTCGAAGGCGTACAGTTTCACCCCGAATCCATCCTGACCACCGAAGGCAAACAGTTGCTCGCAAATTTTTTAAAACTGTGACGAGTGACAAGTTAAAACAACTTCTCGCTCGTCACTCGTCACTTGTCACTGCTCCTATGGATAGACGCACAGAGAGACCTGCCTGGTTGTTGCCGACGCCCGCGCGGAGGGATGAGTTGCAGGCGAGCGGCGGGGGATTGCGTCCGTTGCTTTTGCGATTGATGCGTGGAGAGAATTTGCGGCGTGAGGAAGCGACCCGTCTGCTAGATGCGTTGTTGGATGGTGAAGCGACGGACGCGCAGATCGCGGCGGCGCTGGTCGCGCTGGCGGTCAAGGGTGAGACGGTGGAGGAACTGGCGGGGATGGCGGCGGCGATGCGTGCGCGCGCGGTGCGTCTCAACGCGCGCCACGCCCTCTTCATAGACACTGCGGGCACAGGCTCAAGCCACGCCAAGACCTTCAACGTTTCGACTGCTGCCGCCTTCGTCATCGCGGGCGCGGGATTGCCCGTCGCCAAGCACGGCAGCCGCGCGGCGACGAGCCGTTCTGGAAGCGCGGATGTCTTGTCTGCGCTCGGCGTCTGCGTCACGGCCTCGCCGTCTGTTTCCGAAACGTGTCTCAACGAGATAGGCATCTGCTTTATGTTCGCGCCGCTCTATCACGGCGCGACGGCGCGCGTCGCAGGGGTGCGCCGAGAGCTTGGCGTCCACACGACCTTCAACCTGCTTGGACCATTAACTAATCCGGCGGGCGCTCCGAGGCAGATCATAGGCGTCTGGCACGCGGCCCTCATAGAACCGCTCGCACGCGCGCTCGCGGAACTCGGCACGGAGCGGGCCTGGGTCGTGCATGGCGCGGACGGGCTGGATGAGGTGACGCTCGCGGACAGAACCTTCGTCGCAGAGGCCGACCGTGGAAACGTCAAAACTTTCGAGATTGGCCCGGAGGATTTCGGGATGGAGCAGACGACGCTGGACCACTTACGCGGCGGCGACGCGGAGGCCAACGCGCAGACGATTCGGGAAATCCTGACGGGCGCGAGACGCGACGCAGCGCGCTCTCTCGTCATCGCCAACGCAGCCTCCGCGCTCTTCGTCGGCGGCCTCTGCGCTGACCTGCGCGAAGCTGCCGCGCTCGCGGCCAACAGCATTGCCAGCGGCGCGGCACATGACAGGCTTGAAGCATTGATAAAGGCAACAAATGAGAGTTGAGCGATAATGCTAATCTTGAAAATGAACTCTTATAGACGTTGGCAATTGCATCAGACCACCACAGCAGGCGGGACTGACTTGAATCACACTCTTTTGTATACAGCAATAGTATGAATTTTCTGGCGGACATTATCGAGCGAAAAAAGCTCAGCCTGGCGCGGGCCAGGGAGGCGCACGGCGTTGAAGATTTACGCGCGAGGGCCTTTGATGTCAGACGCGCGGCTGAGCCTCATCGCCTGCGCGGCGCTTTGCCGCAGGGAAGATTAAACATCATCGCGGAAGTCAAACGCGCTTCGCCGTCGCAGGGATTGATTCGCGCAGATGTCTCGCCGTCGTTGCTCGCGCTGGCTTACGAGGCGGGCGGAGCGGCAGCCGTTTCCGTGTTGACGGAAGAGGCACGCTTTCAGGGTTCGCTGGACGACCTGCGAGAAGTGCGCGCGGCGGTCTCGATTCCCTTGCTCCGCAAGGATTTCATCTTTGACGAGTTTCAACTTTACGAAGCCGCAGAGGCTGGCGCGGATGCTTTACTGCTCATCGTCGCCGCGCTGGATGATGAGACGCTTGAGAGATTTCGTCGCCTGACGGAAGATGATCTCGGCATGGACGCGCTGGTTGAAGTCCACACGAGCGAAGAGTTGCGACGCGCGCTGGCAAGCGGCGCGTCCCTCATCGGCGTCAATAATCGCAACCTCCAAACGTTTGAAGTCTCGCTCGACGTGTCCGCGCAATTGGCCCAGGAAATGCCCCAGGGTGTCACACGCATCAGCGAGAGCGGCATCCGCACCGGCGCGGACCTGAACAACCTGCGCGCGCTCGGCTACCACGGATTTCTCATCGGCGAGAGCCTCATGCGCGCCCACGACCCCGGCCAGGCCCTGCGAGCATTGCTGCATGAAGCAGAGGAGAAAGAGGCTAGAGGCTAGAGGCTGGAGGCTAGTTAAAAACAGTTGTCTTTAACTAGCCTCCAGCCTCGAACCCCAGCCCCTGCTTTATATGATTTTCGTCAAAGTCTGTGGCATCACGAATCTCTTGGATGCGCGGGCGGCGGTTGAGGCTGGCGCGGACGCGCTGGGTTTTAACTTTTACCGGCGCAGCGCTCGCTTTATCGAACCGCTGTCGGCGCGTCGCATCATAGAGCAATTGCCGCAGGGTATTTTGAGCGTCGGAGTGTTCGTTAATGAAGGCGGACCGGAGACAGTCGCGCGCATCGCGGATGAAGCGTGCGTCGGAGCGGTCCAGTTGCACGGCGATGAGACGCCCGCTTACTGCCGCGCGTTGAAAGGCCGCATGGTCATCAAGGCTTTGCGCGTGGGCCAGGAATTCGTGCCGTCGAGCGCGGCGGAATATGAGACCGACGCGATTCTGCTGGACGCTTTCGACGCACGCGAGCGCGGCGGCACGGGCTGCACCCTCGATTGGAAACTCGCGCGGAAGGTACGCGAACTGGTCCCGAAACTTTTCCTCGCGGGCGGACTCTCGCCCGCAAACATCGCCCACGCGATTGCCACAGTTGGCCCATATGCCGTAGACGCGTGCAGCCTCCTCGAAGACACACCCGGCCACAAAAATCACCAACGCCTGCGCGCCTTCATCCGAGCGGCAAAGGCAGTGACAAGTGACGAGTGATAAGTAACAAGCAAGAAAAAGAAGCGATGAATGATGAGTGATAAGAGATTTGCTTTCTATCGTCACCTATCACTCATGACTCATCACTCATGACTTGTCTTTAACTTGTCACTCGTCACTTATCACTTGTCACTGTTTTACTCATCGGTTATTCTGCGTGGGTGAATTATGGGCGAGAGGCTGCACAGCCGGAGATGCTGTGAGCGCCCGCAATCTTAAATCCTGCCAGTCCCGTTTTGAGCCAATAATTGAATCTTCAATTTCGTCGAGCCGAATTCTTATGAGCGCTACAGCGCAGGTCAACGACGCCTCCACGCGCCCGCAGACGCGCGAGCAAGGCCGCGTGCTGCTGGTCACGGACGAGCCGCACGCGGTTCATCGTCTGGCGCTCGAAGAGGCCGGATTCACGGTCGTCGGCGTGGCCGGGAGCACTGCGGCGTTGGTCGCACTGCACCGCGCGCGCCCGCACGTCATCATCGCGGATGCAAATTTGAAGGGCATCAGCGTGGAGGAGTTGGCGCGTAAATTGGCCCAGGCACAGGACGGCGTCCCGCTCATCATGGTCGGTGGAGCGTTGGCGGACCTGGACCGGCGGGGCGCTGCGCTGGGGATGGGCGCTTTCGATTATTTTCAATTGCCTGTGGAACTCTCTCTGCTCGTCGCGCGCGTGGGCCAACTGGTGTTGATGAGGTTGGAGATGGACCGCCTGCACGCGTTGGCGGACAGAGATTATTTGACGGGGCTGGCGAATCGTCGGCGCTTTCGCACTGCGCTCGGACAGGAGGTCGAGCGCTGGCGACGCTATCGCGTGCCGTGCGCGCTGTTGCTCGTGGACATAGATTTTCTGAAGCGGATTAACGACGCGCACGGACACTCTGCGGGCGATGTGGTGATACGCCATATCGCCAGCGCGCTCGTAGAGCTTTCACGCGACAATGACACGACGGCGCGACTGGGCGGTGAAGAGTTCGCGTTGCTGCTGGCAGGGGCGGATGACGCGAAGGCGCTGGCCGCCGCCGAACGCGTGCGACAGGTCGTCTCGGCAGAGCCTTTGGAAACTATAGGCACTGTCACTGTGAGCCTCGGCGTCGCCGCCTGCCCCATCCACGCGATCTCCGAGCGGACCCTCTACGCCGCCAGCGACGCGGCCCTCTATCAAGCCAAACGCGAAGGCCGCAATCGCTCCGCAACCGCTCCCATCCTTGATTCATCGCCGGTGTTGACTTCATGAGGGAAGGATTCCTTGAGGATTAACAATAGCGGCGTTCACCACAGAGACACAGAGTCAGCACAGAGAAGTTTGAAATATTTTCTCTGTGCTGACTCTGAGTCCTCTGTGTCTCTGTGATGAATTTATGTTTGCTGACAGTCAAGCGAATCGAAACTTGCTATACTTGATTTATCATGGGTGAATTGACGCAGACAGAGCCGGATGCGGGCGGGCACTGGGGGCCGTATGGCGGGCGTTTTGTGCCGGAGACTTTGATGGCTCCGCTCGAAGAGTTGGCAGCGGCTTACGATGCGGCGCGCGCGGATGAGAGTTTTGAGAAAGAGTTAGCCGCGCTGCTCTCAGATTATTCGGGACGACCGACGCCGCTCTTTCATGCCGCCCGCCTGACGGAAGCGGCGGGCGGCGCGCGCATTTATCTCAAACGTGAAGACCTTTCGCATACAGGCTCGCACAAGATTAATAACGCTCTGGGACAGGTCCTGCTCGCGCGGCGGATGGGCAAGCGGCGCATCATCGCGGAGACAGGCGCGGGCCAACACGGCGTCGCGACGGCGACCGTCTGCGCGCTGTTCGGTCTTCAGTGCGTCGTCTACATGGGCGCTGAAGATGTGCGAAGGCAGAAGTTGAATGTCTTTCGCATGCAACTGCTCGGCGCGGAAGTGCGAGAGGTCGAAGCTGGCGCGCGTACTTTGAAGGACGCGATTAACGAGGCGCTGCGCGACTGGGTGACGAACGTCGCGGATACTTACTACTTGCTGGGCAGCGCGCTCGGCCCGCATCCCTACCCGCTCATGGTGCGTGATTTTCAAAGCGTGATAGGCCGCGAGACGCGCGCGCAAATTCTCGAAAGGGAAGGACGCCTGCCGGATGCACTGGTCGCGTGCGTCGGCGGCGGGTCCAATTCGATTGGTCTCTTTCATCCATTTCTGAGCGACGCGGGCGTGCGTATGATTGGCGTGGAGGCGGGCGGCAGCGGCGGGGAGTTGGGCCAACACGCGGCTCGCTTCAACACTCGCGGGGGCGGCAAGCCGGGCGTGCTGCAAGGCACTATGAGTTATGTCTTGCAGGACGAGCGCGGGCAAATCGCCGCGACGCACTCTATCTCGGCGGGACTGGATTATCCCTCGATTGGACCGGAGCACGCTTTCCTGCATGACGCGGGACGCGTTGAATATTCTTCCGCGTCGGACCGGGAATCTCTCGCGGCCTTCCAGACTCTTTCGCAACTTGAGGGCATCATCCCCGCGCTCGAATCCGCGCACGCAGTGGCCCACGCCATTAAACTCGCGCGCGAAATGAAGAGCCAACAACTTCTCATCATCAATCTCTCAGGGCGCGGCGATAAGGACGTAAACACTGTGCAGGAGAAGATAGAGGCTGGAGGCTAGAGACTAGAGGCTAGTGAAAGACACGCTTGCTTTTACTAGCCTCTAGTCTCTAGCCTCCAGCCTCTATTCGGAGGTGTGTTGAGCAGGATTGCGGAAGCTTTTGCGGGTGTGAAGAGGGATGGGCGCGGGGGCTTTATTCCGTTCATCACGGCGGGCGACCCTGATTTGGAGACGACGCGCGGGTTGCTTGTTGAGTTGGTCCATGCGGGCGCGACGTTGATAGAAGTGGGCGTGCCGTTCAGTGATCCGATGGCGGATGGTCCGGTTATCCAACGCGCTTCGGAGCGCGCCCTGCGGCACAATTTCGGCATAGGGGAGATACTTGAGACCATCTCGGCGGCGCAGGCAGAGTTTCCGGTGCCCGTCGTGTTGTTCAGTTATTTCAACCCGCTGTTGCAATATGGAGTAGAGCGTTTGTGCGAGGAGGGCGTGCGCGCGGGCGTGGATGGCGTGCTGGTGACGGACCTCGTGCCGGAAGAGGCGGTGGAGTTTTCCAGGACGCTCAGGGCGCATGATATGGACATGATTTTTCTGGTCGCGCCGACCTCTACGGACGCGCGTCTGAGGATGGTGGCGGAGCGTGCCAGCGGCTTTATCTACGCCGTCTCGCGCGCGGGCGTGACGGGCGAGCGGACGAGCGTGAGCCTTGATGCCGAAAAATTGGTCCAGCGCGTGCGCCGTGTCTCAAGCCTGCCGGTCGCGGTCGGCTTCGGTATCTCCAACGCTGAACAGGTCGCGGATACTTTGCGTTATGCGGATGCGGCGGTCGTCGGCTCGGCGATTGTAGCTGAGATTGAGAGACTCGCTGGTGCGCCCGAAACAGTCGAACGCATCGGACAGTTCGCGCGTCGGCTATTGCAAAACCAGTCCAAGGTCCAAGGTCCAAAGTCCAAAGTCTAGGACGCATCTTCTAGTTCTTAACTTTGGACCTTGGACCTTGGACTTAGAGGTTGGCTGGCGGATTGATATTTTGGCGCGGTTCGGATAAAGTCCGCGCGCTGCCTCACACAGATTTGGATAGGCGCGAGAGGGAGAGTCCAAAGGAACGGCCCCGTCAGGCACAGGCTCGAAATCTACGACCTGAATTTAATTGAAAAATAATGCGTTGCATACGTGAAACACTGTTCCATTCTTGCGTTTCCTGTGCTATACTTGCTTTCGTTGCGGTGGCAGGCCGCCGTCAGTGAAAGCTTTGAATACCACGAAACGTGAGAAAAGGAATGGGAGAAAGAGATGTTTGTCATGGCAGAAGATAAAGTTAGCGCGGATCGCGGCAAAGCGGTCGAAGCGGCGCTGCTCAACATTGAAAAGAAATTTGGCAAGGGATCAATCATGCGTCTGGGCGAGAAGGAAGTCTCGGACATCGCGGCGATCTCTACTACTTCATTGAGTCTGGATGCGGCTATCGGCATCGGCGGCGTGCCGCGCGGTCGCGTGATAGAAATTTATGGACCTGAAAGCTCCGGCAAGACCACCCTCGCGCTGCACATCGTCGCCGAAGCGCAGAAGGCCGGGGGCGTCGCCGCTTACATTGACGCGGAGCACGCGATGGACGCGGAGTACGCGGGCAATCTGGGCGTTAATATTGACCAGCTTCTGATTTCGCAGCCGGATTCGGGCGAGCAGGCTCTGGAAATCGCGGAAGCCTTAGTGCGCTCGAACGGCGTGGATGTCATCGTCATAGACTCCGTGGCGGCGCTCGTGCCACGCGCGGAACTCGACGGAGAGATGGGCGACAGCCTGCCGGGTCTCCAGGCACGCTTGATGTCGCAGGCTTTGAGAAAGCTAACGGCCATCGTCGCTTCATCGAACACCTGCTTTATTTTCATCAACCAGATACGCGAGAAGATAGGCGTCATGTTCGGCAGTCCAGAAACGACGAGCGGCGGGCGCGCATTGAAGTTCTACTCGTCCCTGCGTCTGGACATCCGGCGCATCGGCGCGATTAAGGACGGCGACCGCTTCGTGGGCAACCGGACGAAGGTCAAGGTCGTCAAGAATAAGGTCGCGCCGCCGTTTCACGAGTGCGAGTTTGACATCGTGTACGGCGAAGGCATCTCGCGCGAGGGCGATCTGGTTGACCTCGGCGTGACGCACAAGATCGTCGAAAAGAGCGGCGCGTGGTTCTCTTACAAGGGCGAGCGATTGGGCCAGGGCCGCGAGAACGCCAAGCAGACGCTCAAGAGTAACCCGGAACTTCTTCTTCGCGTCGAGAATGAAGTGAAGACCGCGCTCGGCATTGGCGTCCAGAGCACAACTGAAGAGACGGAAACAAACGCCTCGGAAACTCCCGCCCCGGCATCGAGCCGGAAAGCGGCCAAGTAAAAGTAGAAAGGCGAAGGGTGCAAGTGTGGACACGCCTCAAGGCGTGATTCAAGAATTAATTTCTTGAACTAAATCAAAGCTGAAAGCTTTGTCCACACTTTCGCCCTTCGCCTTTCCACTTTTCTTCACCTGCGCCTTTCCCACTTCGCCCTTCTGCCCCTCTTCTCCGCTTCCCCTTTTCCCACTTTTATTTTATCGTCGCGCCGATGGAATCTTCTCTGCTGATTAAAAACGGCACGCTCGTCACGATGGACCGGGATAACTCCGTCGTGTCCGCAGACCTGCTCGTGCGCGACGGGCGCATAGAGAGCATCGGTCACTTAAATGGTCCAGCCGATGTTTCTATAGATGCGCGCGGTTGTGCGGTCCTGCCCGGCTTCGTGCAGACTCACATACATCTTTGCCAGACGCTCTTTCGCGGAGCGGCGGACGACCTCGCCCTCATTGACTGGTTGAAGAAGCGTATCTGGCCGATGGAGGCCGCGCACAACGCCTTGAGCGTGAGGGCCTCGGCGCGTCTCGCCATCGCGGAGATGATGAAAGGCGGGACGACCTGCGCGCTCACGATGGAGACGGTCAATCACACGGGCGAAGCCTTCCGCGTCGCGTTAGAGACGGGCTTTCGCGCGACCATCGGCAAGTGCATGATGGACAAGGGAGAGGAAGTCCCCCCAACGCTTCATGAAGAGACCGACACTTCGATTAAGGAATCGCTCGCGCTGCTTGAAGAATGGCACAATCGCGCAGAGGGAAGATTGCGCTATTGCTTCGCCCCGCGCTTCGCCGTCAGTTGCACGCACAATCTCCTAGAGCATGTCTCTCATCTCTCAAAAGAGCGCGGCGTGATGGTCCACACACACGCCTCCGAGAACGTCGAAGAGATAGCCCTCGTCGAGCGTGAGACGGGCCAGCGCAACATCACTTACCTGGATTCGCTCGGCCTCTGCGGGCCGCATGTCGCCCTGGCCCACTGCGTTCATCTTGACGACGCGGAGATGCAGACGCTCGCGCGCACGGGCACGCATGTGCTTCACTGCCCGTCTTCAAATCTCAAACTCAACTCCGGCATCGCCCCCGTCGCGGAACTGCTCCGGCGCGGCATCAGCGTCTCGCTCGGCGCGGACGGCGCGCCCTGCAATAACCGCCTAGACATGTTGACGGAGATGCGCACGGCTGCCCTGCTCCAAAAAGTCCTGCACGGCGCGGAAACCTTGCCCGCCGCACGCGCCCTCCGTATGGCGACGATTGACGGCGCACGCGCGCTTGGCCTCGAAGACGAAATCGGCAGCCTCGAAGTGGGCAAACGCGCGGACCTGATCATCATCAACCTGGCCCGCCCGCACAACACGCCGCGCCCTGCGGACCTCATCTCTGCAATCGTCTACTCGGCGCAGGCCAGCGACGTTGAGACCGTCATCATAGATGGGCGCATCGTCATGCGCGAACGCGAATTGCAGACCCTTGACGAGCGCGAAGTGATTGACGAGGCGAACCGTGAAGCCGCTCTCCTGATGGCGCGGGCCGGTCTGGAAGCTTTATAGTGAGACGAAGAAAGGGAATCGGACGTGAGCAAATTTGATGAGTTTATGGAATTTCTGGAAGCCGCGCTCGGAGACCCGGAGACGCGCGAAGCCTTCATACAGTACGTCCACGAACTTAGCCCGCAGGAGCAGGCGGAGATTCTCGCCGAAGCCGAACAACGCGACCCGACAGGCTCGCTCGAATGGTCTCAAATCCTGGACCTGGCCGAAGACGAAGACGTGCAAGACCTGAGCGGCGATAAGTTAAATTGAAAGCCAGCGCCGAAGCTGTGGAAGAGCGAGAGGAAAGGTGATTGGAAATGAGTACGGACCGCGAGCGCTATGACCCACGCGCACAGGAGACCAAACGATTGCTCAAAGAAGTAATGGAAGCGGCTGAACTAATCAAGAGCCAGACTCGCCGGATACTCATTGACAAGCGCACAGAATATCTTCGCTTTGAGAATGAGACCGAAGACTATGTGACGATTATTATTGAGAGGAAAGAAGGCGACTAAGAGAACGCCCTTGAACGCCCTCTTGAAATGATCGCGAGTCTTCTTGCCGGATTATCAGCTGTAAGTCTTATCTACGCATAGCTACGTTCGATTGCTATCCGACGCAGGTCGGATGGCCGCAGTCGCAGATCATCTTCTGGTTCTCGTCTAGAGTGTTGTTGGTCGTCTTGCCGACCTGTCCGCAGTAGGGGCTGCAATAGTCGCTGCCCTGTGTGGCGAGACAGTTGCAGAGTCCGTGGGCGCAAATCTTCTCGGTTGTTTCCATAGTGCTTTGATGGTCTCCTCCCTTTGTGCTCAATGCGTGAACCAACCTATCAGGAGCAGGATGACGGCGATGGCAGCGATGAGGACGAGGGCCGTCGTGGCGTAGCCCGCGAGCAAGCGCGTTTTGCATGCCTGGCAGCGCAATCTGAAGAAGGACATTCCCCTGCCGCAGTGTGGACATTTCATCTGTTGCGTATCCTTTGCCTCTATAGCGATTTTCAATTGAGTGCGACTACAGGTCAGTCCCGCCTGCTTAAGCTGGGCGGGTTTCCTGGCTCAGCCACGACCCGCCCAGCTTAAGCAGGCGGGACTGACAAGGACGCTCGCCGCGATGATTGCATCCAATTGAGAACCGCTATAAGTTATCGCAGCAATGCGCCGTCGTTAATATCACAACCAACGCACGCTTCTCAAATCTAATGTGGTGAATACGTCCCTACTTGGAAAAATAGCCGGGAAAGCGGGAAGGGCTGTGAAAATAGCTGTGCCAGTTCGAATGTAGCGGCTGCGGGGGGCGCAATCGGCGTTCGAACTGGCACGGGCGGGTACTAGCGATGTTCGGGCCTGTGGATGGTTATCTTGCGATTGGCTGACGTTTGGGCGTCAACCCCATCCCAACGAGACGGGATTATACACTTCTTCTCAAAACTGTCAACGCTTTTTTGTCGAATTAGTCACAAAAAATTGCGAAACGCGCTTCCGGTTGACAGTTTCCGCGCTATCTTCTTATACTACGCACTCTTGCCGATACCCATCATAGTTCCGGCCAGGTAGCTCAGTCGGTAGAGCGCGGCCCTGAAAAGGCCGGCGTCGGCGGTTCGATTCCGTCCCTGGCCACCAGATTTAGTCCAAGGTCCAAGGTCCAAAGTCTAAAGTCTAGAACAGCCAGATTCCGCTTCTTGACTTTGGACCTTGGACCTTGGACTTATTGAGACTTTGGACTCTCTTATTTATTCCAGTAGCGTTTGATTTTGTGTTCGAGGAGGGGGAATGGGACGTACTCGGCCTGGCGACCGGCGGTGCGTAGCTCTTCGACCATGCGGATGGCTCCGTCCGCGTTGCGCGTGTGGACGAGGATGGTCGAGGCGCGTTGCAGTTCCGGCCTGTCTGCGAGCCAGCGCGCGATAGCATAGCCGGTTCGCTCGTCATCCTCTATGTCCGAACCGTAGTGTTCGGGGAGCAGGTCGTGGTCCAGGAAAATGGCGTCGTAAAAATTTTGGCTGAGAAATTCCCGCGCGGTCTCGACCGTCTCCGCGATGTCCAGATAGTCTCCCTTAAAGCGCTTGACGAACCAATCATGCCTGCGCGTGTCGTCGTCCAGAAGAAAGACGCGAATCGGGTGACGCTCCACCGTCGCGTTGTTGATGCCGAGCCTGCTCAGGACTCCGTTTAAAATACCCATTGCGTTATCAATCAAACTCCAAAATAAAATAGGCCATACGGCGACCTGCTAAGATTCATCAAAGAAGCTGTATGGATGCCTGTGAATATAGCACAACCGACGGTCATCCAATGTCATCCAGACTTTCAGGCGGGGCTTTCCATGCAACATCTGACGCGGATTTTACAGAGCCGCGCCAAGTCGCTCTTGCAATCTGCGTCTTGAGTGCTATAATCCGCCGCGCCCCTCAAATGTGTTTCCGAAGGGGAAGTGTCGAGGCGTCACTTCGGGCCGCAATGTCTTGGTGAGTACTCAATCCCTCTTGCGGCGACTTGATAACGGAAATCTCTTTTGCAGTTCGTCTCTTCTAGCCTGGATGTCGTCAGACAACGCTAAAATTCATCCGCTCTTCGCCGTGCCGGAGGCCGCGTCGGAAGAGGAGTCTGCCAACTCCGACGCGCCGGTTGTGCCCGTCGAAAGCGAGGTCGCACAACCCGCCGTCTGCCCTTTCTGCTTCGGCAGCGGGATGGAAGTTGTGGCGGGCAAGGGCGCGCGTCGTTGTCTCTGTCGCACGGAGAGCAGCCAGGCCAAATTGCTGGAAGCGGCACGCATCCCGCGACGCTACGACCAATGCTCTCTGCAAAATTATTATCCGGCCAAGGGCAAGTATTACACCATCCAGGCCAACGCTTTCAGGTTCGCCTACACGCTCGCCAGGCAGTATCCGGCGGTTGATAGAGGGCTGGTCCTGATGGGTCCCGTCGGCGTCGGCAAGACGCATCTTTCCGTCGCCATCATCCGCGACCTGATTGAGAAGAAGGGCATCCCCTCTCTCTTTTATGAATTCGGCTCGCTCCTCAAGGAGATACAGAATTCCTACAATCCCATCTCGCAGACTTCGGAATTGAAGGTGCTCGCGCCCGTCTTTGAAGCGGAAGTGCTGGTCCTTGACGAACTCGGCGCGTCAAAGCCTACGGACTGGGTGCGCGACACGATGATGCAGATCATCAACACGCGCTATAACAACAGGAAACTGACCATCTTCACCACCAACTACCTTGACGGGCGGCGCAAGGAGACGGACGAGACCCTCGAAGACCGCATCGGCGTGCGCCTCCGCTCGCGTCTCTATGAGATGTGCAAGACGGTCCACATCGAAGGCGAAGACTACCGCCGCAAATTCGACGCGCAACAACCTTAAAGTTGAGAGACAAACTATCAAACCGAAGAGCCGACCTTTCAACATCGAGGTCGGCTTTTTTGCGCTTAGATGAGGCCGCCGATGTGTCTCAATATTTAGCCGACTTGATTAAGTGTGGCTTGAGCATTTATGAAAGAGGCATTCACCACCGCAGACACAGAGCACGCAGAGTCAGCACAGAGGTTTAAATTCTTTTCTCTGTGCTGACTCTGCGTGCTCTGTGTCTGCGGTGGTGAATAAAACTGTCCCACCCACTCAGTTGCAAACTGAACTACTATTTGAATCAAGCATGATTCGTGCTCTGCCTGTTGGTTATGTATAATGTTTCGACTCGACCAGCCGAATCTTTCATGTTGTGACAGGCCCAAGTGAGAAATGCCTAAACGGACAGACATACACAAAATCTTGATTATCGGTTCCGGGCCTATCGTCATCGGGCAGGCGGCGGAGTTTGATTATTCCGGGACGCAGGCTTGCAGCTCGCTGCGACAGGAAGGCTACGAGGTGGTGCTCGTCAATTCCAACCCGGCGACGATCATGACGGACCCGGAGACCGCCGATAAGACTTACATAGAACCCTTAACGGTCGAATCCCTGACGGCGATTATTCGCCTGGAGAGGCCGGACGCGTTGCTGCCGACGGTGGGCGGGCAGACGGCGCTCAACCTGGCCGTGGCGCTGGCGGACGCGGGCGTGCTTGAGGAATACGGCGTCGAGATGATAGGGGCCAAGCGAGAGGCCGTGAAGGTCGCGGAGGACCGTCGTTTATTCAAAGGGGCGATGGATGAAGAGGGCTTGCCGATGCCGCGCGGAGGGTTCGCGCGTTCGTGGGCCGAAGCGCAGGAGTTGGTCGCGTTGACGGATTACCCTGCGATAATTCGCCCGTCCTTCACGCTCGGCGGGACGGGCGGCGGTATCGCTTACAACCCTGAGGAGTTTGAAGAGATTGTGCGGACGGGGCTGGCCGCTTCGCCCGTTCACGAAGTCTTGATAGAGGAATCTATCCTCGGTTGGAAAGAGTTTGAGTTGGAGGTCATGCGCGACCTCGCGGATAACGTGGTCATCATCTGTTCGATTGAAAACTTCGATCCGATGGGCGTCCACACGGGCGATTCGATTACGGTGGCCCCGGCGCAGACGTTGACAGATGTGGAGTATCAACGCTTGCGCGACATGGCGATTCGCATCATTAGAAAAGTCGGGGTCGAGACGGGCGGGTCCAATATTCAATTCGCCGTCAACCCGGATAACGGAGAGGTACGTATCATAGAGATGAACCCGCGCGTCTCGCGTTCGTCGGCCCTGGCTTCAAAGGCGACGGGCTTTCCGATTGCCAAAATCGCGGCCAAACTCGCCGTCGGTTATACGCTCGACGAAATCCCGAACGACATCACGAAGAAGACTCCGGCCTCCTTCGAGCCGACGATTGATTACGTCGTGGCGAAGATTCCGAAGTGGAATTTCGAGAAGTTTCGTGAAGCTGAAGACAGCCTCGGCACGCAGATGAAATCCGTCGGCGAGGTGATGGCGATTGGACGAACTTTCAAGGAGGCGCTCTTCAAGGGCTTGCGCTCGCTCGAAGCGGTCAGGCCGCTGCGTCTCAAGGATGTCTCGGACGACGAATTGCAACGCAAGCTGGCGCGTCCCAACTCGAACCGTTTCTCTTATATCACCTACGCGTTGCAGCATAATTGGTCCATAGAGGAAATCTATCGTCTCTCGCGCATAGACCCCTGGTTCCTCGAACAGCTTGAGGACGTGATGCAGCTTCAGGATGAGATCGAGGGACAGCGTCTCTCGGATGTGCCCGTTGAAGCCTTGCGGACGGCGAAGGAATACGCGCTCTCCGACCGCCGCATAGCATATCTCACAGGAAGCACGGAGGATGAAGTGCGCGCGCATCGCAAGCGGCTCGGCCTCGTGCCCGTCTACAAACGCGTGGATACCTGCGGCGCGGAGTTTGAATCCTACACGCCTTATCTATATTCGACCTACGAGACCGAAGATGAATCCGCGCCTACCGACGGGCGCAAGATTATGATTCTAGGCTCAGGCCCGAACCGCATAGGGCAGGGCATAGAGTTCGACTATTGTTGTTGTCACGCGGCGTTCGCGCTCCGCGAAGCGGGCTTCGAGACCATCATGGTCAACTGCAACCCTGAGACCGTCTCGACCGATTACGACACCTCCGACCGTCTTTATTTCGAGCCGCTCACGTTCGAGGACGTGATGAACATCATTGATGTCGAAAAGCCCGAAGGAGTCATCGTGCAGTTTGGCGGGCAGACGCCTTTGAACCTGGCGATGCGACTGCAAGACGCGGGCGTGCCCATCATCGGCACATCGCCCGATTCGATTGACCTCGCGGAAGACCGCAAACGCTTCGGCGCTCTGCTTACGAAACTCGGCATCCCGCAACCGGAAAACGGGATGGCCTCTTCCGGCGAAGAGGCTAAGGTCATCGCGCGCTCGATAGGCTATCCGATCCTGGTGCGGCCCAGTTATGTGCTCGGCGGTCGCGCGATGGCGATTATCTACGACGAAGAGAGCCTCGATGATTACGTGCGAACGGCAGTTGATTTCTCGCCGGAGAGGCCCGTCCTGATTGATAAGTTTTTAGAGCGCGCGGCGGAGTTTGATGTTGACGCGCTGGCCGACGAAGAGACCTGCATCGTCGCTGGCATACAGGAGCACATAGAGGAAGCGGGGATTCATTCCGGCGATTCGTCATGCGTGCTCCCGCCCGTCGTCATAGAGCCTGAGCACCTGGAGACGATGCGCCACTATACGCGGCAGCTTGCTCGCGCGCTCCGCGTCAACGGCTTGATGAACATCCAGTTCGCCATTAAGGACCACAGGGTGTACGTGCTCGAAGTCAACCCGCGCGCCTCGCGGACGGTTCCCTTCGTCTCGAAGGCGACGGGAGTCCCCTTAGCGCGCATCGCTGCGCTCGTCATGTCGGGGCGCAAGTTGAAAGATTTCGAGTTGCCTGAAGACCTCGCGGTGGGCCGCTTCTTCTACGTCAAGTCGCCCGTCTTTCCCTTCGTCAAATTTCCCGGCGTGGACCCGGTGCTTGGTCCAGAAATGCATTCGACGGGCGAGGTGATGGGCGTCGGAGAATCTTTCGGCGAGGCTTACGCGAAGGCCATGATGGGCGCGGGCCTTGAGTTGCCGCAAGAGGGGACGGCCTTCATCAGCGTCAACGACGGCGACAAGGGACAGGCCGCCGTCCTCGCCAGAAAACTCGCTCGGCTCGGCTTTAAACTCATCGCCACCTTCGGGACCGCCGCGCGCCTGCGCGAAGTCGGCCTGGGCGTTGAGAATGTTTTTAAAGTCAACGAGGGCCGCCCGAACGTCGTGGACTTTATCAAGCGCGGCGAGATTGATTTAATCATCAACACGCCTCTCGGTCGCGTCTCGCATTTTGACGAGCAGGCGATACGTCGCGCGGCCCTCCAATACAACGTGCCGTGCGTGACGACCATGACGGGCGCACACGCAATGGTCGAAGCCATCACGGCCCGCGAACGCAAAACAGAAATCACAGTCTACTCGCTGCAAGAACTGCACGCGGTGAAAAGCAATATGGCAGAGACTAGAGGCTTGAGACTAGAGGCTGGTTAAAATCTTCTTGCTTTAGCCAGCCTCTAGTCTCAAGCCTCTCGCCTCTCGTTCTGGAGGTTAAGTTGGACATCAATAGTAAGCAGGCCATCAATCAAATTCTGGACGAGTGTCGGACCATCGCGGTCGTTGGTCTCTCTTCGAGTCCGATGCGTCCCTCGCACGGCGTGGCGAGATACATGAAGGAGAAGGGTTACAGGGTCATCCCGGTCAATCCCAACGAGCAAGCCGTCTTCGGTGAGAAAGCCTACCCGTCGCTCGCGGACGTGCCCGGCAAGATTGACCTGGTGGACATCTTCCGTCGCTCCGAAGAGGCTGGCGCGGCGGTTGACGAAGCGATACGCCTCGGCGCAAAAGCCGTCTGGCTGCAAGAGGGCGTGATAGACTACGCCGCAGCCCAGCGCGCACAAGACGCGGGCCTCCTCGTCGTCATTGACCGCTGCTGGCTCAAAGAACACATTAGAAGGTAAGGAATGAAAAGCAGAGATGGGAGGCTGGAGGTGAGAGGCTAGTTAAAAACAGTTCTGCTTTGACTAGCCTCTCACCTCCAGCCTCCCATCTCTGCTTTTCCCTCATTCGTTATGTCTGTTGAGATACGCGCAGTTGTGATTACGGTCAGTGATGCGTGTTCGCGCGGCGAGCGCAAGGATGAATCCGGGCTGGTCCTCATCCAGTCGCTACAGGAGATGGGGGCGAAGATTCTGACGGCGGTGATTGTGCCGGACGACCTGGAGCCGCTGGCGCAAAAGCTGCAAAGCTACGCTGACCATCCTGACGTTAATCTGGTCATCACGACGGGTGGGACGGGCGTCTCGCCGCGCGATAATACGCCCGAAGCGACGCGCGCCGTGATTGAAAGGGAAGTGCCGGGAATGGCCGAAGCGATGCGCGCCGAATCGCTCAAGGCGACGCAGATGGCGATGATCTCGCGCGGCGTGTGCGGCATTCGCGGGCGTGCTTTGATAGTCAATCTGCCAGGCTCGCCCGCCGGAGTGCGCGAGTGCTTCGCCGTCATCAAGAATGTTCTCCCGCACGCGCTCTCATTACTGGCGGGCCAGCCACACTCTCATGCTTGAGCCTCGCCGTCTGCCAAAGAATAGTTTGACAACGCTTCGCTTGGCAGCATAATATTTTTTCGCGGCATAATTTTTTCACTTCGCCGGTGCAGGCTTACTTTCGCGGCGCGTTCGCACACTTCCAGAGTCCGAGCAGGAGAGAGACAGAACAAAAGATGAGCTTGAGCGCGATTCTTTTACAGGCCACGCCGCCACAGCAGCAGGGCGTCCCCGGCATTGGTGGTCCAATTACGGCCTACTGGCCGGTCATGATCTTCTTCGTCTTCGCGGTCGTCTTTCCCGTCCTGCCGATTATCCTGGGCCGTTTCCTGCGTCCGAGCATTTACGGCAAAGGCAAGATGCGTCCCTACGAGTGCGGTATTGACCCGACGACCGAAGCGCACGACCGTTTCACAGTGCGCTACTACATCATCGCCATGCTCTTCCTCATCTTCGATGTCGAGACCATCTTCCTCCTGCCCTGGGCTATCATCTTCATGGGCAACGATTTTTCGTTCACCAAATTCGCGCTCCTCGAAATGTTCGTCTTCATAGGCATCTTAATCGTCGGCTACTATTACGCCTGGCGCAAAGGCGCGCTGGAATGGGCCTAACAGCGGTGACAAGTGACGAGTGACAAGTTATAAGTTAAATGCTTGTTCTTATCTCGTCACTTGTCACTCGTCACTTGTCACTGAATTATTATGGCTGAACATCAAGAAGGTTTCGTTCTCACGACCGTGGATTCGGTGATGAATGCGTTGCGTCGGACCGTCGGCGCGAAGGCTCTGGATTTGAGCGCGCCGGTGGTTAACTGGGCCAGGAAATCTGCCATCTGGCCGATGACGTTCGGGCTGGCATGCTGTGCCATCGAGATGATCGCGTGCGGCGCGGGACGCTTTGATATAGACCGCTTCGGCGCGGGCGTCTTTCGTCCCAGCCCGCGCCAGAGCGACCTCATCATCGTGGCGGGCACGGTGACGCTCAAGATGGGTCCGGTGGTGCGTCGCGTCTACGACCAGATGCCTGAGCCGAAATGGGTCATCGCGATGGGCGCATGCGCTTCGACGGGCGGGCCGTTCGACTCTTACTCGACGATGCAGGGCGTGGACCGGACGATTCCCGTGGACGTTTATATACCGGGATGCCCGCCGCGCCCGGAGGCTCTGCTCTATGGCCTCATGCGCCTGCAAGACATCATCATGCGCGAAGCGCCCTCCGCTTACATCTTCGAGTCCGATGGGACAGTCCATCGCCAGCGGCAACTCGAAGGCGACGATGAACTGGAAGAAATCTCACCCACCGACCGCGAGGCCATAGAAGTCGTCGGCTCTGTCAACAGGTCATCATAAGCAATATCCTCAGCATCGAATCATCCGCCCAGACTAACGACGAGCAAGTTCCACACAGCAAACTGCTCTGAGTCCGGTTCGCGTACGTCTTTATTCGCGCGAGGAATTTATAAAACGTTGACTTTCAACTTCAACGAGAATAACGTACACGCGTCTTGCTCCCTCGCATTCCTTTTTCCAGTGCGTCCGCATCCGGCAGGAGATAGACCATGCGAACCTTTGCCCAAAAACAGAATCAACCTCAAGAGCAAATATCCTTGAGCCTTGCCCGGTTGAATACAGCTATACCTGGGCCGCAATATCACAGACATCCCCTTCCGTACTCGCAGCACACAATTGGGAATCAAGCAGGGCAACGGTCTTTGCGGACTGATGCTGAAGGACTCGAAGCCGGATCAGTCGCTACGGCCTCACCTCGCTTCGGGCACGATTTTAGCCGGATTCCCGCGCACACTCCTGCGGCAGCGTCAATACAGACCAAACTGGCGATCAACCAGCCGGGGGATAGCTATGAGCAAGAGGCAGACCGCATCGCTGAACAGGTGATGCGGATGCCGGAACCTCAACCACAGCACGACCCCATGCCGCGTCAAGACGCAGCCCTCCATCAACATCTTCAACGAAAACCAATGGCCTCGACCATCACGCCGTTGATTCAAGCGAAGGGGTCTGAGGGCGTGACAGAGAGGGATGCGATGACGAATCAAATCGCGTCGTCCAGCGGGGGGGGTAGCCCGTTGCCGGAATCGTCTAGGAGATTTATGGAAAGCCGCTTCGGTACTGACTTCTCCCATGTGCGTATTCACACAGACGACCATGCTGCACAGCTATCGAGGGATTTGAGCGCGAAGGCGTTTACAGTGGGCCGGGACATCTATTTTAATGCCAGAAATTTTTCCCCGGAATCAGCCGAGGGGAAGCATCTGCTGGCGCATGAATTAACACATACGGTGCAGCAAGGTGCGGTGGCGGGCGGTCAGTTGCGAGCGCAATTAATGATTCAAAAAAAGGATGGGGATAAAGCTAGTACAGCCTTTGGTGAATTTGAGGCGGTGAAGTACCACGAACTCAAGCAAAAGTCCGACGGCAAAGAAGTCGGCGTGGAAATGTTCTTGAAGTTTAACCCGGGGCCGAAGGTTGATGCGAAGCAGATAGCTTTGACGCAGGCTGCGACGGGAAAAATAGGCGGGACTTCTGCGGCTGCCGCAGATCCGAATTTTGGAAGGCGAAGCGCAACTTCAGGGGCAGGGCAGGGACAATTCATTGATGTTTTGCCGGGATTTCCCAGTCCCTTGTACTCAACCGCCGACAAACCTACGACAGGCGCAGACGCTTCAAATTTGACCTCTTATCCCACCATCCCTTCGACTGCCCTCACCCCCGCTCAAGTTACTGCACAGGAAACCGCAAGCGGGGTAGCTGGAGGCACACGCACGGGATTTGGCAAGCACGGCTTTCGGTTTAAGGAGGCCGGTGTCCTGAAAGGTCCTGAGTCGGCTGAACTTTATGATGCTCCGCAACTAGGTACTGCCAATGATTCGGAGCAGGTTTTTGAATCCACTGCCCTGGCTATCGAGGGAACTCAGAAAGATACTTACTACGGTTCAGTCAATTGGGGTTGGAAACGGGACGCCGCAGGAAAGTTTTCAATGATTCCTTTTAAAGCGATTTCGCAGGGCGTCCCTACCGTCAACTTCTTAACCGCCGCCAGTGTCTGGAACACGGCAACCGAGGATTTCAATTGGGGTGTCAGCGTGGCGACAGCTAATATTTTAGACCCCGCCGATACGACGAAGTCAAAGGGTTCGGTTGTAAAAGGAACGGCCTTAAATTGGCGCGGCATGCAAGCCAAAGTCGGTAGCGTTACTTATAACCTGGTTACTGTAAAAGGTGGTGGGCCAGCTGGTTTTATAAAAAGCACCGAGATGGCGATGACGGACGTTGGCAGGCCGACTGTTCATCTGCCGATGGAGGAGGTTCACAAAATCAATACAGCGAGTGCCCCGATGGTGGACGACCCGACCAAAGTCCCCACTACTCTTATCAAAAATCTTCCAAAAGACACGAGAGTCACGATTGCGCCGGACATCCTCCTCCGGGTTGTGGCGCTCTTAATCGGCATGAAAATAGATCCAGCCTGGGCCTTAATCACGATAGTGGACGGGCCGGATACTGGTAAACAAGGTTGGGTACAGAAAACACTTCTGACGAGGGAGGCATTGGGAACTCACTAAATCGCCTGAAGGCGCATGAGCGTCTGACGTTTACGGGCGCAACGAGCGGAAATAACATTCCGTTATTCTCTTCTGCCGACTGAAATGTATGCCTGACAAAGAAAATCAAGATCAGGAAACTGCTCACGTCAATCAAGCCACGTCTGAAGACACCTTCTCCCTTGCTCGAAGGCTCACAAAGATAGGATACCCTGCACTCTTCAAAGAAGCCGACCATGAACATTTATTGGATGAGGTTTGGAAGAGCGCCTCGCAGCAGGATTTTGAAAGACTGGTTGGCGATACAAAGGCACCTTCGCTGGCGCGATTTCTGGGCAGCCAGATTTTACTAGGCAGGGATATGACCTTCTTTTCGAGAACAGACTTGAACTCCTTGAGCGACGTGTATGTTCAGGCGCTGCTGGGTAATTATACGAAGACAATGACTGATTGGGGGTTCCTGCATCGCAATGACGACACAGGTCTCATCGGGAGCATTTTCCTGGTATTCGGCGAACGGTCAATCCCCCAACTGGTCAATCTATTAAGCGATGGGACAGTGGTTGACTATCAAAGACCGTTCCCGGATGTGTCAGGTTTTAATCCAACCAGACTTCAAAAAGTGAGGATTAAAGACTTCGCAGCGCTTTATTTAAGCCAGATTAAAAACATACCTTTGGAATTGAAAACATCTTTTGATGAGCGCGACAAAGAGATTATCAACCTCAAGAACAAACTGTTACCCGAATAACAGACCCCTCAATCATCAACCCGTCAGAATTAAAGCCCCGCGAGATGCCGCGTATCGTTGATGGCATGCACACGTACGAAGCCGTCTGCGCGGAGGTCGAAGCGTGTGATGCCGCAATTGGCGGTGGCGATCCAGACGGGGCGCAGTTCGGGGGCGTCGAGCGCGCCCATGAGGTGCAGTGTGAGAATGCAGATCGTGCCGGTGTGGGAGAAGACGGCGATGGCTGTGCCTCTGTGTCGTTCGATGGCCTGGTCCAATTCGCGCGCGGCGCGGTCGAGCAGTTGGCGGTAGCTTTCGCCGCCGTGAAGGATGTGCTCGAAGTCTCGGCGGAGCAGCGCGGCGTATTGTTCGGGGTGTTGCTGGGCGGCTTCCTCGAAGGTCAGGCCCTCCATCACTCCGACGCTGCGTTCGCGGAAAGCGTCCGTCAGTTGGACCTCCAATCCGGTCAGGCGGGCCAAGGGTTGAGCCGTTTCGACGGCGCGCTCAAGGTCGCTCGAATAGATGGCGCTGAAGTTTTCCGTGGCCAGCGCACGCGCGGTGGCCGACGCCTGCGCCCGCCCGCGCTCAGAGAGAGGCGTCGCCGTGTGACCGCCAAAGCGGCCCGCCGCGTTGCCCTCAGATTGTCCGTGGCGTATGAGCAGGACGCGCGTAGTATCCATAAGACAGTGACAAGTGACGAGTGATGAGTGACAAGCAAGAATAAGCGAGTGGTGAGTTAAAACAAGTTCTTAACTTGTCACTCGTCACTCGTCACTTGTCACTGTGTTCTAGGCCGCGACCATTTCGGCCTTCAGTTTTTCGGCCTGGTAGTGTGTGACGAGGGCGTTGATGATTTCGTCGAGCGCGCCTTCCATGACGAGGTCGAGTTGGTGGATGGTGAGGCCGATGCGGTGGTCGGAGACGCGGTTCTCTTTGAAGTTGTAGGTGCGTATCTTTTCGGAGCGGTCCCCGGAGCCGACCATCGAGCGGCGTTCGGAGGCGAGCGCGTCGTGCTGCTTCTGCTCTTCCAATTCCTGCAAGCGCGCGCGCAAGACTCTCATCGCCTTCTCACGATTCTTAATCTGCGATTTCTCGTCCTGCATCGAGACGACCGTGTTGGTCGGGAGGTGCGTGATGCGGACGGCGGAGTAGGTCGTGTTGACGCTCTGGCCGCCTGGGCCGGATGAGCAGAAGGTGTCTATGCGGAGGTCTTTGGCGTCAATCTTGACATCCACTTCTTCGGCTTCGGGGAGGACGGCGACCGTGATGGCGGAGGTGTGTATGCGACCGCTGGCTTCGGTTTGAGGGACGCGCTGGACGCGATGAACGCCGGATTCGTGTTTCAGTTTGGAGAAGACTTTGTCGCCTTCGATGAGTGCGACGCCTTCCTTGATGCCGCCGATGCCGGATTCGGAAGCGTCGAGAATTTCCATGCGCCAGCCCTGTCGCTCGGCGTAGCGCGCGTACATGCGTAGCATTTCGGCTGCGAAGAGCGTCGCCTCGTCGCCGCCCGTCCCGGCGCGAATTTCGAGGATGACGTTCTTCTCGTCGTTCGGGTCTTTGGGCAGGAGGAGCAGTTTGAGGTCTACTTCGCACTGGTCCAATTGCGCCTGCAAGGTCTCCGTTTCGATGCGCGCCAGTTCGAGCATCTCTTCATCGTCGGCGATGTCGAGCAGTTCGCGAGCGCCCGCCAGTTCGTCTCTCAGAGATTTCCAGTGGCGATACTTCGTCACTATCTCACCGAGGCTGCGATGCTGTCTGGCAATCTTCGCGTACGCGGCTTGGTCAGAGTAGACCTCCGGCAAAGACATCTCTCCGGTCAACTGTTCGTAGTGCGCTTCGATCTGTTCTAATTTTTCTAACATGGCTTTCAGGAGAGCGGCACTGTCGCAGCCGCTTCGGGTTGAGGCTCAAGCTTGAGCGATTCTTTCAAAGCCTCTATGGCGACTTCCAGTTGCTCGTCGTCAGGCTCTTTCGTCGTGATGTTCTGGAGCCAGACGCCGGGCAGCGTAATCATCTTGAAAATAATGCCGCCCTCTTTTTTCGCAGAGAGACGGATAATCTCGTAAGAGAGTCCCGCGACGAGCGGGATGAGCGCGATGCGTACGAGCATGTTGTAAAGGAGCGCATCGAACTTGATAATCGAGAAGAGCACGATGGAGACGAGCATCACGACCATCAGAAAGCTAGTCCCGCAGCGTGGATGCTGGCGCGGTTGGATGCGCGCGTTGGCGACCGTGAGCGGCAGCCCCGCCTCCCAGTTGAAGACGGTCTTGTGCTCCGCGCCGTGATACTCGAAGACGCGGCGGATGTCTTTCAAAAGCGAAAAGCTGAAGATCATGATGAGGAAGAAGGCCATGCGAATCACGCCGTCTATCAGGTTGAAAGCGACTGAAGGGCGCACGGGGTGCATGTACGCGCGTGCGCTTTGAAAAGCGCGCGTGTACCAGGCCCCGCTCTCGGGTTGCGCGACGTTGTTGCTGTTCGACGCAGCGTTGGTTGTTGTGGCCGAAGGCGCATTCGCTTGTGCTGCCTGTTGCGTGCTGGCGGCTACGGCGGCGGGCGGCGGAGAGTTGGCCCATCCAGCGGCGTTGAAGATGGCGTTCGTCAAAAGGAGCGGCGCGACGATGAAGAGCAGGACGTTAAAAAACATGGCGAAGACTATGGAGCCTGCGGCGGCGGCGGTCGTGCCCTTCTTCATCTCATCTTTGGAACGTTTCTGCGTCGGAATCGGAATCAGTCCGGGGACCGCGCCCGTGATGCCAGCGAAGTCTCCCTCGCCCTCTATCACGGCGGGCGTCAGCGTGGCGACCGGGACTCGCTCCGTTGCGGCTTCCTCGGCGTCTGAGAAGGCTTCGCTGGCGGAGTAGTTGAGCGCCTTGATGCCGAGGCCCATAGACTGTATGAGCACGGCGCCCCCGCGCAGCACGGGCAGCTTGAACAGCGGGTACTTGTCGCCCATCTTCGGCAGCCGTGCGGCGGTGTTGACGATTGTGCCGTCGGCCTTGCGAACCGCGACGGCATAGGCGTTCGGCGTGCGCATCATGACGCCCTCTATGACGGCCTGCCCGCCGACAATCAAATCTCTTTCGGTAGTACTCACGATGGAATTTTCCTTTAGTTCAGAAGCCGGTTGAAAGAGTAACGCCGACCCTTTCGGAACGGGCCGCTCGCGGTCTCGGTCTCAGGATGATACACGAAGGCGAGCGGCGCTTCACAAAAAGCGTCGGCGTCAAATTACTCAGGGCTAATGTTGCTGGGTTCTCAACTGTAAAGCGCTTCAACGCTTGGGCCAAGCCCGGACTCGTATTACTGGTCCAAAGCCCGGCCTGCTTGATGAATCTTACTTGGCGGCCTCTGCGGTCGCGGTCTCTGCTGCCGCCTCCGGCTGCTTTTTGCCATAGCGACGGTTAAAGCGGTCAACGCGACCGGCGGTATCCACCAGCTTCTGCTTGCCCGTGAAAAACGGGTGGCATTCCGAGCAGATTTCCACGCTCAGATCGGTTTTCCGCGTCGAGCGTGTCTGAAACGTGTGGCCGCAGGCGCAGTGGACGTTGATTTCTTTGTATTCGGGATGGATTCCTTGCTTCATTTCTCTCTCGTTTCCTTCTCTCTAGACGACTCAAAGGGCATCTTGCAAAACACAAGATGATACGTCCTTTAGATGCCTATCGTCAAGGAAAAGAGGCATTTGAAGCGGGGCGCGAAGCTCTTGTGACATCAGGCACAAAGTTTATTGACAATGGCTCAAACCGCATGCTACAAAGCACTGTCCGTCCCTGTTGTACCCTAGCCATTCACACACGAGCGTCCGTTTTGGTGTGCGCTCCGGTCCTTTCCGTCAGCGTGAGCCGCGAGCGAGATTTCACTGAGGGTGTAGTTACGCGAGCAAGATGGTAGACGACCCGAAGAAGCCTACAGAAACCTCTTCAACTTCCGACGCGCCGACGCCGGAAAGCCAGGACTCTGCCGCCACTCGGAGCGGCCCGCGCACGGACGACAAAAGCCCCAGCCCCGGCGCTGAGATGAAGGACGCGGGCACTTTGCCGCCTCCTCCCGGCAGCGCGGAAACCGCGCCTCCGACCCCTGAGAGCCAGGCAGCCCTGACCGGCAAGGCTCCATCGGGCAGTTCCAGAAGCGGCACGACCGTCCCCGCCTCGGCGGGTGACCCGACAACGTCGCGTCCGTCCTCCAAGGATGAAGCCAACGCGACGGCAGGACCACAACCGCCCGGCGGCGCTTCGCCGAGCATCGGAGACCCGCTCAAAAATCCTTCGCAGTCGGACGCGGAGAAGGCCACCAAGATTGCCGAAGCGAAGGCACGCGCCGCCGCCGCCAAGCAGGCCGCAGGCGATAAGCCTTCGCCCCCGCAGCCCGCCGGAGCCGCAGCCGGCGCGGGCGCGCCGAAGGCTCCCGTCAAAAAGAAGGAAGAAGGACCGAAGCCCACGGATGCCTCGAATCACCCGCTGGCGAAACGCCTTGGAGAGATGGCGTCCGGTGCTGTCCTCGAAGCCACGGAGTTTGTCGGTCAACTCTCGATTCGGATTGAACCCGCGCGCATAGTAGAAGTCTGCGAACTTCTCAAACGTGATGAGGAGACGCCCTTCAACTATCTGACGGACGTGACCTGCGTACACTTGCCGGATCGCTTCGACGCTCCCTTCGAACTTGTTTATCATCTCTACTCGATTGAGGGCAACGCGCGCGTGCGTTTGAAGGTCGCGACTGACGAAGCAATGGGCGTCTTGAGCGTGACGGGCGTCTGGCCCGCCGCTAACTGGATGGAGCGCGAAGTCTTCGACCTCTTCGGCGTACGCTTTCAAAATCACCCGGACCTGCGGCGCATCCTCCTCCCGCCGGACTGGGAGGGCCATCCCCTGCGAAAAGATTACCCGCTCGAATTCATGGAGAATAATTGGACCGCCAAACATCTCCCCGAATTCACAGAGGTCCAGCAGGAGCAATTGGTCCAGCGCCGCGCCTACGGGCTTGAGATGTTACATGTGCCAGCCGAGCGGCAAGTGCGCGAAATCTTCCGCGCTGGCAAGGAAGTCATGCCGAAAGACAAGTGAGCAGTTTACAGTTATGAGTTTTCAGTTTTCAGTAAAACCGAAGGCTGGTTGCTGCTGTTAACTGAAAACTCATAACTCATAACTGTAAACTCAAAACTGAGTTATGAATCTGAAAGAATTGGCGGCGCATTACGGCGCGAAGACTTTCGAGACGCGGGAGGCCGCGCAAGAGGCTGGCTATGTCTTGACGGAGACGATGTCCCCGCGCAATACGTGGAATAAGGCGAGCGCCGCTTCGGCCATCATACATAAACTGCTCGCGCGCAAGAGAAGCGGCGAGGCCGAAGAGATTGGCCTGGTCCTCGATTCGGGAAGCGTCACAGGTTGCTATAAAGGCAAGTAGGAAGTCGGAAGGAGGAAGGATGAAGAAGATTGATTCATTGATTGACTCATCGGCTCATTTGTTCAATGAGTCAATGAGCCGATGAATCAATCAATCTTCTTCATCCTTGCAGTTCTTGTGCATCAGGTAGAAATCGCAACGACGAGAGAGACGCTGCTGGACAGCCCTGAGATGGTGCTCAACATGGGGCCGCAGCATCCGAGCACGCACGGAGTCTTGCGCGTCATTTTGCGGCTTGACGGCGAGACGGTGATTGATCTCGATTGCGACATAGGCTTTCTGCATCGCGGGATGGAGAAGATCGCGGAGAACCGGCAGTATCCGATGATCGCGCCTTACTGGGACCGCCTTGATTACATCGCCGCTGTCTCCAATGGTCTCGTCTGGGTCGAGACGGTCGAGCAGATGATGGGCCTCGCGGTCCCTCCGCGCGCTCATTACATACGTACCATCCTGACGGAACTCAACCGCATCTCGTCGCACCTGCTGTGGCTGGCGACGCACGCCCTGGACATCGGCGCGATTACGGTCCTGCTCTGGTGCCTGCGCGAACGCGAAGAGATTCTGAAGATTTTCGAGCGACAGTTCGGAGCGCGCCTGACCTGCCACGCCTGGCGCATCGGCGGGATGCCGAACGACGCTTACGAAGGTTTCGAGTCGGACGTGCGCCGCTTCGTCAATAATTTTCCGAAGCGCATAGAAGAGTATGAGACTGTGCTTTCGGAAAATCGCATCTGGCTCGGACGCACCGTCGGCATAGGGGTTATCTCTGCGGAGGACGCCGTCGCGATAGGCTTGTCGGGTCCGTCCCTGCGCGGTTCGGGCGTCGCCTGGGACGTGCGTAAGTCGCGGCCTTATGCGGCCTATGCGGAGATGGATTTTGATATTCCGCTCGGCGAGAACGGCGATACGTACGACCGTTATCTCGTCAGGATTGAAGAGATGCGACAGTCCAGACGCATCGTGCAGCAGGCGCTTGAAAAATTGCCGGATGGCCCGGTCAACGCGAAAGTGCCGAAGATTATCAAGCCTCCGGCGGGCGACTATTATCATTCAATCGAGGGACCCAAAGGCGAGATCGGTTGCTATCTCGTCTCGGACGGGACGGCCAGCCCCGCGCGCGTGCATGTCCGCCCGCCCTCCTTCATCAATTTGCAAGCCCTCCGGCAAATGTCCATTGGACACCTCGTCGCCGATGTCGTCGCCATCATCGGCACGCTGGACATCGTGCTCGGAGAGATTGATAGATAAAAACAGTGACGAGTGACAAGTGACAAGCAAGAGAAAGAGCCTTTAGCTAATCGCTCGTCTTTTGTCTTTAACTCGTCACTCGCTTATTCTTGCTTGTCACTCGTCACTCGTCACTGTCTTATGGAAGTGGTTCGTCTCAAAGTGTTGCCGATGACGCGGGAGAGTTTCGCGCCGTTCGGGGTGTTGATTGACAGTCGCGGGTCCGTGGATATTGATCTGGGAGCGGGCCAGCCCTGTATGACGGGGATGACGAGCGAGCGGCGTGCGCTTGATTTTGATTTCATGGCGCGGCATAAACGCACGATGCAGGTCTTCTCGCCGCTCGTCTCGTCGCAGAGCGTGATTGCGGTCGCGCCGCCTAATTCTGGTCCAGCGCCTGTGATTGAAGAGGTGAAGGCGTTTCTGGTTGACGGGCGTTTGCCTTATGCCTATCACAAGGGGACCTGGCATACGCCGCCGTTTCCTATCGGGGAATGGTCTTCGTATCTGGTCGTTGACAGGAGCGGGACGCTGGATGACGATTGGGAGTTGGTGGATTTGAAACTGGTCCATAAAACGGTCTTCTCAATCGAGTTGTAAAGCGTTGTCAGCGATGAGCGAGACCGAGTCATAAACGATGAGAGAGACACTCGCGCTTTTTGCGCCGCCGAATATTATAGACAGCCTGCTGCTGAAACTGTTCAGCCCTCAGACGGTCAACTTCATCGTCTGGCCGCTCATACAGATCGGGCTGGTGATTACGCTCATCGCGCTCTGGGTCGCTTACGCGTCTTACGCCGAGCGCAAGATTTCCGCTTTCATACAGGCGCGGCTGGGGCCGATGCGCGTCGGCCCCTGGGGACTCTTGCAGCCCATCGCGGACGGCATCAAGCTGCTCACCAAGGAAGACTTCGTGCCCGACAAGGCGGACCCTTACATCTTCAGGTTCGCGCCCTACATCGCGGTCGCCGCCGCCTTCATAGTCTTCTCCGTCATCCCGTTCGCGCCGGACTGGGGCGTGATTACGGACATCAACATCGGCATCCTCTTCGTGCTCTCTGTGTCGAGCGTCGGCGTGCTCGCCCTGATACTCGCGGGCTGGTCCAGTAATTCAAAATATTCTTTGCTGGGTGCGTTGCGTTCTTCCGCGCAGATGGTCTCTTATGAAGTCTCTATGGGCCTGGCGATTATCGGCGGGTTGATGTTCGCGCGCACGCTCTCCATGTCGGGCATCGTCGCCGCGCAGCAGTCTGATTCGATCTGTTTCCTGCTCTATCAACCGCTCGGCTTTATCACGTTTCTCATCAGCGGCATCGCGGAGAACAACCGCGCGCCCTTCGATCTGCCAGAAGCGGAGTCGGAACTGGTCGCGGGTTTTCACACGGAGTATTCCGGCTTTCGCTGGTCGCTCTTTTTCATGGCGGAGTACGCCGCGATGGTTGTGGCGAGTTCGATTGCGACGACGCTCTATCTTGGAGGCTGGTACTTCCCCGGCGTTTATCGTTTGACGGAAGCGCATGGCTATCACAACCTCTACGTCATCCTGAGCCTCATCGTCTTTCTGGCGAAGCTGACGTTCGTGCTCTATCTGTACTTCTGGCTGCGCTGGACGTTGCCGCGTTATCGCTACGACCAGTTGATGGAACTCGGCTGGAAGTGGTTGACGCCAGCGGCGCTGACGAACATCGTGCTAACGACCATCGCGATTTTCGTCGTGCAGGCGCTGGACGGCTGGCACGGGTTGAAGACGGTCGAGTCCGTCTTTCAGGGAGTGAACCTCACGGCCACCGGGAAGATTATCGTGATTGTCATAGGCTGGAGCGGGTTATTCATTACAGCCGGAGTGCTCTCAATCATTAACCTGCGGACGCGTGATTTCAATTTGAAGGGGCAGCGCCGCAAGATTCGCCTGGTGAACCTGCCGAGCGGCACGCCCGCCGTCGCGCCACTTATCAAGTCTGAGGTTTAAGACGCTTGAGAGTTCAGGAAAAGCAGTGAACCAGAAATCTGATAGCTGTTTGTAATTGCATGCGACCATCAGCAGCACAGCCTGAGTCAGTCCCGCCTGCTTAAGCTGGGCGGGTCGGCAAGGTTGAGTACCCGCCCAGCTTAAGCAGGCGGGACTGACAGAAATCGCACTCATTTACAAAACGCTATAACTTGAAATCTCAAAGACGGAACCGAACCGGAGTTGTTATGCCAGCAGTAGATATTGCACAACCGACTTTCAAAGAGAAGCTGAAGCGCTTCTTCATGGTGGACCTGTTGAAGGGTCTGGGCCTGACGATGAAGTATAACATCGGCGCGTTGACGGATAAGGATTCGGTCGCGGGCAAGGGCATCTATACGGAGCAATATCCGAAAGTGCGCCCGGACGTGGCCCCGCGTTTTCACGGTGCGCCGCGTCTCAACATGGACCCGGAGACGCATGAGACTCTCTGCATCGCGTGCAATCTGTGCGCGCTCGCCTGCCCGGAAGATTGCATTGACGTGCTGGCGATGGACATAGAGATTACGGTCGCGGGCAAGCAACGCAAGAAGAAGGTGCTCGACGAATTTATTTTCGATACTTCGCGGTGTATGTTCTGCGCCTTGTGCCAGGAGGCTTGCCCGACGGCCTGTCTCGAACTGACACAGGAATTTGAACTGGCGACCTACTCGCGCGCGGGCTTCGTCTGGAATCGCCAGATGCTCGAACAGGGCCGCGAGACGGTTAAGTATAAATCCTGATAATTGCGGATTGCGGATTGTGGAATGCGGATTATCAAACCGCCTTAAAATCTACAATCCGCAATCCGAAATCAAAAATCCTATGGTCCTTTCCAACTGGGAAGCAGTCTTTTTCTGGATTTTCGCGTTCGCGGCGCTCATCGCGGGGCTGCTCACGATACTGGCGCGCAATGCTGTTCACAGCGCGCTGTTTCTCATCTCATCGCTGGTCTCTGTGGCGGCGCTCTTCATCCTGCTCGGCGCGGAGTTCATCGCTGGCGTACAGATTCTGGTCTACGTCGGCGGCGTGATGGTCCTCTTTCTGTTCGTCATCATGCTGGTCAACGTGAGCGCGGAAGAACGCGGCAGCGAACTCATCTTCAACAGCACGGCGCAGGTCGTGGCGACGCTCGTGCTGTCCTGTTTGCTGGCCCTGGGGATGATTCGGGTGGCGATTATGCCGGGCTACGCGGGGCTGCTTGAACGTGATAAAGCGAGCCTCGCCAGGGTGGAAGAGCAACGCGCCGCGCAGCAGGAGAGCCTACAGGTCGGCGCGACGAGGACGACCCGTTTGACGAAGGATACGGAGCGCATCGGTTCAAGCCTCTATCGCTTTGCCTCTCTGCCTTTCGAGATTGCGAGCCTCCTGCTCCTGGTCGCCATCATCGGCTCCGTCATGCTCGCGCGCACACTCAAACAGGAAGCCGCCGCTGATGATGTTGACACGGAACTGCTCAAGGAAAGAGATGTCACTTGAAAAGCAAGGGTGGAGTGAGGAGATTGGCTCATTGATTCATTGGCTCATTGACCCATTGAACAAATGAGCCGATGAGTCAATCAATGAATCAATCTTCTTCATCCTTCCTCCTTCCGACTTGCTGTTGGAGTCTTTATGGGTAATTTTTTAACTCCGATCTTCGCCGTCATGTTACAGGCCGCAGATGAGAGCCGCCTGGCGGAGATGAAGGAGGGCATCGCGCATCCTGACCTCTCGAAGTTTCTGGTCATCGGCGCGCTGCTCTTCATCATCGGCGTCGCGGGCGTCCTGACGCGCCGTAATATCATCGTCATTTTCATGTCCATCGAGTTGATTATGAACGCGGCGAATCTGAATTTCATAGCCTTCTCGCGCTACCTACAGGACACGGGCAATCTCAACGCGGTCGCCGGGCAGGTCTTCACCGTTTTTATCATCGTCGTCGCAGCCGCCGAGGCCGCCATCGGACTCGGCATCGTCATCGCGCTCTATCGTAATAAAGAGACCATCTGGATTGACGAGATTGATCTACTAAAATGGTAATAAAGAGTCTGGAGTCTGAGAGTCAGGAGTCAGGAGTCAAAAGCAAAGAGTAAATTCTTTCTTTTGACTCCTGACTCTCAGACTCCAGACTCCTGGCTCCTGACTTTTCACTTATGCTTAAACTCATCTGGCTGGTTCCGCTTTTACCTCTCGCTGGCGCGGCGGTCAACGGTTTGTTGGGACGCGCGTTTCGTTTCTCCGAAACGGTCGTCGGCGCGATTGCGGTGGGGTCAGTGGCGCTCGCGTTTATCATCAGCCTCGCGGCTGTGTATTCATATGGCTTCGGCGGTAGCGCGATGTGGCCCGCGCCTTACGTGACGAGCCAGGACGGCTTTCATTACACATGGATTCCCGGCGGGGATGTGGAGATAACGCAGGGCACGCAAGGGAAGAATGCTGGACCATTAAGCTTGAGGCCGGACGGGTCAAACGCCGCGAGCTCTGCATCAGCGACGACGCCGCGCAGGGGCGCGAACCTCAACATAGAGTGGAGCTATCAACTCGACCCGCTCTCTGCCATCTTCATGCTCGTCGTGACGGGAGTGGGCCTCTGCATCTTCGTCTTTGCGACCGGATACATGCACGGCGATGCGGGGTTCTATCGCTTCTTCGCGTATCTGGGCCTCTTCATGTTTTCGATGCTCGTGCTCGTCATGGGGTCCAACTTTCTGATGATGTTCGTCGGGTGGGAGGGCGTCGGCCTCTGCTCATACCTGCTCATCGGATACTACTTCGACCGCAAAGAAGCGGGAGATGCCGCGCGCAAAGCTTTCATCGTCAACCGCGTCGGAGACTTCGGTTTCGCGCTCGGAGTCTTCGGCATCATCGCTACCTTCGGGACGGCGCAATTTACATCTGTGATGAGCGGGGCGAGCGCCTACCCGCTCGAATTACTGGGCCACTGGGGACTGATGTCCTGGATTGCGCTTGGTCTCTTCATCGGCGCGTGCGGCAAGAGCGCGCAGATACCGCTTTACGTCTGGCTGCCGGACGCGATGGCGGGGCCGACTCCGGTCTCCGCGCTGATTCACGCGGCGACGATGGTCACGGCTGGACTCTACATGCTGACGCGCACCAACGTCATCTTTCAACACTCACAGACGATGATGCTCGTCGTCGCCATCGTCGGCGCGGCCACCGCCATCTTCGCCGCGACCATCGGCATCACGCAGAACGACATCAAGAAAGTCCTCGCCTACTCGACCGTCTCGCAACTCGGCTTTATGTTTCTCGCCTGCGGCGTCGGAGCCTTCGTCATAGGCATCTTCCACGTCATGACGCACGCCTTCTTCAAAGCCCTCATGTTCCTCGGCGCGGGCAGCGTCATACACGGCATGCATCATGAGCAGGACATGCGGCGGATGGGCGGTCTCAGGAAGTACATGCCGTACACGTACTGGACCTTTCTGGCGGGCTGGCTCGCCATCTGCGGCATTATTCCGTTCAGCGGTTTCTGGTCCAAAGATGAGATTCTGTGGAACGCCGCTTCGACCACCTACATTCCAGGCGGCTGGATACTCTGGCTCGTCGCCACCATCGCCGCGACCTGCACGGCCTTTTACATGACGCGACTGATGGCGATGACCTTCTGGGGCGAAGAGCGATTCAGGGACGCGCACGCGGGCGGCGAAGCGGACGAAGCGCACGCGCATGCTTTCGATGAAGGACTAAAGCCGCACGACGCGCGCACGGCTTCGGCGGGGGATCGCCCGCGCCACGAACCGGGCGAGCATGTTGGACCAATAAACGAAGACGCGACAGCCCACAGCGCCTCAAAGACTGGTCACGGCATAGACCCCAACGGCGGCGACCTGCATGCCCGCGACCGTGACGCGCACGCACACGATGCACACGCACATGACGCGCACGCACACGGCGCGCACACGCCGCATGAATCGCCCGCTTCGATGTGGGTTCCGCTGGCGGTGCTGGCGGTGCTGGCAGTGGTCGGCGGGCTGGTCGGAATTGGTCCAGCCTTCACGGGCAGCGGTCACCTGGGCGGGCGTTTGAACATCGTGACGTGGCTCGAACCAGTCATCTGGAATCCGCAGACGAAGCAGTTCGGCGAAAAGAGCGAGGAAGAGTCTTTGACTGCGGAAGGCCACGCGCGTGCCGCCGAAGGAAGCGCGCTGCCGACGACGAGCGTGCCTTCCGCGCAAACAGGCGCGGGCCATAGTGGACCAACTAGCGCAGAGGCGAGCGGGCCTTATGGTGATACCGGATTCAATTTGGCCCACGCGGCGGAAAAGAGCCTCGGCAGTCATCGCGCGGCGGAGTGGCTGTTTATCATCATCTCGCTCGTCGCGGCGGGATTCGGGATGTTCATGGGCTGGCTTTTCTATATCAAGAAACCGAGCCTGCCGGGTGTCTGGGCGGCGCGGCTCAGCTCTCTCTACCGGGCCAGTTATCACAAGTACTGGGTGGACGAATTATACGGCGCGCTCTTTACGCGGCGCACGATGGACGCGGCGCGCGGCGTCTACGCGATTGATTCAAAGGTAGTGGATGGCGCGGTCAATGGCACCGCATGGCTGACCAGACTGGCGAGTTTGATGACCGGCGGCTTTGATAAGTACGTGGTGGACGGGATAGTGAACACAATTGCCAACTTCATCAATCGCCTGATGTCTCCGCTGCTGCGCGCGGCGCAGACGGGCTTGACGGCCAACTACGCGCTTGTCATGGTCCTCGGCCTGATTATCGCGGTCGCCATCCTCTTCGGCGGAGACATCATGACGGTGTTCCGGGGCGGATTCATCCATTTCGGATTTTAGATTTCGGATTGCGGGTTCTTCAATTGCTGATTACGGATTGCGGATTGATGAAAAGCAAGATGTAAAAATCACTCTATAGTTAACCATCAATCTTAAATCAGCAATCAGCAATCCGAAATCCGCAATTGTTGGAGGTATAGTGAAAATTCCGGCTCTGCTCTCGATCCTTACGTGGCTGCCCGTGCTGGGCGCGGTTATCGTGCTCGCCTTTTTTAAAAAGGACCAGTCGAAGCTTATCAAGCAGTTTACGACGGCGTGGTTCGGGTTGGTTTTTCTGGTCTCGCTGTGGTTGATGACGGGCTACGACCGCGCGACGGGCGGGATGCAGTTTCTGGAAGACCACCAGTGGATACCCGTCATCGGCGCGCGTTACCAGATGGGCGCGGACGGTGTCGCCATCCTGCTCATCGTGTTGACGACGCTGCTCGGCGTGATAGCTTCGCTCTCATCATGGAAGTACATAGAGAAGCGCGAGAAGGAATACTACGCCCTGCTGTTACTCCTGCAAGCGGCGGTGGTCGGCGTCTTCGCTTCGATGGACCTCTTCCTCTTCTATCTCTTCTTCGAGGTCTCGCTCGTGCCGATGTATTTCCTGATCGGCATCTGGGGCGGCGAGCGCAGGCTCTACGCGGCGATTAAATTTTTCCTCTATACGCTGGTCGGCTCGGTCGTCATGCTGCTCGGCATTCTCAAGATGTACTTTCTGACGCTCGACCCCAACATCACGAATAAGGTGGCGGGCGCTTCGATTGATTTGCTCGCGGGGAACAGCCAGGCCACAGAGATGGTCAGGACCAGCCTTGAAGCGGCGGCGGCTAATCACACGGGCGTCTTCAATATTCTCTACTTGCAGGCGCTGGGGGCCGCGTTGCCGATGGGCACGATGCAGGTCCTTTTATTCTTCGCCTTCGCGCTCGGCTTTGCGATTAAGGTCCCGATGTTTCCGTTTCACACCTGGCTGCCGGATGCACACGTCGAAGCGCCGACCGCAGGCTCTGTGATTCTGGCGGGCATCCTGCTCAAACTCGGAACCTACGGTTTCTTCCGCTTTAACCTGCCGATGTTTCCGAAGGCTTCATTCGATGAGAGCTACTTCGGCGCGTTTGGCGTGCGCAGCGTGATGGTCATGCTGGCGATTGTGGGGATTATCTACGGCGCGCTGGCGGCGATGTATTTCGTCGTCAAAAAAGATGGCGACGTAAAAAAGCTGGTGGCTTATTCTTCTGTCTCTTCGATGGGCATAGTGATGCTGGGCCTCTTCGCTTTGAACCCGAACGGCGTCAACGGCGCTGTCCTCCACATGATTAATCATGGCATCTACTCCGCCGCGCTCTTCCTGCTCGTTGGCATTATTTACGAGCGCCGTCATACGCGCAACGTGGCGGAGTTCGGCGGCCTGTCGCACGTCATGCCGGGTTACGCGGCGGTCTTTCTGGCGATGGCGATGACGGCCATCGGGCTGCCGTTGCTGTGCGTCTTCATCTCGGAATTCCTGGCGATGCGCGGCGCGTTCGAGGCTAACCCCGCGTGGGCCGGTTGGGCTGCGCTCGGAATTATCCTGAACGCGGGTTACATGCTCTGGCTCTATCAACGCATGTTCTTCGGTAACATAGAGAATCCCAAGAATCAAAAATTAGTGGACCTGTCGGGGCGCGAGTGGGCCTACATGCTACCGCTTCTGGTCCTCTCGCTCTGGATAGGCATCTACCCGAAGACTTTCATTGACTACATACAGCAACCCGTCAACGCGGTCGTGCATCACGTTCGTCCAGACTACCCGACCGCGCCGCGCACTCAGGGAGCAGCGCCGGAACGGGCCGAAAAATAAACGACGCACATGTTGTTACTACAAGCCAACACTACCGCACTGTATAACCTGAGCGACCTGCAACTGGTTGCGCCGGAACTCATCCTGACCGTCTGCGCGTGCGTGGCGCTCGTCATGGAAGTCATTCTGCCTTACCGGAAGAGCAAGTGGACGGGCTATTTCGCGCTCTGCGGAATCGCGCTGGCCGCCGCTTCACTGGGCGTGCAGTGGTACACGTACGGGGCGGAGTTTCCGCTCACGGGCTTTTACGGGATGGTGCGGATAGATGGCTTCGCGGTCCTCTTCAAAAGCATTTTTCTCATCGCCGCAGCCTTCGCCGTCGCCGTCTCGATGCGTTATCTGGACATCGAAGGAGAGCAGCACGGCGAATATTATTCGCTCGTCCTCTTCGCCACGGTCGGGATGCTGTTCCTAGGCTGCGGCTACGATCTGATTACGCTGTACATCAGCCTCGAACTGATGGCGCTCACCTTCTACGTGCTGGTCGCCTTCACCAAGCGCGAGCGACGCTCGAACGAAGCGGCGATGAAATATTTTCTGCTCGGCGCATTCTCGTCCGGCATTCTGCTGTACGGGATGTCCCTGCTCTACGGCGCGGCGGGTTCGACCAATCTCGGAGACATAGGCAGGAGCGTGAGCGCGGTCTTCGATTCGTTAAGAGCGGGAGGAGCGGCTGCGAACACAGCCCCGAGCCTGCGCCCTCTGCTCCTGCTCGGCATGTTGACGCTCGCCGCCGGACTCTTCTTCAAAATCTCCGCCGTGCCTTTTCACATGTGGGCACCGGACGCTTACGAGGGCGCGCCGACTTCAGTCACGGCGTTTCTCTCCACGGGGTCCAAGGCCGCGAGCTTTGCGCTCTACGCGCGTATCTTCATTGTGGCGCTCGGCGGCATGCGCGTCGAGTGGGCACCGCTTTTGGGCCTGGTCGCGGCGGTCACGATTATGGTCGGCAACTGGGCCGCCGTCACGCAGGAGAACTCGAAACGACTGCTCGCTTATTCTTCAATCTCGAACGCGGGCTATCTGCTGCTCGGACTCATCGCGGGCAATCTTTACGGTTACATGGGGCTGGTCATTTACCTGCTCGTCTACACGCTGATGAACATGGGCGCGTTCGGCATTATCATCTCCTTGCGCAGGCGCGGCATCATCGGCGATAACGTTGACGACATGATGGGGCTGGCCCAGAAATCACCGGGCATGGCCGCGATGATGGCTGTCTTCATGCTCTCGCTCGGCGGCCTGCCCGTGACGGGCGGCTTTATCGGAAAGTACCTTCTCTTCGGTGGCTTGCTGGAACGTGGCAGGCTCGAAAACAAATCCTGGTATTACTGGCTCGCGGGCTGGGCCATCATCAACACGGTCGTCTCCTTCTACTACTACATACGCTTCATACGCGTCATGTATCTCGGAGACCGCGTCGCCGATGATCGCCCGCTTGAGGTCTCGGTCGCGCTCCGCGCAGCCCTCATCGCAGCCCTCATCGGCGTCATCTTCATCGGCGTCTTTCCCCAAACGTTCATCAACCTCGCGCAAGAATTCCTCAAAGACATAGTCCCCGTCGGCCCCCTGGCTTTGCGATGAAAAAGAGTCTGGAGTCAGGAGTCTGAGAGTCTGGAGTCTAGAGTCAAAGACAGGCGCTGGCTTTTGACTCCAGACTCCAGACTCCTGACTCTAGACTCTCAGACTTTTTATGTTCCTTTTTTACTTCTTCGCGGTCGTGCTCATCTGGCAGGGACTGGCCTCTTTGCGCGGGGGCGTGCAGTTTCTCTCCTACGTACGCGGGGAGATGAGCAAGGGCGCGAACCTTTATGCGCCGTTTGCTTCCGTCATCGCGCCGTGTCGCGGATTGGACCAGGGACTCAAAGAAAACATCGCGGCGCTTTTCCGGCAGGACTATCCCGCTTACGAGATTATCTTCGTGACGGACAGCGCGGACGACCCCTCGCTCGCCATCATCGAAGAGACGCGCCAAGCCATGCTTGACGTTGGGACAACACAACGTGCGCGCGTCGTCATCGCGGGACAGGCGACGGAGAGCGGGCAGAAGGTACACAACCTGCTCGCCGCCGTGCGCGCCGTCCGTGTGTCGAGCGAAGTTCTCGTCTTCGTTGATTCCGACGCGCGACCGCCGGGCGACTGGCTGCGCTCTCTGGTCGCGCCGCTGGCGGATAAAAGAATCGGCGCGGCGACGGGTTATCGCTGGTTTATCCCTCCGCGCGGCGGACTGGCCTCGCACCTGCGCTCTGTGTGGAACGCTTCGATTGCTTCCGCGCTTGGGCCAAACGTTGAGAAGAATTTTTGCTGGGGCGGCTCGACCGCCATCCGCCGCGAGACTTTCGCGCGCATGGACATGATGGAAAAATGGCGCGGCACGCTCTCAGATGATTTCGCGCTCATGCGTGCCTTGCGTGCTGAGAAACTGCCAATTCATTTCGTGCCCGCATGTCTCGTCGCCTCGCTCGAAGATTGCGATTTCCGGGAACTGTTGGAATTCACCACTCGTCAACTAAAGATCACGCGCGTCTATGCGCCGCATTTCTGGAAGGCAGTCCTCCTCGGCAGCATTCTTTTCACCACAGGCTTCTTCGGCGGCATCGCCCTCGTCGTCGCGCGCGCGGCGCTCGGACTTACCATCACGTTACCTCTCATCCTCCTCTTACTCATCTTTCTACTCGGCGCGGGCAAATCTTTCTTACGATTGCGCGCCGTCAGCCTGCCGCTCGCGCTCTATCGTCGGGAGTTGAGAAACAGCGCGCCCGCGCATCTACTGCTCTGGCCCCTGACGGTTTTGATTTATCTCTACAACGCGCTGGCCGCCGCCTGCTCGCGCCGTATAGAATGGCGCGGCATGACGTACGAATTGAAATCGCCGACGGAAACTGTCATTATCGAGCGCGTTCACGCACAGGGAAATTTTGGACCGGAAAAGATTCGCCGTGCCCAATAAGGCCGTCCAATTAGTTCAACTGCTCCGTTCGACCGCGCGAGATAAACGTCTCGGCACGGTCATCTTTTTCGTCACCTCGCGCTGCAACGCTTTCTGTCGCACCTGCTTTTATCACGAAGAACTGAATCGTCCCGGCGATCTCACCTTCGCGCAAATCGAGCGCATCTCGCAGACGATGCCGCAGATTACGGACCTCTGGCTCTCCGGCGGCGAGCCGACCCTGCGCCGCGACGTGCCGCAAATCATAGACACCTTCGTTTTGAACAACGGCGTCAGGCGCGTCATCATCCCTTCCAACGGCCTCATCAAAACGCGCGTCTACGACATCGTGGACCATGCCTTGGGCCAACATCCTGAACTGGACCTTTATTTGAACATCGCGCTCGACGGCTACGGCGCGACGCATGACCGCATACGTGGCGTGCCCGGCAACTGGGAAAAGACGCTCGACTGTATCCGCTCTCTCTATCCTTTGAAAGATAAATACACGGATCGTTTTCGTCTCAACGTCAACACGGTAATCTGCGCGGAGAACTACACGGAGACGGAAAAGCTGGCGGAATTTCTCTGGACCAATTTTCGACTCGACGGGCAATACTTCAACATCATACGCGGCGAGACGCCGGTCGGCGAAGAGATTAAGAAAGTCCCGCCGGAAGCCTTGCCAGCGTTATATGAACACGCCGCTGCGCTCACGAAACGCTACGGCGCGCGGATGTTCGCGGATGATGACGGGGCCAGCCGCTTCGTCAAACAGGTCGCCTACGTCGGCACGATTACGACGCACTATCGCACGCAGCACGCCAACTTTGAGAACCCGACGGCGTGGCCCTTTCCCTGCACGGCGGGCGAGACCACAGCCGTCATTGATTACAACGGCGACGTGCGCGCCTGCGAGCTACGCGAAAAATTTGCGACGCTCGCCGATTACGATTACGATTTCGGGGCACTCTGGTCCGCGCACGAACGTCAGACGGAACTCCGCGCGATTGACGGAGGCAAAGCCTGCTGGTGTACGCACGTCTGCTTCATACACGACTCCATGCGACACTCGCGCCGCGCGCTCCTTTACGAAGTTCCGAAGAACTACGCGACGCGAAACAACTGGTAGGAAGAGTCTGGAGCCTGGAGTCAAGAGTCAAAGACAGGCGCTGGCTTTTGACTCTTGCTTTTGACTCCAGACTCTGGACTCTTTGTGATGCCTGAACCGGAAGAGCAAAACGAGAATCAGAAGAGCGGCATCGCTTATGCTGCGGCGATTGCTCTGTTCGTGACGGTGCTCACGTTTCTGGGCCTGGGATTTTTGCTGGACCGTTGGTTGGGGACGGGTCCCTGGCTACTCGTGTTGGGCATCGTGCTGGGGTCGGCGCTGGGTCTCTACGAGTTCGTCCGCCTCACCTCAAAGCTCTCTTAAACGCCGCCACGGCGTAACTCGACAGAGGGCTTGCGAGCATGTAAAATCATCTGCTTTGCTATGAGCGAAATTGTCAACAATACGGTGCAGACTGCGCTCCTGGAGGACGTGGAAGAGGCGGCTCTGGAAGGGCGGCTCTGGCGCAGCATGTTCGTGGCGGTCGCGCTCACCGTGCTCATCAGCGCGCCGCTCGCGCCGTGGCGTGTGACGACGGGGCTGCTGCTGGGCGGCGTGCTCTCGTTTTTCAATCACTACTGGTTGCGCACTTCTCTCCGCGCGGTCTTCAGCAGTTCTACTGCGGGCGTGAGTTCGCGGCTGGTGGCGGCGCGTTACGTCTTGCGTTATGTCATTATCGCGCTGGTCATCGCTTCCGCTTACATCTTGAACCTGATTTCGCTGGTGGCGACCATCGCGGGCATGTGCGCCTTCGTCGCCGCGATTATGCTCGAAGCCGCGCTCTTATTATTTCGCGCTATCGTTCACGGAAAGGGAGACTGATTCATGTACTGGTTGTTGCAGGCGTCCGAAAAAGCGGAGCATGCCAGGGAGGCTGCCGAGCATGCTGCGCCTCACGCGGGCGGCGCGGAGCATCACACGCCGATCATCGTCCAATTCGTCAATCACTGGCTGGGCGAGCCTGCCCTGCGTTTTGAAAATAGTGTCACGCGGCCCGTTTGGAACAAATTCTTCGCGTATTTTCACACCACGCCGGAGGCGGCCTTCACCGTCCCTTATAATTCCGAAACGGCCATCCCCTGGTACACGGTGATGTTCGTCATCGCGTGCATCCTGAGCCTGATCTTAATCTGGATTTTGCGCGGGCAGCTTTCGACGGAGGAACCCGGACATGGACAGCAGACCTTAGAAGCCTCCGTGCTCGCCGTCCGAAATATGCTGGAAGATATTATTGGACCACACGGCTTGAAATATTTTCCGGTCGTGATGACCTTCGCGGTTTTGATTCTGGTCTCGAACCTGATGGGCTTCTTCCCGCTCTTCGTCTCGCCGACGGCTTCCGTCAACGTGACGTTCGCGCTCGGCATCTCTTCATTCGTTTATTACAACTATATCGGCGTCAAAGAGAACGGGGTGTTCGGACACCTCAAGCACTTCGCAGGGCCTATCTGGTGGATTTCGCCGCTCATCTTTATCATCGAAATCATAGGCAACCTGATTCGCCCGATGTCGCTCGGCCTGCGTCTCTTCGGCAACATGTTCGCGGATGAAAAGGTGGCGGAGAACATCGCCAACCTCTTACCGGGCAAGACCAACTGGATTGTTCCGGTCTTCCTGATGCCGCTCGGACTCTTCGTAGCTTTTATACAGACTTTCGTTTTCGTGCTGCTCTCGATGGTTTATCTCAGCGAAGTATCACACGCGCCGCATGACTCGCATGCTTCGCATGGTGAGCACGGCCATGCTGATGATGAGGATGCGGGCGAAGAGTTTGTCGTTCCCGTGCTGACTTAAGGATTTTCTTTTGTATGAGGCCGCTCTGGCGGAGCATTCATGTTAGTCCCGCCTGCTTCAGCTGGGCGGGTATTGCTGGGCCAGAAACCCGCCCAGCTTAAGCAGGCGGGACTGACTTTAGTGACACTCATTTGCAAACAGCAATCAAGGCGCGCTTTCGAGCGATGCGGGCAGACGCGCCCGCGCACGTTGAAGCGTTCAATATCAACAGGTGACATCAAAGTTATCGAAGCTCATAAGAGAGAGAAAGAGATAAGGGACCGGACCCGGCGCGCGATTCATAAATTTTCCTGAGAGGAAACGCATCATAGGCTCAGCATCGCAGGAGCGCCGTTGTAAGAGGGGCGGCTGCATACCGGAGGCGAGCGAAATCATTACCCGCGTGTCTCAAACTGTTCCGCTCTCGAAGAACTTCAAACGCACAAGCGTTCGACGAAGACACGATGTCATCCAAAACTTTTTTCGGAGGAACATAGAGATGAAGAAATTCAGATTTTTATTCTTCAGTCTGGTCGGCGTCCTGATGGCCGCCGCGCCCGCGTTGGCCCAGACCGGCGCGGCTGTCGCTGACAATCAATCGAGCGTGGATAAGTATGGGAAACTGGCAGCGGGTTTCGGTTTCGCCATCGCGGCTGGACTCGGCGCGCTCGGACAGTCGCGCATCGCCGCTTCGGCGGTCGAAGGCGCGGCGCGTAATCCGGGCGCTGCCGGTCGTATCCAGACGATGATGATTCTCGGTCTCGCGCTCATCGAATCACTCGTCCTCTTCGCCCTGCTCGTCGTCTTCGCCAAGGTTTAGTCGAAACAACGAGAAGCGAATCATGAATTGCGGAATGCGGATTTCAGATTGCGGATTAAAGGACCAAGATTCCTCTAATCCGCAATCCGAAATCCGCATTCCGCAATGGGCACGCCCGCTACCTCAGGCGGTACTGACATAGACGCTGTGCCGTATGCTTTTCATCGTTCCGGCGTATCGCGCTGGTACGACCCGCCCGCGCTCAATCTGTAAATTTCTCAACGATTTACGCGCACTGAAGGGGAATCAAGCGCGCCTCTGATGTGGCATGGCCCTTGCCAAAGTTGAATGTAGCGCAGGCTCTTCCAAGGACTTGTGTGCCCGAACTATAGCAATTTGCAAATGAGTGCGACTGATGTCAGTCCCGCCTGCTTAAGCCGGGCGGGTCGTTGCTGAGCTAAAACCCGCCCGGCTTAAGCAGGCGGGACTGACCTGGACGCTGGTCACTATAGTCGCACTCAATCGCAAACCGCTATAATTATTCGTTATTCAACACCCTCTCCCCCCAAGATTTTAAGTTAGCCCCCATTTGAAAAAAATTCCGAGAGAGACACGCGCATCGCACAGAAGCGCGACGTTTTATCTCGCTTCAAACGACAAAAATTTCTTCGTCGCGGGTGGGCGACTGGAGGAGGTCCAGGTTATGAAAAAACTTGTTCTCGCATTACTGCTGATCTTGATGGCCGCTTCGATTGCCGTCGCCGATACTATCTATCTGCGTGACGGGCGGACCGTGCGCGGGACGGTGCTCGGCTTCGTCAACGGGCGTTTCGCCGTGCGCCTGACAGACAATCTGACGGGCAATACATCCGCCGGGCAGAATAGCGCTAACGGGGCGACGAATAATCGGACCACGACGGGCGCGGCGGGCGACGTAGTCTTTCTCAGACCGAATGAGATTGAGCGGATCGAGATAGATGGTCGCTCGCTTGATGAAGCGCGCTTCGTCTCGCACGCGGTAGAGGTCGGTCTTGGCCCAAACTGGGTGGACAGCGGAGTGGATTTGCGGCGCGGCGACCACGTCGAGATTAAAGCCAACGGGACCATCTATGCGGGCCGCATGCGAATCACGCCCGACGGGTTGCGTTCCACGGACCCGAACGCCCCGCTGCCGAGAGCCGCAGAGGGCGTCCTCATCGGAACCGTCGGCAATGATCCGAGCGCGCCTATCACGGAACTCGGAACGAGCCGTGAGTTTATCGCGGACCGTGATGGACGCTTGTACCTGACGGCCAACCGCAGCAACTATACGGATGCGCGCGGTTCATATCAGGTCCAGATTCGCACCGAGCGAGAGTTGCCGGGCCGCAACGCGCGCAACAACAACAACGCCGGACGCACTGACGATAATCGCAACAACAACAACGACGATTATGATGCGTTCGGGACTGGCAATGATAATGGTGGACGCGCGCAACCCGCGCCGGTTCGCCCGCGTTCAGGCGGCATACAGGACCAGCAATCGAACTCGAACCAGAATCGCGTGACGCGCGAGAAGACGATTGACGTGGCGGCGAATCTCGCGCGCGGCGTTGACACGGGCATAGACTTGCGTTCGGGCGATCAAGTGCAGATTACCGCCACGGGCAACATCACAGCGGGACGCAGAGCCGGTGTCGTCTCGCCGGACGGCGGCAGGGCCAGCACGGCAGCGGCCTTTGGCGCGGGCACATATCCGGTTCCGACGGCGGGCGTCGGCGCGCTCATAGGCTACATACGCCAGACCAACGGCCAACTCAGCCAGCCGTTCCTGATTGGCAGCCAGCAGACGTTGACTTTGCCAGTTGACGGCAGGCTGTTTCTGCTCGTCAACGACGACAACTACGGAGACAACAGCGGCAGTTTCAGCGTCCGCCTCGTGTATCCTGAAACGACTATCAGGTAAGCCACGGCGGAGCGTCGCAAGTGTCGTTAATAGTCATGTCAAATAGTCATGTGACGGGCCGCAAGGACATCGAAGTGGTCAGGCGTTGAACGCTTAAGTCTCCCCGCGCGTTCAACGCTTGAGCGCCCCTTTGATGTCTTTGGCGGCCCGGCTCTTTAAGCGCAATTCATCCTCGCGGTTTTACTTTTACCTTTTACCTTTTTGTGTGATACGCTCAACTTTATTCTCCAACAAAGAGCGGGGAAGGCGAGGCGAAATTTTAGCTGATGAAGAAATGTCCACACTGTGGCAAAGAATATGAGGACACCAACACCCTGTGTCCGTCAGACGGAACCGTTTTAGAGAAGACCTCGGACCCCTTGGTAGGCCAGACGCTCGCCAGCAAATACCGCATCGAAGAGTTGATTAACGAAGGCGGGATGGGCGCGGTGTATCGCGGCACGCACACCCTCATGGACAAGACGGTGGCGGTCAAGGTGCTGCATCCGGCGCTCGCCGCAGACGATAAAATCGTCGCGCGCTTTTCCAGAGAAGCCAGGGCCGCCTCGCGTATCTCTCATCCTCACGCGCTCAACGTCACAGACTTCGGCGAATCGGAAAACGGGATCGTTTTTCTCGTCATGGAATACTTGCGCGGCCAGACGCTCAAGGAGGTCATCAGGACCGAAGGCCCCATGTCCCTGACGCGCGCCGTGGGCATCATCCGGCAGGTGAGCGGCGCGCTCGATGCGGCGCACGCGCAGGGAGTGGTCCACCGCGATCTGAAGAGCGACAACATCATGCTGGAGGATGTCGGCGATGGCGATTGGGCCAAGGTGCTGGATTTCGGCATCGCCAAGATTCAAGAGGACGTTGGCAATACTGACCCCGCGCTGACCGCCGCCAACATGATTATCGGGACGCCGCAGTACATGTCGCCGGAGCAGTGCTCGCAAGCCTCTGAGATAGATTCTCGTTCCGACATCTACTCGCTCGGCGTCATCCTCTATGAAATGCTCGCGGGCCATGTGCCCTTCACGGGCGACAGCCCGACGGCGATCATGATGCAGCACTTGCAGGACCCGCCGCCGTCCATCCTCGAAGAGCGCGCGGATTTGCCTGCGGCGGTCGGCAGGGTCATCGCCCGCGCGATGGCAAAGCGTCCAGAAGATCGTTACCAGAGCGCCGGTGAATTGTCAGAGACCTTAGCGCTGGCCGCCGACGGGGCATCGCCCGTGGTGACGGAGGCCGCCACGAGTCCAAACTCCGCAGAGCGTGCCACCAATCGCATCATCGTTCCGACCGGGCCGAACACTCCGCCGAGAGATACGGCCAACGACGATTATGATGAAGCGACGGTCGTCCAGCCGAAGCGCGAGCCGGTCGTCGCCGTCCAGCAGGATTTTTATCGTTCGGAAGTCCCGCCCTCGTCCGATAGATTCAACCCCTGGCGCATCATCATTCCAGCGGCAGCGGCGCTCCTCGTCGCCTTCGTCGTCGTCTATGCGCTGACGCGTAATAGCGGGCAGGCCAACACGAACCAGCAGGCCGCGCCGCTCGTCAGCGACCCGAACAGCCTGCCCGCCCAACCCGCGCAGCCCGCCACAGGCCAGGGCGAGCAAGGCATCACTTCCGGCGTGCCCACCGCTTCTCCGAGCGTCAGCCCAGGCAGTTCGACCTTGACCGGCGGAGCGACCCCTGCATCAATCTCTAACCAAAATCAGGCCGCCACCGGAGCGTCACCCCTCAACTCCAATTCAAACGGTAATAGCAACTCCAACGCGCAGGCGAACGACAACACTGCGGGCCAGGAAAACACAACGCCCAGCCCGACTCCCGGCAAAAATACAAACCAGCGCGAGAAGCCTTCGCCGCAACCCACCACCTCACAGAACTCTAACAGCGACGAACCGCCCGCACTGCCCACGCCCACGCCAAAACCCAAACCGGCGCTGCCCAAGCCAACCACCGCCCCGTCAGATGTCACGCCCCCACAAGTAGGACCGTGAAAGAGCAGAGGCTAGAGGTTAGAGGCTAGTGAAGAAGAGGTGTCTTTTACCAGCCTCTAGTCTCTAGCCTCTGCTCTTTATCGCTTTGCGGAGTTGGTCCAGTAATGCGTCTTGTTCATCTTCATCGAACGTGAGTTCAACTTCGAGCACATAACAGGGAAGCGGGAAATCGAGAGAGGATAGCTTGACGGCGTCCTTGGCGGTGGTCAACAAGGCTTGCGCGCCGCGTGCCTGTGCTTCGGCGGAGAGCGTGTCTATCTCGCTTTGAGTGTAAAGATGATGGTCGGAAAAGGCGCGCGTGTAAGCGGGCGTGATGCCGTTGACTGTCATCTGTTTGAAGAAGGCTTGAGGATTGCCGATGGCGCAGAAGGCCGCGATGGGTTGTTGTGTGAGCGCGTCGAGGCTGTGGTCCTGTTGGGCCATTGTTGAGAAGAGTGGCCGCACGCGCGCGTGTTTCATGCGCGAGAGAAAGATGGGCCGCCCGCCGCTCAGGCGCGACGCTTCGGCTCGCAGCGCATCAAGGTCCGTTGATTGGTCCGCGCGCGTGATGACGAGACAATCCGCGCGCCTCAGTCCCGCGAGCGGTTCGCGCAGAGTGCCGCGCGGCAGGAGGTGTTTGCCGCCCCAGGGATTCAGAGCATCCAGGGTCACTATGTTCAGGTCGCGGGCGATGCGTAAGTGCTGGAACCCGTCGTCGAGAATGAAGACTTCGCTGTTCAGATTCTTCATGGCCCAACGCGCGGCCTCCACGCGGTTCGCGTCGCTGACGACGGCGGCCAGTCCTCTCAGCATCAACGCCAGCATAAGGGGTTCATCGCCGCTTTCTCTCACGTCCGCCAGCACGCGCTCGCCGTCTGAGACGAGGACGCGCGTCTTCGGATTCTCTCGACCATAGCCGCGCGTGAGAATGCATGCGCGCTTGCCTTCGCGCGCAACGGCGCGTGCGAGCCAGGCGACGAGCGGCGTTTTGCCAGTGCCTCCGGCGGTGATATTGCCGACGCTGATGACGGGAGCTTCGATTCGTTCGACGTTGAATGCGCCTTGATGATAGAGCGCGAGACGCGCGCGCGTTGCCATGCCGTAAAGAGCGCTGAGAGGCGCGAGCATTATCTTTGAAGGGGACACGATCATGCGTTGAGGGCGTCCGGTCGCGCGCTTGGCGATTGGTCCAGAGCGCCTTGCGCGGGTGATGATGATGAGAGAATCGCTGTCAGTTGTTCGATGGTGCGTTGCGTCGCGCCGCGATTCTGCTCTAAGACAATTCGCGCACGCTCTCCGAATCCACGCCTCCACTCGTCGTCCGTCAGTAATTCCTCAAGGGCGTGCGCGAGCACCGGCGCGGCTTCGCTTTCCGTCACAGCGGGAAGTTGAAGGAGGGCGTGCGCTTCTATGAAGGCTTTCGTGATGGCCGCGAAGTTATAAGTATGATGGCCCGTTAAAACACAGGCTCCGGCGGCGGCGGGTTCGAGCACGTTGTGGCCGCCTGTGCGCGCGATGCTGCCGCCGACGAAGACTATGCTGGCGAGCAGATAGACCGCGCGCAACTCTCCAATCGAATCGAGCAGAATCACATCGCGTGCGGCATCTTCCGGCGCAAGGGCATGCGAGCGACGCGCCCAGGCGAGGCCGCTGGCGTCTAACAGCGTCGCGGCTTCCGCGAATCGTTCGGGATGGCGCGGCGCTAAAAGTAATCTGGCGCAGGTTGGCCCAAGCGAAGATTGAAGCTCTTTGAACGCGGCGATGATGATGCGCTCTTCCGGCGCGTGGGTGCTGGCCGCGACTATCAACGGGCGGCCATCATCGAAGCCGAAACGCTTCTTGAATTCCATCGTCAAGACCTGCTCGGAAGGATTCGTGCCGCCGTCAAACTTGACGTTGCCGGAGACCAGCACGCGTTCAGGCCGCAGGCCCAGCGCCAGCAGACGCGCCGCGTCGGCCTCAGTCTGCATCAGCGCGAGAGACAGACTATCCACAACGCGACGCATGAAACCACGTATGAGTTTATAACGACGAAACGAATTTTCGGAGAGTCGCCCGTTGACGAGTGCGACGGGTATCCCGCGCGCGCGACATTCGCGCAGGAAGTTGGGCCAGAGTTCCGTTTCCATGATGAGCACGGCGGAAGGATTGACGGCCCGCAAGGCGCGGCGCGTGGACCAGGACCAATCGAAGGGGAAGTAGAAGACGGCGTTCGCGCGCTCTTGAAAGACTTCGCGTGCAACTTGCTGGCCCGTCAGCGTGGTGGTCGAGACGACCAGCGCGTGTCCTTGGAAGCGTTCGAGCAGCGCGAGCGCCAGGGGACGCGCGGCCTGAGTCTCGCCTACCGAAACACAGTGCAGCCAGATCACGGGACGCCCCCCCGTCACAATCGCCGGAAGCGTGCCCATGCGCTCGCGCAAGCCCTTCACATACTTTCCATGACGAAAGGCGTCGTAAATGAATCGCGGCATCAGCGCGACGACGCCGAGGGTGAGCAGGAGGCTGTAAAGAAGATACATAAGTGACAAGTGACGAGTGACGAGTGACGAGTTAAAACAACTTCTTCATGCTCGTCACTCGTCACTCGTCACTCGTCGCTGCTTTATTTTGCGCGTTCCATGTAGCGCCCCTCGGTGGGGTCTACGCGGATGCGGTCGCCTTCGTTGACGAAGGGCGGGACCTGTATGGTGACGCCGTTTTCGAGGGTCGCGGGTTTGTTGACGTTGGAGACGGTCGCGCCCTTCATGGTCGGCTCCGTGCGGACGACCGCCAATTCCATAGAGGGCGGAAGGTCCACGCCGATGGGCTGGCCTTCGTAAAATTCCACCTGAATCTTGAGGCCGGGCATCAGCCATTGCGCGGCGTCGCCGAGGTCTTCTTCGCTCAATGCGGTCTGTTCGTAGCTCTCCGTGTTCATGAAATGATGATGCGAGCCGTCGGAGTAGAGATACTCCATGTCGTGCTGTTCGAGAACGGCGCGGTCCACAGTATCCGCCGAGCGAAAGCGATGTTCAAAGGATGAGCCTGTCCGCAGGTTGCGCAGTTTGGCCTGAACCATCGCACGCAAATTTCCGGGCGTGTGATGACGAAACTCTATCACCTTGCAAAGCTGTCCTTCGTGGAGGATGACCATACCGCGTCGAATCTGTGTGGCAGGAATAGCCATAAGAAATATTGAATCTCCGTCAAGAATAAAATCGGTCTCGAAAAAGTTTGAGGACGGCCCCACGGTTGGATCCCGAACACCTCAACAAACCCGTTAGTCTAACGAGCGGCGCGCGAATTTGTCCAGTTCGGAAAATCATGCGCCGGAGTGGTCCGCCTCGTCTCCGGCGGTGTCGGGGCTGTCTCCGTCTTCGAGCTTGAAATAAACGCGCAGCGTCACCTGATACTGCAAGCCGCCCTGCTGCAAGCCGCCGCGCTGCTCCTCTACGACGAACCAGGAGAGGTTACGCAGGGTCTGCCGTGCGCGCGTGACCGCGACTTCGATGGCATGGCTGAAACTCTCGTATGAAGTGCCGACGATTTCTACTCCCTTGAAGACGCTCTCGCTCATCTGATGTTTCTCCTCCGAAGAAAAGCCCTCTCTCGCTCCGGGCCTGTAAGCTGCTGCACATAAATGGACCAGCGATTCCTGTGGCCGATTGATCTATGGATGGAAGCGTGGACGCTAACATGCGCCCGTACGGGTGTCAAGATAGGCCCACGTCGCGCGTCTTTGACCCGACACTCAGAGTTTGGCTCAACACACACAGAGAGCGGGCAAGAACCGGAATTTATCCGAAGAATCGGATGTTTCCCACTTCCTGCCCGCCCTCTGCTAGGAGCCCACCTACCTGTTTGGCTAAACGTTTCGGAGGCGGCAAAGTTCCAATAAAATTTTGCCTTCAGGCGGCGCGTGCGCGCGTCGTGTGGCGCTGGCGCGCGATGTGGTCCAACCACTCCTGAGCATCCCTGTAATGAGGAAAGCGTTGCTCTTCGGCCCGGAATGCGTTGGTGTGATAATAACGCCTGCCGTTGATGAGACGCGCGGGGTGCTTGATGTGCAGCATCTCGTGATAGAGGATATATTCGACGAACCATTCGGGCACGTCGCGCGCGTCCAGAGTCTTGCTGATGACGACCGTTTCGTGCGCGGCGTCGTGATGGCCCAGGATACGGCGCGTGCGACGCTGCGACCATGTGAGAGTAGGTTTCTCAATCTGCCTGTCGAAGTACTTGCGATTCAAACGGTCGAACATCTTGTCCAGGTCGTACACACTGCCGCGCGCGGAGGAGATGACCTTGCGCCCGCGCCTGCGTCGCGCGATGTCCGAGGCGCGCAGGATTTGCGGCGAGTAGGCGTAATCCCTGTAGACGCGCTGATGTACTTCAGGGGTCGGCTTGGAAAGCAATTTGGCGACGAGGATAAAGGCCAGCGCGCGATGAATATTCTGCGGCGCGTCTTTGAAAATATCCGAGATGCGGACGTAGACTCTGCCCCCGCGCAGGCGAATCGTGTGATGCAGCCCCGCGTAAGGATAGAACTTGACCTCTATCTCAGGAGTCTTGAGACTGCCGTTGCCAAGCTGGCGGAAGGCGTCAGTGAAAAGCGCTTTGAGATGATTGTTCGGTGGTGACATTCGGACCCGCCCGCCTGTCCAAAACTGCTGGCTCTACAGCCACGAGCGTGGACTATCGCTCAAACAAAGGGATGCCGTCTTCGTCAAATTTTGGTGTCGCCGGAGCCTTTCGCGCCGGGATGGTAAAATTGCCCCGCTGCCGGGTTGATATTAGGGCGCATCAGCAGGGGCGTCAAATGATTGTTTTTAACTCCCCGCTAAGCTATTGAACCAGCACGAAATGAGCCGACGGAGCGCCCGACAAGCTTTCGTTGAAGTTTCAGGGCTTCATCGTAAGTCCTGTAAATGCTTCAACTTAGTTTGATTATTGTGAGAGGGACGGTGGCTGTCCTGAGCTAAGTGCAAGCATTCGGGCTAATTAAACAAATTGAGCAAAATTGATAAACATATTGGCCTGTATCGTAAAAGAACGTTTGCAGGCGTGTTCCACAAGTTATATAATCTCAGAAGGGGTGGCCCGCCCGCCCGCAGGAGTGTTTATTCCTCAGAGGACGAAACGAAATCTTGACAGGCCCTGAGTGGCAGTGTTATTGATTCTTGTGAGGCATTCTGTGGCGTTCTCGTGCCGTTTGTCTTCCCCGCGCTCAGTCCTTTAAGACGATGACCAATCGCAGTTCAGCTTTCCAAACTCTGACCACCACTATTCCCGACTCGCGCGGGCAGGCCATCTTGTCCGCCATCATCAGGGAACATCTAGTGACGGGCGAGCCTGTCGGGTCGCGGACCATCTCGGATCGTTTCGCGCACGCCTCCGGTTGGAGCAGCGCGACGATACGCAACGTGATGGGAGAGTTAGAGGAGTCAGGGCTGGTCGAGCAGCCGCACACCTCCGCCGGGCGCGTCCCGACAGATAAGGGCTATCGCTTTTACGTGGACCACATGCTCGGCGAATCGCGTTTGTCGAAGGCGGACCTGACGGCCATCAACGAGATGCTCGGCACTTCGCAATTCGACGGCGGTTCCGCGCCTGATCGTCTGATGGAGAAGACCTCGCATGTGCTCTCCGCTCTGTCTGAGAACGTAGGCATCGTCGTCTCGCCGTCTCTCGCGGACAATCGTTTACAGCACATAGAGTTTACGCATCTCTCCGATAATCGCATTCTGGTCGTGCTGGTCTCCGCCCCGAACATCATCTATAACAAAATCATTCGCGTCGAAGATGAGTTGAGCCAGGAAGAGTTAGAGCGGACGGCGCGTTATCTGAATACGGAGTTCGGCGGCAAGAGCCTGGTCGCCATCAGGGCGGAGATTCTCGAACTGATGCGCGAAGAGAAGGCCCTCTATGACAAGTTGTTGATGAATGCGATGCTCCTGTGCAATCGCAGCCTGGAAGGCGAAGAGGCTTCGACCGGCGAGGTTTATGTTGACGGGGCTTCAAATATTCTGAGCAAGCCGGAGTTCGCCCACGCGGAAAGGATGCGCGAACTGTTCCGCATGTTCGAGGAGAAATCGCGCCTCATCAAAATCTTGAACGAGTGCGTCGCGCGCGATCAATTGTTTCCGGGCGAGGTGCAGGTCATCATCGGGCGTGAACATCAGACGCCCTCGATGCAGAATTGCTCATTGATTACCGCGCCCTACCGGATAGGCTCCGGCGAGGTCGTGGGAACCATCGGCGTCGTTGGTCCAATGCGTATGGAGTACGCGCGCATGATGACGGTCGTCAACCACGTCGCGCGTCTCATAGAGCGTATGCTCCGTGAGGAAAGCTCGCACAGCTAAGTGGGGTTCAAGCCCGCAGGCTTGCGCCGTGAATCGCGTTATTTGCTTAAGTCTTAATGCTGAGGATTTAAAGGGAACATGATCGCTGACAATAATAGACCGAAAGCCAATCGCATTCCGGTGCGTTTCGTGGAAGAAGAAGAATCTCTCACGACCAAAGCAGAGGAGAGCCGCGAGCAAGACACGCCCGTTGCTCGTCAGAATGATGAGACGGAGTTGACGCCGGAGGAACTCGGTCGCGCTTCGAGTTATGAGGGCGAGACGGAGATGCAGCGCCGGATTAATCGCGGAGATGAAGAGGACGCCGGGCGCGCGGATGAGACAGACACGGCTGGCGGCCCGCCGCTCTCCGAGACGCCGGAGCATCGTGAAGATCAGGACGAATCAGGGGCCGGTCCGAAGCGTCCGGGCGTCACGACGGATGACAATAATGGTCCGGGCGCGCAGACACGCACGGCTTCGAGTCCTACAGCTGCCGCAGCCGCCGGTCCAATGATGGCCGAACTGGTGGCGACACGCGCCGAACTGAAAAGAATAGAGGCCGAGCGCGCGGACCTGCTGGACAAACTGGCGCGTCGCCAGGCCGACTTTGAAAATTATCGCAAGCGTCTCGAACGTGAGCGCGGCGAGATGTACACACGCACCGTCGGCGACATCGTCAGCAAACTGCTGCCAGTGTTGGATAACTTGCGTCGCGCTGTTGACGCGGAAGCCTCCGTCGAAGCCAGCGAGTCTGAAGAGTTTCGCAGATTTCTGCATGGCGTCGAACTGATTGATAAGCAGTTGAACGACGTGCTCGGCGGTCTGGGCTTGCAGCCCGTAGAGGCTGTGGGCCAATTATTCGACCCGCATGTGCATGAGGCCGTGGCTACCGAAAGCTCTGACGAATACGAACCGGACACAGTGGTCCAGGAACTCGCGCGCGGATACAGGCTTGGCGAAAGACTCCTGCGCCCGGCGATGGTCAAGGTCGCCACCAAGGAGTAGCTCCCAGGCTCTTCTTCTTCTAACCAACCCCACCCACCCACGGTCATTCGACCGCACACAGAAGTCCAGCACCGGACAGGTAAAAAACTTATGGGAAAAGTAATCGGAATAGACTTAGGCACGACCAACTGTTGTGTCGCCGTTCTCGAAGCAGGAGCGGTCCAGATTATTCCCAACAAGGAAGGCGGGCGCACGACCCCCTCTGTCGTTGGCTTTACGGACAAGGGCGAGCGCCTTGTCGGCCAGATTGCCAAGCGGCAGGCCGTCACCAATGCGGCGAACACGGTCTACGCGGTCAAGCGTCTCATCGGTCGCAAGTTCAACTCGCAGGAGGCTTCGCGGATGCGCGAGTCTTCGCCCTTCGAGATAGTTGATTCGCAGAACGGCGATGGACGCATACGCGTGCAGGGACGCACCTACAGCCCGCCGGAAATCTCCGGCATCGTCCTTCAACGCCTCAAGGCCGCCGCAGAAGATTTTCTCGGCGAGGCCGTGACCGATGCCATCATCACCGTCCCCGCTTACTTTGACGATTCGCAGCGACAGGCGACGAAGGATGCTGGCAAGATAGCCGGTCTCAAAGTCGAGCGCATCATCAACGAGCCGACAGCCGCCGCGCTCGCTTACGGTCTCGGCAAGTCTGAGTCCGAACGCATCGCCGTCTATGACCTCGGCGGCGGCACGTTCGATATTTCGATCTTAGAGATGAACGACGGCGTCTTTGAAGTCCTCTCGACTTCGGGCAATACCTTTCTCGGCGGTGAGGATTTCGACGACCGCATCATTGATTGGATGTCCGAGCAGTTCCGCGAAGAGACGGGGATAGATTTGCGTCAGGACCGTCTCGCGCTGCAACGCTTGAAGGAAGCGGCGGAGCGCGCCAAGTGCGAGCTTTCATCCGTCAACGAGACCAACATCAACCTGCCCTTCATCGCCGCAGACGAGTCCGGGCCGAAGCACTTTAACAAGGCTCTCACGCGCGAGAAGTTTGAATCGCTCGTCGCTGATTTAGTTGAACAGACGGTCGAGCCGTGCCAGAAGGCTCTGTGGGATGCGAAGCTGCAACCGAGCGACGTTGACAAAGTGATTCTCGTCGGCGGGCAGACGCGCTCGCCCATCGTCGCGCGCACGGTGCTGGAGATTTTCGGCAAGGCTCCTTCCGCAGAAATTAACCCGGATGAGGTCGTGGCGATGGGCGCTGCCATACAGGGCGCAGTGCTCACGGGCGACATCAAGGATATAGTCCTGCTAGATGTCTTGCCGCTCAGCCTGGGCCTGGAAACGAAGGGTGGTCTCTTCACCAAGATTATAGAGCGCAACTCTACCATCCCTTTGCGCGAGAGCCGTGTCTTCACGACCGTGGCGGACAACCAGGCTTCAGTTGAGATACACGTCCTGCAAGGCGAGCGCGAGATCGCGGGGGCCAATCGCTCGCTCGCTAAATTCGAGTTGGTGGGCATCCCTCCTAACCCGCGCGGCGTCCCGCAGATCGAAGTCTCGTTTGAAGTTGACGCGAGCGGCATCGTCTCCGTCTCGGCCAAAGACAAGACGACCGGGCGCGCGCAGCAGGTCCACATCACGCCGACTTCCGGCCTCTCACCGGATGAGATAGAGCAACTGATTCGAGAGGCGGAAAACTTCGCTGACTCAGACCATCGCACCAAAGAACTCATCGCGATGCGCAACAAGCTGGACAGCCTCATGCGTAACACACAGCGCGCGTACATAGAGTTTGGCTCCGCGCTTTCGGATAATGACCGCCGCAACGGCAGGCGCGTGCTCAGCGATGCCGAATCGGTCCTCAAATCCGACGACCAGGAAAAGCTCAGCCAGGCGCTCGAACTGGTCGAGCAGGTCGCGGCCCAACTCACCAACGCCATGTTCAACTCCGTCAGCGCCGATTCGGGAGTCGAAGAGGTAAGTAAATAAGAAGAGGCTGGAGGTTAGAGGCTAGTAAAGACATCTGTTTTTCACCAGCCTCCAGCCTCTAACCGCCAGCCTCTCATTTGCTGTGTGCTCGTCGCTTATACTAAGATGGGTGTTGAAAGGGTATTGATGAGAGTTAGATGAGCAAACGCGATTATTACGAAATTTTGGGTGTCAGCCAGACGGCCACGGATCAGGAAATCAAGAGCGCCTACCGTCGTCTCGCGGTGCGTTATCATCCAGATAAGAATCCGGGTGATGAGGAAGCCGAAAACAAATTCAAAGAGGCAGCGGAGGCATATTCCGTCCTCTCGGATGCAGGGCAACGCGGGCGCTATGACCGCTTCGGCCATGCGGGCGTGTCGAGCAGTGCCGCTTCGGCGGGCTGGGGTACGCCCGGCTTCGGCGGTATCGAAGACATCCTGGGCGACCTCTTCGGCTTCGGAGATGTCTTTGGCGGGCAGGGTCGCGGCGGGGCCGGGGGCGCGCGCAGGACTACCGCGCAAAGAGGCTCGGACCTGCGCTACGATCTGGAAATCTCTCTGGAAGAGGCGGCGGCTGGCATGACTGCGAGCCTGCGTATTCCGCGTCTCGAATCCTGCGACGATTGCAAAGGCTCCGGCGCTGCCGAAGGCACGCAGCCGGAAAGCTGCCAGACCTGCGCCGGGATGGGCCAGGTCCGTTATCAGCAGGGCTTCTTCTCCGTCGCCCGCACTTGCAGCACCTGTCGAGGCACTGGTCGCATCATTCGTAATCCGTGCCAGACGTGCAAGGGCGCAGGCCGCGTCGAAAAAGAGAGGACGATGGAGGTCAAGATTCCTGCGGGAGTCGAGACAGGTTCGCGCCTGCGCGTGCAGGGCGAAGGCGAGTCCGGCATGCAGGGTGGACCATCCGGCGATCTTTACGTCGTCATACATGTCCATGAGCACGAACAGTTCGAGCGACAGGGAAGCCATCTCTACACCACCGTGCCCGTTACCTTCGCACAGGCCGCACTCGGCGCGGAAATCAACGTCAAGACTCTCAACGGTCAGAAGCCGTACAAGATTCCTGCGGGCACACAGAGCGGACAGGATTTTCGTCTGAGGGGCGAGGGTCTGCCCGTCCTCGGCGGACGCGGGCGCGGCGACCTCATCTTCATCGTCAAGGTCATCACCCCGACCACGCTGACACGCGAACAAAGGCGTCTGCTCGAACAACTCTCCGAAATAGAAACCAAGGACCTGGAAGACAAGGGTCTCATGGATAAGGTCCGCAACATGTTCGGATGATAAGGACAAAGGCTGGAGGCTAGAGGCTAGTAAAGAACTGTTGTCTTTCACTAGCCTCTCACCTCTGACCTCTTTTCCCATCCTCCAGCCTCTGTCTTCGTTGTTCCGCAATCATACAAGCGGCTCAGACAAGGTATGAAGACGCTGTCTCATAATTGTTCACAACGGGTCTCGCAATAATCCCGCAATAATCGCTATCTCAAAGTAAAGAAGAGCGTTCGCCTCTTTGCGTCTCTCTCTCAACGCTGCGGCATGTGTGTTGCTCAGACAATCTATGATTTTGGAAATCTTTGACTCTCCCGGAATCTGAGAAACCTGTTTGGAGCATAAAAGATGAGACACAAACACCTCGCAGCAATTTTCGCGGCCCTTCTCTTAACCTTCTCTGCCACAGCCGCGCGCGCCGCATCCGGCGGCGATGACGGCAAGGACACAGACACGCGGCTGGTCAACGCCAAAGTGGTCGAGGTGACGGACGAGCACATCTCTGTGATGGCCCAGACGGGCGTTGAGCATGTCATCGCGATTAACCGCGCGGATACGAATGTGACTATCGAAGGACGCGTCGTTTCGCTCAAGGATGTGCGTGAGGGTGATGTGATTACGATTGACCTTGACGCTCAGAAGCGCGTCAAGTTTGCGAAGAATATAGCCATCCGCTCCTCTGAAGGGTCAGAGGTCGCACGGAATCGCCGGTGACTGGTCCAGATATTCTTTACCGAATATCGCCTCGTGGACCTTTGCTGGCGCAATAGAGCCGCTTTGCTTTGATCGGCAAAGCGGCTCTAGCATTTTAGGCAGCGCTTATCAGAAGGCTCTCGCTCGAAAACTTTTATAACCTGTAACGAACACGGCTGCGACGCAGCGCCTCGTCTTCGACATCAACATTTTGCAGCCGCAAAGAGACATCCGCATTGAGGTCCAGCCCCGCGCGCTCGCCAGCCTTTAACTTGACTGTCCCGGCGGCGGCGATCATGGCCGCGTTGTCCGTCGAGAGATGCATCGAAGGGAAATAGACAGGCAGCCCCAAACGCTCAGCCGCTTCCTGCGCCGCGCCCCTGAGCGCCTGGTTGCAGGCCACACCGCCCGCGACGATGAGCGTGCGCGGGTGATGTTCCAACGCCAAACGCTCCATCGTTCCGACCAGCGAGCGCACGACGACGCTTTGAAAGCTGGCGCACAAATCCTTGATGGCCTGTGAAGGTTCCTCTCCATCCGCGACCGCCTTCAGCCCCGTTTCGCGGACGTGCTTGGAGACGGCGGTCTTCAACCCGCTGAAACTAAAATCGGGTCGCCCGTCGCCCATCCTGGGCACCGCGAAATGCACCGCGCGTGGATTCCCCTCGCGCGCCAGCCGCTCTATAATTGGACCACCCGGATAACTCAGCCCCAGCATCTTCGCCACCTTGTCGAAAGCCTCGCCCGCCGCGTCATCCCTCGTCCGCGCCACCACCTTGTACTTGCACGGCTCCGGCACCAGAAAGAGATTCGTGTGCCCGCCGGAGACGATCAGTGCCAGCGCCGGATAGTTGACCGGCGGGTTCTCGAACACGACGGAATAGATGTGTCCCTCTATGTGATTGACGCCGACGAGCGGCTTGTCGAGAGCGAAAGCCATCGCCTTGGCATACGAGACACCGACGAGCAATGACCCGACCAATCCTGGTCCAATTGTGACGGCGATGCCGTCCAGTTGCTCCTGCTCAACACGAGCGCGCGCCAGAGCCTCCACGACCACCGGCACAATCTTGTCCAGATGCTCGCGCGAGGCCAGTTCCGGCACAACCCCGCCAAAGCGTTTATGCGTCTCGATCTGCGACGCGATGACAGACGAAACCATCTCGCGCCCATCCCTCACGACAGCCGCCGCCGTTTCATCACAAGAACTCTCGATTCCAAGTACAAGCATAAAAATTTAGAGGCTAGAGGCTGGAGACTGGAGGCTAGTTAAAAACCTTGCTGCTTTGACTAGCCTCCAGTCTCCAGCCTCTAATCTACTACTGTCTTTCGTAAAAACTCAAAGACGAGTCGCCCTGTTTGAGAATACGCCAGCGACGGAGGAGGCCGAGTTCGTCTTTGAGTTCCTTCTTGTGATGATGCTCTGCGATGAACAATCCGTCTTCGCGCAGCAGTTTACTTTCAGGAGCGCCGAGCGCCTGGAGCACGGGCGCGTATTCGAGCGCATAAGGCGGATCAAAAAAGATGATGTCCCACCCTTCGCCGCCGCGCGTGCGGGTCCGCCGCAAAAATTCTCCGGCTTCGGCCATCAACACTTCCGTCATCTCCTCCGGCACACCGCACAGGTCCAGATTGGATTCGACGAGGCCGCACATCTTCCGCGAGCGGTCCACGAAGGTGACATGCGACGCGGCGCGCGAGAGGGCTTCGATGCCGACCGCGCCAGAGCCTGCGCAGAGGTCCAGGAATCGCGCCCCCTCTATGCGCGGCGCGATGACGTTGAAGAGCGTCTCGCGCAGGCGGTCGGAGGTGGGCCTGACCGCCATCGAAGGAGGGCTGCGCAAGTTGCGCCCGCGATATGTTCCCGCGATAACACGCACGATGAATGCCAGTCTAAAGTCTGAAGTCCAAACTCTCAAGCCCGGCCCGTTGAATTAAGTTGAGACCTGACGGGCGGTCTCTCATGCGAGCGGAAAGGCGTTTCAATAATTGGACCAGGGGTTGGACCATGATTGGCCCAGCGTGCGCTAAAATCGTTGACATTTGTAGTTGATGTGATTATTCTGCTCCTGCTTCTTTTGTCCGGCGATGACGCTGCCCTTGCTTTAACATCACCGGCCCTCATGAAGCACAAGCATCACAACAAGCGGAAGTCTTACCAATCTACAGTCTCTCAGCCCAGAGCAATTAGACTCTCACTGCTTCGGATTAATGGTCCGAAGTGGGGGAAGGTTTATCACTTGACCGGCGGATAAGGTCTGTGCTCGTGTTCCCGCATGAGCCACATCTTCGCAGCCGTTTGAGTGAGAATCCATAATTGTCTCTGTGCCGAGACTGGCCTGAGCAGACGGACCTCGCCTGCGCTTACTTCTGATTGATGATCCAGAAATGGACCGATCAAATATTCACAGGTTCCCTGGTAAATAAGCAAGACCACTGAACTGGGCTACAAACCGATTACCACTGCTTACCAACGAAAAGCGCCCAGAACTTTTCACTTCAAAAAGTGGGTCCCCCACTTGCTAGGAGGGAATACGGACATGAAGCTTCTCAAAATTTTTGCGTTAATGTTATTCATTGCGGCCTTCTTCCTCCCAATGGCCTTCACCAGAAGCGTTCAGAGTCAGACGGGCGCGACAGAAGCCCCCGCAGGCTTTGACAATCTGACCAACAATTCAATCTCCCAGGCGACTTTCAATGCCGACATGGCAGTGTTCGAGGAGAGAGACGACATCGCTAAAGGTCTCGGCCCCGTCTACAACACGCAGAGTTGCGCCGAGTGTCACCAGAATCCTGTGAGCGGCGGCATCAGCCAGATCACGGAACTGCGTGCCGGACACCAGGACTCTGCGGGCAACTTCGTGGATGGTCCGGGCGGCTCGCTTATCAATGACCGTGCGACGAACGCGGGGATTCAGGAACGCGTCGGGGGCGCGGAGACAGTGCGTACTTTCCGCACCTCTCTCAACATCCTCGGCGACGGCTTCGTTGAAGCCATTGATAGCAACACCCTCGTCGCCATCGCCAATAATCAACCGGGCCAGAGCGGCGGGCAGATCGCGGGTCTTTTCATACAGGTTCCAGTACTTGAAGCACCCGGCCAGAAACGCGGCGGTCGCTTCGGTTGGAAGAATCAGCAGGCGAGCCTGCTCTCCTTTGCGAGCGATGCCTATCTCAACGAGCAGGGCATCACGAACCGTCTCAACCTGGTGGAGAATACCAGCCTGGGCCGCTTCGTGGGATTCGGCTCCGGGTTCGACCCTGTTTCCGACACTACGCCCTGCGCGAATAATCCGAGCGTCAAATGCGGCGAAGACCCTGACAACGACATAGACGCTTTCGCAGCGTTCATGCGTGGGACGAAGGTTCCGCCGCGCGACACAGCACTCGCCGCGACTGCGGACGCGCAAACAGGCGCGGCCCTGTTCAACCAGATAGGTTGCAACATCTGCCACGTTACTTCAATCACGACCTCTCCGGCGGGGACGGTCATCAACGGCGGGGCGTTTACAGTCCCGGCGCAACTCGGCAACAAAATCATTCACCCCTACAGCGATTTTCTGCTGCACGACGTAGGGACAGGCGATGGCATCGTCCAGAACGGCGGCCAGCTAAGCGCGAATCAACTACGCACAGCGCCTTTGTGGGGCATGCGTACGCGTGACCGCTTGATGCACGACGGCGAGAATTTGACGCGTGACACTGCCATCCAGCGCCACGCGGGCGAAGCCACCTTCGTGATTAACAACTACCGTTCGCTCAGCACGACGCAGAAGAACCAGCTGATAACATTCCTCAACTCGCTGTAAGTCTGAAAGGCAGGAGACAGAAGCCGGGAGCCAGGAGCCAGAAGGAAAAGCGATAGCATGCTCTTCATGCTGGCTCCTGGCTCCCGGCTTCTGTCTCCTGCTTTTATCCTACCGCTGCGAGGCCGAAGCGCGGGTCTGCGCGGATGTGTTCGATGAGGCGTGAGGCTTCGCGTGTCATGCGGCGCGTGGTCAGGTAATGTTCCGCTTCGCGGCGGGCTTCCTCAAGAATCAGCACGTCGCGGACCAGATTGCCGATGCGGAAGGTGGGGAGTCCGCTCTGGCGTGTGCCCATCACCTCTCCCGGCCCACGAATTTCCAGGTCCTTCTCCGCGATGCGAAACCCATCGTTAGTCTCTTCCATAATTCCGAGGCGCTCGCGCGCGACGCTCGTCTGTTTCTCCGAAGCGAGCAGGACGCAGAAACTCTTTTCGGCTCCGCGACCGACGCGCCCGCGCAGTTGATGCAGTTGCGAGAGGCCGAAGCGCTCGGCATGTTCGATGACCATCACGGAAGCGTTGGGAACGTCAACTCCGACTTCCACGACGGTCGTCGCCACGAGGATGTGAGTCTCGCCGTTGACGAAGCGGCGCATCCCTTCTTCCTTCTCGGCGGTCTTCATCTTGCCGTGCAGCAATCCGACATTGAAGTTGGGAAAGACGCGGTCGCGCAGTTGTTCATACATGCGCGTCGCGTCCTTCAAATCCATCTTCTCAGATTCTTCTATGAGCGGGTACACGACGTAAGCCTGTCGCCCTGCCCGCACCTCACGCTCGACGCCCTTATAGACGCCCGCGCGCTGGTCCTCTCCAACGACGACGGTCTTGATGGGAGTGCGGCCCGGCGGCAGTTCGTCAATCACGGAGACATCCAGATCGCCATAAGCGGTCATCGCCAGTGAACGCGGGATAGGCGTGGCGGTCATCACGAGCACGTCGGGGTTGAAGCCGCGCGCGCGCAGTTCCGCGCGTTGCAGGACGCCGAAGCGATGCTGTTCATCTATCACGATGAGGCCCAGTTTTTGAAACTGGACCGATTCCTGTATCAACGCGTGAGTCCCTATGATGGCGTGTACGTCTCCCAGAGCGATCTCTTTATGGAGACGTTTTTTCTCTGCGGCGCGCAGGCTGCCTATGAGGAGTTCGACGCGGAATGGGGTTCTGGCGAGCAGTCTCTTGACGTTGCGCGCGTGCTGTTCGGCGAGGATTTCCGTAGGGGCCATAAGCGCCGCCTGATAGTTATTCTCTATCGCCGCCAGCATCGCCTGCAACGCGACGATGGTCTTACCGCTGCCGACATCCCCCTGGAGCAACCTGTTCATAGGCGCATCCGATTGCATGTCGTCGAAGATACGCGCGATGACGCGTTCCTGCGCGCTCGTCAACTGAAAGGGCAGGATGGACGCGATGCGTTCGCGCACGAGGTCCGTGAGTTCTATGAGAGCGCCCTTCGCTTCCTTGATTCTTTCGCCGCGCCTTAAGCCGAGCGCGAGCGCGACCCAGAAAAACTCTTCAAAGATGAGGCGCAGGTGCGCCGGGCTGCGCGCGCGTTCATATTCCGCGAGCGGGACATCTTCCGCCGGAAAGTGTATGCGCCGGAGGGCTGCGGCGCGGCCTATCAGTTTTTGTCTGGCGAGCAAATCCGGGGGCAGCGTCTCGCCTATGCTCTGGTCGTCAAGCTGTTCCAGCACGGCGTGCATAATCTCGCGCAAACGCTTGGCGCGAAACTCTCCCAGCTTGCGATAGACGGGCACGCGACGGCCCACATGAATCGCCGCCAGCGAAGGATCGTCCTCATTCTCCTCATCAACATCGAGCGCCTCTCCCGCATCGCCCAACTCTATTTCTGGACCAGCATCGCCTTCTGTCTCCTCCGCTTCGGCCAGTTGTAAGAGGGCGTGCTCCGGCGGCGTCCATGTGCCGGGCAGCATTTCCAGTTCGTCCGGCTTGTTGAGACGGAGCGCGAAAGTATTGCGCCGCGTGTCCCACTCCCATTTCCCGTAGGCGACGAAGCGAGCGCCGCGCTCGAATCTCTGCCGGTTGTAAGTGACGATGCGCTGGGCCGCGCGCCCGGACACGAACCACCACACGACGACGGGCTTGCCGGTCCGCAAAGGGTCTCCGGCGGTAATCTCGAAGATGTAAAGCGGTGGCGCTTTCGGTGAACGATTCTTGCCGACCTGAAAGCCGCCCGCGACTCTCACGTAGAGTTCAAGCGAAGCCTCCAGCCCGTCATAAAGGTCGCTGATGCGCGCGAGGTTCGAGCGGTCCTCGTAGCGCATCGGCAGGTAGTTGAGAAGGTCTTCGATGACGGCCTCGCTGGCATCCGTCTTGCCGACGAGCGTGGCGAGGGCGAGCGCGAGTTTGCGCGCCGTCGGCTGACCGAAGCGCGGAATGCCGAAGCGGTAGAGTTCAATGACGGGAGTCTCTACGGTGAGCGGGGAACTGGCGACCATCGAGCGTGATAATAACACAAGGGCTTAGCCGCTCTCAGAAAATCATCCATAGAGCGCACAGAGCGCACAGAGCAGGAAGATGAGGAGCAAGCTTGCTCCTCATCAAACTCTTTTTCATCTGTGCGCTCTGTGAACTCTGTGGTTAATCTTAAAATGAAAGAACCCTGACGCTGTTCCTGTTTAGACCCGACTGACTTATACTTGGGCCAACGAAGCTTAATTGAAAGAGAAGGAGAGCGAGCATGGGACAAGACCCGAAGGAGATGAGCGAAGAGGAGATACGCGAGCGCATCGTCAAACTGGGATTCGGTGGAGACGGCCAGCGTTTCGAGTCATTCTGTGAGACCTTGCGCGAGGGCTTGCCGCAGGGCACGGGCGTGGCGTTGCGTGGCAGCGTCGTGACTTCGGAGCGTTGGGAAGACGGCGCGCCCTTCGATGCGGACGGCGAGGGCACGAGCGACCTGGACGTGACGCTCATCGGTTCCAGGGTGATGGAATACTGGCTCGAAGATGCCTTCTATATTCCCGCCCTGCACACCAAACCGCTCGGAGACAAAGACCCTTCAATCGCGCCCGGTCTCAATCCTCTGCGCGAGTCGCTGCAAAAACTCGCGCGAAGGCCAGTCAACTTCCAGGCAACTTCAAATCTGGTCCTTTTTACACGCGATGTCCTTCTCGGTCAGCGTTACTTCACCCTCATAGAGGCGGACGAATCCGCGTGACCCTCAAACTGCTCAGCTATAACATACGCTTCGGCGGGCGCGAGCGAGAGGCGCAACTGGCACAGGTCATCCAAGGCATCGCGCCCGATCTGGTAGTCTTTCAGGAAGCGACGGACCCGCGCGTGATCGAGGGCTTATCCGGCAAGACGGAGATGCCCTACTGGGCCGCGCAAAGCAAACACTCCATAGCCTTCCTGAGCCGTCTCAAGATCGCGCATCACCAGTGGCATTACCCCGTCGGCTCCAAACATTCGTTTCTGGAAATCGTCCCGGCGAACCACGACCTGCGTATCTTCGGCCTGCATCTCACCGCGCGCTTCTCCAAATGGAGCGAGCGCAGGCGCGCACGCGAAATACACGCGCTGCTCAAAGGCATACAGGAACACCAGCACGGCTTTCACGTCCTGCTCGGAGATTTCAACACCCTCGCGCCCGGCGAAATTCTGGACACCCAACGCATGCCCGCCTGGATTCGAGCCTTAATCTGGATTAGCGGGCGTGACATCCAACGCGACACCATCCAGGTCATGCTCGACGCGCACTATCTGGACGGCTATCGCTACCTCTACCCTGACGACAAGGGCTACACTTTCCCCACCTGGGACCCTCACCTGCGCCTCGACTACATCTTCCTCCCCGACGCACACGCCCCACGCCTCTCTTCCTGCCAGGTCATCCGCCAACCCGCAACAGTCGCCAAAGCCTCCGACCATTTCCCCTTGTTGGCCCAACTCGACGTTGCATAAAAGGAGTCAATACTTCAATGACTGAGACTGTCATCTCACGCAACGGCATCCCCATTCGTTTGACTGACGAGCGTTGGTCTCACATCGCGGAGGAGCATGTCGAATTGAGCGGGATGCGCGCAGATGTGCTCCGAACGATTACTGATGCCGAAAAAGTTCTGGCCGGTGGTGCGAGCGAACTTATGGCAGTCCGAAGGGTGGAAGCAGATAAGGCTCTCATTGTAGTATATCGTGAAGCGAGTGCGGCAGATGGATTCATCATAACCGCATTCTTGACTAAAAGATTGACGCGACTAGACCGGAGACAGCAGATATGGCCTTCCAAAACTTAACCGAATATCTACGCATCGTTCCGGCTGTCATGCTCTCGCCACATCGTTATCTCTGGTCCAGTTACGATGCCGAAGCCGATGTCATGTATATCAATTTTAAGAAGCCATCGCATGCTACGGACAGCGAACTGACGGATGACGATGTCATCATCCGTTATGAAGGCGATGAGATTGTCGGCTTGACCATCCTTCACGCCAGCACCCGTTGAAGCAATGTGCCCGGCTATGAGTTGTACTGGTTAACAGGTGCGGATGGAAGGTGTGGGCGTTTGACCGTTGGGCCAACTTATCGTAGATTTTTAGTTAATCGGCGTTGAGGCTGAATGTCTCCGCCAGGAAGCGCAAGCGTAAGTGAGGACGCTTGCGCTTTCGTTTTTTTGAGGCTTGCTTTTTGCCTTCGCTTACTTGCTGGCGGCTGCTGTGGTGTTAGCGCAGTGCTCGTCGAAGGCGCGCGTCAGTTCTTCCGCGATTTGCTGTGGGCCTCTGGTTTCAATCTGGGAGCGTTCCAGCATGTAGACGAGTTGGCCGTCCTTGAGGATGGCGACGGAGGGCGAAGAGGGCTGGTAGCCTTTGAAATAACTGCGAGCCTTTTCCGTCGCTTCGATGTCTGCCCCGGCGAAGACGGTCGCCACTTTGTCCGGTCTGGCCTCATGTTGGAGCGCCTGCGCGATGCCCGGACGCGCCTTGCCCGCCGCGCAACCGCAGACGGAATTGACGACCAACATCAACGTCCCCTTGCTTTGATTGATACCCTCCTCGACCTGCTCAGGCGTCTTCCATTCCTCCACGCCGAGCCTGCTTAGCTCCTGTCTCATCGGGTAAATCATAAATTCTGGATACGGCATTTTCTATTCTCCTTTTTCACTTTACAGTTTTCAGCTAACAGTATTCAGTCTCGAACCCCGATAGTCAAGTTAGTGTCGGCAATGAAAATCAGATAACCCGCCGCTTCTCTCAATCGCAGTTTGCTGAAAACTCAAAACTGGAAACTGTTCACCGTAAACTAATGACTATCTCGCGCGGGGCATCGCCGTCTCCATCAATCGAAACGTGATAGACGGGAGAGGGCAGGGGATAGCGGCCCAGGCGTGCGCCCCATTCGATGACGACGACCGCCTGTTCATCCGTCAGCAACTCTTCCAGATCAACGGCGTGCGCCGCCTCCGCGCCTTCGTTCAGGCGATACAGGTCCAGGTGGTAGAGCCTGAGTCGGCCCGTGTAGAGATTGACGAGGGTGAAGGATGGGCTGGTCACTTCATCCTCGTCAACGCCGAGCGCGCTGGCGATGCCTTTGACTAAAATGGTCTTGCCTGCGCCGAGCGGGCCATCGAGGAGGAGTATCTCACCACCTTTGAGACGTTCACCGATGCGTGCGCCGAGCGAGAGAGTGTCTTCATCGCTCTTGCTGGTCCAATTACCCGTCGGGAGTAAGCCTTGCGAAGCGTCCGTGCTCATGGCGCTTCTCCAGGAGCATCGAGCGCGCAGATGGCCGCGCCCAGATGCTCGCGTATGTCCGACGCCGTGAGGGAGCGCATCCCGCGCTCGCGCGCCGCGAGGTCGCCCGCCATCCCGCCCAGATAGACCGCCGCGATGGTCGCAGAGAGAGCATCCGTCTCATCCTTCAACGTCGCAAAAGCCTGCGCGTTAAAGCCAGCGATGATGCCCGTCAAAGTATCGCCCGCGCCCGCCGTCCCCAGCCCGGCGTTGCCCGTCGGATTGATAAAGACCCGCCCGTCCGGGCCAGCGATGAGCGTGCGCGTTCCCTTCAGGACCAGTATCAACTCATGAGCGGTGGCGAACTCGCGCGCGACGCTGACGCGATCCGCGAGCGCACTCTTATCATCTGTCCCAAGGAGGCGCAGCATCTCTCCCTGGTGCGGCGTGAGAATCAAGGGATGTTCCCTTGAGCCGCGCAAATTATTGGACCAGGGCGCGAGCGCGTTGAGCGCATCGGCATCAATCAAGATGGGAGTCGTGCGACCTTCAATGGTCGCGCGCACAAGCCTGCGCGTCTCTTCGTCCGACGCGGAGAGACCCGGACCGATGGCGATGATGTTGGCCCGCGAGGTCAGTTGTTGAATCTGCTCGTAGGCCGCGAAACTCGCCGCGCCGTTTTCAGTTTCCGCTAAGGCCGTGGTCATGACTTCCGGCAAGGCACGCGCCGCGACAGAGGCTTGCGCGGAGGCTGGCGTCGCCACTGTCACCAGTCCCGCGCCAGCGCGCATCGCCCCGTTGCTACAAAGAACAGCCGCGCCCGCCATCCCCCGCGAACCCGCTATGACGAGCGCGTGGCCGTGCGTGTTCTTGTAAGAGTCCGGCGTGTAGCGCGTCTGGACCAGCCATGAGCGCGCGTCCTCTTCCTCAACCAGAAAGAGTTCGGATGAGGCGGCTTCGAGCAGGGCGGGCGGAGTGCCTATGCTGGCGATGACGAGTTGGCCGCAGTGGTGCGAGGCGGGCGGCAGGACGTTCGCGGGTTTCGGAGCGGTGAAGGTAATCGTGAGGTCCGCGCTGACGGCTTTACCGATGAGTTCTGCACGGTCCGCGTCGAGGCCGGAAGGAATGTCCAGAGAGACGATCAGGGGATGCGTTTGTTGCGCGCGGAGTCGCGCCTCGCGGATGAGGTCGAGGTGTTCTATGACCTGTAGATAAATACCCGCGAGCGGGCGCGTGAGTCCCGTGCCGAAGAGCGCGTCAACGATAATGTCGTAGCTGTGACGAGCGCTCGCAATCTCTTCCCAATCGGAGACGGCCTCGCACTCGCGGAAACTGAGAGGCGGCGGCGACGTGTGCGAGCCTGCCCCGTAACCCGCCAGATGCCGCACGATCTCGAAATTCGCGAAGGCGTCTCCAATCGTCTCTGCGACGCGCCCGAAGAGCACTAAGTGAACACGCGCCCCGGCCAGCCAGAGGGCACGCGCGAGCGCCGCCCCGTCTCCGCCGTTATTGCCGCGCCCGCAGAGTATGAGGGCGGACTTGCGCGAAAGATGATGGGAGAAACGCGCGGCGATGGCCTGCGCGGCTGCGGCTGCGGCTGCCTCCATGAGCAGCACGGAGGGCGTCGCAAACCGCTCCGTGGTTAAGCGGTCAAGCTCGCGCATCAACGCCGCTGGTATCACCTTCTGCATGAGTTGGGATGATAAATGAAAAAGGGGAAAGGAGAAAGGCGAAGGGCGAAAGCGTCAGGGGCCAGGATAAAAGGCAGGGACAAAAAGGCAAAAATAAAGGCAGGGCGCATTTGACGCTCCTGCTTCACTTTTGTCTTCCGATTTTCCCGCCGCCCGCCTGCCGCTTCGTCCAGCCTTCCCGTTTCTTCGGTATCTCTAGTAAATAACTAATGCACGCTCTCCTTCAGAAAAAACTTCATTTTTGCGGAAAAAATCTGAGAGGCTGTCTGAAAGCTACCTGTGCCCTGAAAGGGCAACCTGTGAGAGCCGGGGGCAAGCTCGTAGAGCATCGCCCCGGTTTATGGTCCAGAATAGAATTCGACCCTGCAAGGGTCGCACCTCAATGTTGAATGTGCGGCTCTTGCAGGGTCGAATTGTATGGTGGCGAGAGTTCCGGGGGCGTTGCCCCGGCTCTCATATGTATCCACTGGCGTGGATAAGCACGGGTTCCGGCTCGCCTGAAGAAGCTGACCCGTGTTCATCAACGGAGACAGACCGGAGCGCAACATGAAGCCTGTAAGTTGCGCCGGAGCTATTCTTCTTTGTGGGCTTGACGCCGTTTGCGCGCCGCTGTGGCTGCGCCTAAAAGACCCGTGCCGAGCAGGACCATTGAGGCCGGTTCGGGAACCGCCGTCGGCCCTACACCCTTAGCGATACCGAAAGCCTCTGGTCCGGCCTGTGTATTGGTGAGCGAGGATGATAATCCAAGCCGGAGATTCGGGTTTGCCGCCAGCGCGGCGTTCAATCTTGCTGCCGCCGCTGCGTCCAGGCCAAAGGCAAAATCTGCGGTCGAACCCTTCGCCTGCTGAAATTGCGTTAAGTCGAGCGGCCCGCCAAGCAACGAAGCCGTATAGGCGACGTTGCCATGCTGGTCATAGCCAGTCAGGACCAGAGTGTTGAGCGTCAGAGGGTCAAAGGGACCACCCGCCGGTTGTGGCTCATTGATGTTGAGGTTAATCACCAGTTGATTGGCGTTGGTGATGCCAAACTGGCCGAGCGTGAATGTGTTGTTGTGATTCTGACCTCTGATAGTGTCTCCAAACTCGACATCACCATGTCCATTCCAGCTTACACCGCCCGTCTCTGACGGATGGCCTTGCAGATTGAGAACACTGAGAGGCGGAACCAATTTGTCGTGATTCTCACCGGCAAAGACAATGCCGTCCGCGTACGCATTACTGCCTGTCAGGCCAAGAATGACGAGCGCTGCCACGCTCAGCGCTAACTTAGAGAAGAATCTGCTCATGCCGAACTCCTTATTGTTCTATGTCTGGTTGGTGATTTGCCGCACTCTGTTTACTACGAAACCCGTCCGAATACCAGGAAAAATTCTCTTCAAGACAGACCGCTCCCGTCTGCGGTTTGCCATATCCAGTAAGAGATTAATAAAAACAAACTGTTAATGAGCGGAGATTTCCGAAAAGAGAGCCGGAAATTTTTTGTCGAGCAGAGGAGGCGGCTATTCCTGATAACAGTGCCGTTAACTTCTTTGTCATCTGCGCTCACGGATAAGGCGGAAGAAGCGTTTGAAGACCTTGCTTGCCTCGCCGACGCCGAGCGCGGAAGTGATGCCGAAGTAAATCAATCCATAAGCGCCGAGGACGAGCAGGGCGATGATGAAGGGATGATGTGCGCCGATGGCGAGCTTGATGGCCCACGCGACGCCAGCGCCAATGGCGGCGCTCGCCCAGAGTTTGGCGACGTAGGAGAGCGGCAGTCCCGTCCCGCCAATCCGGCGATTGAGCCTGAGCCGCAGCAGTATGAATTCCACCCAGCCAGCGATGCCAGCCGAAGCGGTGAGACCCGCGACGCCCCATTTCTGGTCCAGGCCGAGGAGAGTCGGCAGCGGAATCGCGCACAGGTAGCCGAGGACCGTCGTCAGAAAGACACGCACCACGGCGAACTTGAGCGGCGTGCGCGTATCATGCAGCGCGTAGTAAGTGGAAGAGTAGAGCCTGCCGAGCGTGGAGGCGAGCAGCCCGATGGTAGAGCCTGCCAGAATCCCCCAGACATAGAGTACGTCGTCGTGATTGAATCTTCCGGTCTGGTAGAGGACCGCCGCAATGACATCTCCGAGCGCGATGAAAGCCATGCTGGAAGGGACGATGAAGAAGGCTATGCGTTGGAGACCTTCGTCCAGACGCTTGCGAAGTTGTTCGTTGACCTCCTGCTCGTTGCCGAGCGCACTGGACATGGCTGGCAGTTCCGCCGCCGAAACGCTCATCCCGAAGAGGCTCACGGGCAGAGTATAAAGACTCTGCGCATAGGTCAGCGCGGCGACCGCGCCCGTCGGCAGCAGGGAAGCCAGCAGCGCATCCACGAACGCGGAGATCTGCACGACGCCGCGACTGAAGAAGACAGGGAAAAAATTTCGTATGACGGTGCGGATGTTGGCCGTGGCGAGGTCCAGCACAGGGCGCAGGTGTTTGACCAATCTTAAGACCGTCGGAAGCTGGACCAGGAATTGTAACGCGCTGCCGACGACGGAACCCCAGGCGGCCATCTCCGCGAGGTGAAACTGGAATTGGCCCAATTGAAGCTGATCCAGTTGGCCTTCGTGCCTGCCGAAGACGAGCAGCGCCGTGATGATGGCGACATTCCAGACGACCGGCGCGGTGTACGAGAGAAAGAATTTGTGGTGGCTGTTGAGGACGCCGAGACACCAGGCGGACATCACGAGCAGGCCCGCGCCCGGAAACAATATCTTGACCAGACGAATGCAGAGTTCGCGTTTTTCGCCCTCGAAGCCGGGCGCGATGGCGTTGATGATGTAGGGCGTGGTGAGTACGCCTAAGAGAACTATGACGGAAGTCGTCAGCGCGAGCAGCGTGAGGATGGCGCTCGCCACGCGCGTCGCTTCCTCTTCATCATCGCGCGCGAGGAGCTTGGCGTAAACGGGAATGAAGGAGGCTGAGAGAGCGCCTTCACCGAAGATGTTTTGCAGGAAGTTGGGAATCCTGAAGGCCGCGTTGAAGGCGTCTGCGGCGTCGCTCGTGCCGAAGTAGTAGGCGAAGACTCTCTGGCGTACGAGTCCGATGATGCGGCTCAAGAGAATCCCCGCGCCGACGAGAAAGGCAAACTTGCCCGTGCTCGCCTGTCGTTCGCGTCGCGCGTTCGATTGATCGCCGTCCGTTTCTACGGGGATGGCCCCGACGGGGATTTCGGTTTCGCCAGCGATGACGCCCGCATCCGTGGTCGTCTTCGCGTCTTCGAGCCTCGTTTGACCAGTTGGGCCAATTGGACCAGTCGAGCCTTGCGTGCCGACTGGTCCACCCTGTTCGTCCGTTTGCATCTCTTGTTCTTGAACGCTTGCGACCGGCTCGGACTCCGTGTCCGATGCTGGTCCAATTTCGCTCACGCTCGTTTCCTTATCCGCCTTTGAATTCATCTTCGGCTTAGAGATTGTAATCTTTAATCTTGGTGAGGAGCGTTTTATAGCTCACGCCGAGGGTTTCCGCCGCGCGCGTTTTGTTGCCGTCGTGGGCCTTGAGAGTTTCGCTAATCTTGCGTCGTTCGACGAAGCTGACGGCGCGCTCGGCGGCTTCGGAGAGTGTGCCGTTGAGGTCCAGTTCGTTGAACGTCTCAGGCTCATTCTTCGTGTTGGCCCAAAGACCGAGGTCCTGCGGCTCAAGCATAGAGGTGTCTGAGAGAATACAGGCGCGCTCGATGGCGTTCTCAAGTTCGCGCACGTTGCCGGGCCAGGCGTGAGCGTTGAGCGCCTGTTCGGATGCTTCGCTCAAGACGGCCTCGCGCCCGCGCAGTTCCTTGCCGAGTTGCGCGGCGAAGTGGCGCGCGAGCAGGAGCACGTCGCGTTCGCGTTCGCGCAAAGGCGGAATCTCTATCGGGAAGACGGCGAGACGAAAGAAGAGGTCGCGGCGAAACTCTCCGCTCTCGGCAGCCGCTCGCAAATCCCTGTTGGTCGCGGCGACGACGCGCACATCAACGTGAACGGGCGCGCGTCCGCCTATGCGGTCCACGGTTTTCTCCTCTATCGCGCGCAGCAGCTTGCCCTGCACGGCGAGCGGCAGTTCGCCTATCTCATCAAGAAAGACAGTGCCGCCGGATGCGAGTTCAAACTTTCCCTGGTGGCGTTCGCCCGCGCCCGTGAATGCGCCGCGCTCGTGGCCGAAGAGTTCATTCTCAATCAGGGTTTCGGGAATCGCGGCGCAGTTGATAGCGACGAAGGCTTTGTCCCTGCGCGCGGAGAGATGATGCACGGCGCGCGCGAAAAGCTCTTTGCCCGTGCCCGATTCGCCGAGCAAGAGGACGGTCGCTTCGGTCGTGGCGACACGCTGCGTTTCAGCCACGGCGCGCTTGATGACTTCGGATTCGCCGATGATGCGCGGAAAGCCATAACGCCTGGAACACTCTTCGCGCAGCAGAATATTTTCCGTGCGCAAGCGTGTCTGTTCCAGCGCGCGTTCGACCAGCAGCAGCAGGTGATTCGAGTCAACGGGTTTCTGTAAGAAGTCCTGCGCGCCGTCCTTCATCGCCTGCACGGCTTCGTCAATCGAGCCGTAGGCGGTCATCAGGACGACGGGCACATCAGGGTCCGCCGCGCGCGCGGCACGCAACACATCCAGGCCGGAGCCGTGCGGCATACGCAGGTCTGTGAGGATGATGCGATGCGGCGCGCGTGAGATTTCGGCGATGGCCGCGCGCGTCTCAGCCGCTTCGGTCACAGTGTAGCCAGCCGTCTCCAGCGTCAGGCGCAGCACGCGCCGCAAGCTGTCTTTATCTTCAACGAGCAGTATGTCAGGCATGATGGAGTCAGGAGTCTCGGAGTCAGGAGTCTTGAGCCGGAAGAAAAGTTGTTGCCGTCTTTGCTTCCGCATGTTGACCGTTGGCCTGCGGACTCTGTTGTTTATCATTCATCGTGAAGCGTTGATGTGTCAAGCAGGGGTTTAGAGCGATGTGCAAGAGCACGAGACCGGAACGACACAGCGTCCATGCCAGTACCGCCAACGGCATCAAGCACGGATGCGAATTGTCACTTTACGTGGCAGGACTGTGAACTACGCTTCACACTTTATCAAACTCGTCAGAGACGCACGCGCTACATCAAGCCGTTACTCAGGGAAACATAAAAGAGGGGCCAAACACTCGCAAAACAGGCCCGCGCGCGAATCTTTATCCTCGCTGAAAGACACCGGCAGCGGGAGTTAAACGGCTTCGAGCGGGCGTTATTTCGGTGCGGCTCAGCATTTGCTAATAGCAAGGGCGGGCGCGTGTCTCTCTTGGCGCGTGCCCCGTTCATGTTGGACCAGTGAGAGAGCGTTTCAGCGGCGCGGATGTAGCCGAAGTTAAAAACGCCTGAAGGGAGTTGCGGTGCGGCGCTCCTTCTCAAGCGAAGGCTACAACCAGGACGTGAGAGCGCCCTCGATTAACTAACCAAGGAATCGTTCCCTCGTGCGCGGCTCCGCACGCAGCGTGCGAGCGGAACGTAAAGCGCCCCGGCGACTCTCAGGCCGCCGGGGCGTCTTTAGTTTAGAGGCTAGAGGTTAGAGGCTAGTTAAAGGCAAAGTGTTTTTAACTAGCCTCTAACCTCTAGCCTCTGCTTTTTTAGTTCGCTCCAGATTCATACTCGTCTTTGCGTCCGGCTGCTGCCGGGTCAACTTCTGTGTTGTTGAGGCGCATGGCGAGCGTGACGGGTGTGTAGGCGAATGGGGCCGGGCCGCCGCGTGCATTTTGAATCTCCGTCACGAGCACGTCCTGATTCTGGCGAAAGCGCCCGACATTGCCGTGACGGTTGAAGATGACGAAGAGGAGCGTTTCGCCGCTGCGCGTCCGCATCTGCCCGACGAGCGCGCTCGCGCCGCCATCGGTCCTTCCGAGCGTGCCCGTTTTCCCGATCACGCTGCCGCGCGACGCGCCAGACGTATAACGTTTTTGCAGCGTCCCAGGGTCAACGCCCGCGACCGGCAAAATGTCCGAGGGCGAGAGTTGATGCTGCATCAATTCGTCGCGCAAGGCCCTATAGATTTTCATCATCGCGCGCGGCGTGACGCGATTGATGCCGAGGCCGCTCGTCGAACTGAGCGATACTTCCGCAGGGTTGATGCCGATTGTGCTGGTGAGAAAACGTTGGAGGCCCTGTGGCCCGCCGAGGGTATCGCCGATGCGCTCGGCCATGAAATTATTTGAATAGCAGAGCAGGACTTTGAGCACATCCACGAGCGTGCTCGAACGGTGAACCAGTAAAGGGCGAGCGTTGGCGGGCACTGAATCAACGTAGACCGCGCCCATCACGGCGACGCTCGGAGTGATGCCTTTGAAACTCGCCGCATCGCCCATCGCCGCGCGTTCTTCTTCCCAGGCGCGGGTCGCTCTCGCAGGGCGGCGTGCGACATCGAGCGTATCGTAGAGTTGATCGCCGGAACGCTGCGCGGACCCATCGAAGTTCATCGTAAAGCCGGGCGCGACGAAGAGGTTGCCCGTCACCGTGCGTATGCCCTGCCGGTTCAGTTCGTGCGCGAGCATGACCGCGTGCTCGTAATGAAAAGAAGGGTCGCGCCCGGAGATGATGAGGTCGCCCGTGATGGTCCCGGTCGCGGCGTCGAAAGAGCCGTTGGTCCAGACAGCGGTCACGAAGCGATGCTGTGGGCCAAAGGTCTTGAGCGCGTCGAGCGCCGTCGCCAGCTTGACGGCGGAGGCAGGATTGAAAGCCTCTTCCGCGTTGAGCGAGGCCAGCATCTTCCCGTCCATCGTTTCGACTAACACGCCCTGGTCGCCCGTCAACAGAGTTTGATAAGCAGGCTGCGCGATGTCCGGCGCGATGGTCGCGGGCTGCGCGTCGGTGGTCCGGGCGGGCGTCGGATAAGTTAAAATCGTCGGGTGGACGAGAGGCCGCGTCGTTGTCGTCTTATCAGTCTGCTCTGTTGGAGCGACGGACGTGCCCTGGGCCAACGCGTTGACAGTCATGCTCGCGCAGGTTAATAAAAGAATCAGGGTGAGAACGAAACGGCGTGCGAACCCTTGCTCGATCATCTTATCTCTCTCCGCAAAAAAAAATATCCAGGGGGAATTGAATGCATGCAGTATAGCATAGCAACGTCCGCTCGAACCTCTGAAAATTTCGCTGAAGCGGCGGCGGACGCGAGCCTTAAGATGAGATAAAGGGTTTGAGGGGATGCACACGCGCGCCCGATGTTGTAATGTTTGTCCGGGCGTTGACGACCATTTTGTTGACAATGGCGCGAGCACGCTCATAAAATCCACGGCGTAGACAACCTTGTGCGACCAAGCAACCATCCTGTCACTATTGAAAACATCCAGGCGACGCACAAAGCGCGAGCTTCTTTGATTCGCGCGCGTCTCGCAGAGTTTCAAGCCGTCTGGGAAGAAGGCTCGGACAGGCGCCTCTGGGAAGAACTGGTCTACTGCATTTTTACTGCCGGAGCGTCTGCGCGGATGGGCCTGCGCTCGGTTGAAGCCGTCAAGCATCTGCTCCTTGATGGAGAGCACGAAGAGTTGACTCGTGCGCTGACCGGCAAGCATCGCTATCCTGTGTCGCGTCCCGGCTATATCGTCGCCACGCGATCATTCCTGTTGGCAGACTGCCGCCTGCGCCTGCGCGAGCGACTCAAAGGATTCGAGGACCCGCTCGACAGACGCGACTGGCTGGCGAAAGAGAAGCGCATCAAAGGTCTAGGCTATAAAGAGGCTAGCCACTTCCTGCGAAACGTGGGCCTGAAGGGCTACGGGATACTGGATAAGCATATCCTGCACAGCCTCTCGGAACTGGGCGTCATCGAATCGCCGCAGCCGCCCACGACCCGCGCACGTTATCTATGGACGGAGGAGAGACTCAAACAATTCGCACGCGACATCAACATTGACTTCGACGAGCTTGACCTGGTCCTCTGGTCCATGAAGACCGGAGAGATTCTGAAATAATGATTGCGGAATGCGGATTGTGGAATGATAAATAGAAGAGCTTGCTTTAATTTCCTGATTCCACAATCCGCATTCCGCAATCCGCATTGAGAGGTTTCCCCATGCAGTATCATGATTCACAGAAGGGTTTGAGACGGGTGGCGGTCGTGTTGTTGGCCGCCTTTGCCATGTGCGCGGTGTGTTCTGCGGCGGCGGGGGTGGTCCTGGCGGGTGATAAGACGCGCAATCATGCCGAACGCGCTCTGCACGATGGCGACTATGAGACGGCAGAGAAGTTGTACCGCGAGTTGCTTGAGAAGAATACGCGCGACACGGACGCGCGCCTCGGCTTGAGCTATGCGCTGCTCAAGCGCAGGCACTTACAGGACTCCTTCGATCATGCAGCGCGCGTCATCGCGGTTGACCCTCTCAACTCGCGCGCTCATGCCCTCATCGGCGCGGCGGTCCTCGCGGCGGGAGACTTTCGCCTCTCCGTCGAAGAGTTTCGCACGGCGCTCAGCATCCGGGAGAACGAGACGCTGGCGATTGCCGGGCTGGCGATGGTTGATTTTTACGAGAACCGTTTGACCTCCAGCATTAACGGCCTCCGACGCGCCGTCTATCTGGACCCCGACGAGCCTGACTATCTCTTCAATCTGGCCCAGGCCGCAGCCCGCACGGAACGTTTCAAGGAAGCGGCTGACGCTTACGAACGTTTTCTCGTCGTCGCGCCGCACACGGACGCGGACCGCCGCGCGCGCATTCGCGGACTCATAGACTTCATGCGTTACCTGGGCCAACAAAGCTCTCTCTATGTGCAGGACGGCGAGAGTCATGTCGCCCTGCCCTTCGAGATAGTCAACAACCGGCCCGTCATACAGGTTCGCCTCAACGGCTCGAAAGAGGTTTACCGTTTCGTGCTCGACACGGGGTCCGGGATGGCCGTCATCTCCGAGAGCACCGCGCAGCGATTGGGCGTGCGGCCCGTCGCGCGCGGCGGCGATGCGCGAGCCGTCGGCGGCGCAGGGCGTTTTGAAATCGTCTACGGCTTTCTCTCGTCTATCGAAATGGGCGAGGCTCGCGTCGAGAATGTGCCCGTCTACATTCGACGCTTTTTCGATGAGGGCGATAAGCCCGTTGACGGCTACGTGGGTCTTTCCATCATCGCCAAATATATCACCACGGTTGACTACGGCACGCAGACCTTCTCGCTCGTCAGCCAGCGCGACCAGAGTAAGAACCCCGCGCAACGAAATCCCAACAGCATAGACATTCCGATACGCACTACTTCGAGCGGTTTCCTGAGCGGCGAAGTCTTGCTTGAGGGAATCAAAAAACCTCTCAACTTTATCCTCGACACGGGCGCGAGCGTCTCCGTCATCGCAGAGAAACTCGCCATCAGCGAAGAGATGGACCGCTTCCTGCAAACTCAGCGCATGACGATTTACGGGGCCGCAGGGGTTGCCGACGATGTCAAGATGCTGATGCTGCCGAGCGTCAAAATTGGTCCACACCTGTGCGAGAAAATACCCGCTGCGGTGCTGGACCTGGAACCGATTAACGAGACCACGGGCTTTACACAGAACGGCATCATCGGCGGAAATTTTCTACGACAGTTTCGCGTCACCTTCAATTTCGTCAAGGGCGTCGTGACGCTCGAACCCCTGATTCCGAGAGCGCCCGGCGGCGAGAAGCGTGCCCCGGAAGGAGAAGCCAGCGCGCGCAAGTTATGAAACAGAGTCTCTATTTGGAAACGTCCGTCATCGGCGCTTACCTCGACAACGGTGAGCCTTTTCGTCGTGACCTGACGATTCGCTGGTGGGAGCATGAGATGAAGGAATATCGCGCCGTCGTTTCGCCGCTGGTCCAGCGTGAACTTGAACGCGTGCCCGAACCGCATCGCACAGGTTATCTCAAGCTCTTAGAGCCGCTCGAACAATTGGAACTCGCGGACGAAGCGTCCATCCTCGCCGAAGGCTATATCTCGCGCGGTATCTTTCATCGCAAATATATCGGCGACGCTTTGCACGTTGCGGTTGCTTCCCTCAACAAGATAGATTATCTAGTAACATGGAATTTCGGTCATCTGGCGAACGTCCGCAGGCAGGCGCGCATACGCCTTTTCAATACCGCCGCTGGCTTCTTCGTCCCGATGATCGTGACGCCGGAATTTTTAGTCTCGGAAGCGACGGAAAGGACAGTGACCAGTGACGAGTGATAAGTGACAAGTAAGAGCAATCTGTTTTAACTTGTCACTTATCACTCGTCACTGGTCACTGCTTTAAGATGTATCGGAAGCCCAGATTTTTAGAAGTGCTGCACGCGATTCGTGAAGAGATGTCGCGTGAAGCGGATTATGATGTGGACCTCTTCGCGGAGATGGTCCGTTCGGGCGCGCGTCCGGCTCTCGGCGCTGAGCGCCACATACGCGGCTTTAAAAGTCGCGCCGAACGTGCAGACGACGCTGCTGCCGTCGAAGCCGCCGCGCCGCCCCGGCAGAAACGCCGCAAACGCGCGACGCAATAACAGCAGCGACAAGTGATGAGTGACGAGTGACGAGTTAAAGACAAAAGATAAGAGGCAAGCTTGCCTCTCATCATCACTCGCCGCTGCTTCTTCTTACTTGTCACTCGTCACTTGTCACTTGTCACTTAATTTTTATGGACGGGACGTTTGAGACCATCGGGCTGGAAGTGCCGAGCGAGAAGGCTTTTAATTATCTGGCCGAACGCGCGGGCGATCAGGGTGAGGCGACGCAGTTGACGCGGCGCGGCGCGGTCCTTCATGGACGCTGCTGGAAACTCGGCGAGGGTCTCGAAGTCTGGACCGTGCTCTATGAATCCGGCACGGGTGATATTTTTTACGCCGACTGTCGTCCGGGTTTTCGCGCGCGTTATGCGCAGCGTATCAGCCCGTGGGCCTTGACAGAGTATGACGAAGAGGGCGAGGCGGTGATTCACGGCTACTGCGACGGCACGGATACCGAGGTGTTGTTCGAGTTGCAGAATCTGACGGAAGTTGGCCCAACCGGATTTCGCGCGCAGGAATTACACATCGGACTGTGCGGCCTGGCCTATCGCGCGCGGCTGGTTGAACGTGCGACGAAGGCACGCTGGCAGCCGCTCGAACAGGATGCGCCCTCGCGCGCCGCGCACGAGAATGATTGGAGCCTGACGGGCCGCATCATCGCCTTCAAACCACTGCGCAACCCGCTCTCCGGCAGCGAGCTATACTGGATTTATCTGGACCTCGACAAATTGAAACTCGAAGTGCTCGTCAATCGTCGCGCCCTGCGTGGCGGCGCACCATCCGTCGGCGCGACGCTCAACGCAGAAGTCTGGTTGCAGGGCCATGTCCTGGACGAACGCGCCCTCCGCTCGCGCTATGAAGGCATTGACCGCGCCTACACGGTGGCGAATTTCTGGTCCGGTTTGAAGAGAAGAAATTAAAGGTAATCAGTTTTCAGTTTTTAGTTTTCAGTTTTCAGTTAAAGCATGCTGGAATGTTTTAACATCGGCAGTTGATAATGAGCGTTGAAGTCTTTAAGTCAGATAACCACTCATAACTGAAAACTGAAAACTCAAAACTGAAAACTGAGTCCTAATGAAACGCTTTGTCGCCATCATTCTCATCGTCCTCATCCTCTTTGCCGCAGGGCTTTACATCTTCAATCAATATTGGATTCATCGCTACGACGCCTTAATCGCGCAGCAGGCCGGTATCTACCATGTGGACCCGGACCTCGTCTGGTCCATGATTTACGAGGAGACTTACTTTAGTCCCTGGAAGGTCGGCGCTGCCGGTGAGATCGGGTTGATGCAGGTCACTCCGGCGGTGGGCCGCGAGTGGGCCGCCGAGACGGGGATGCGCGAGCTTGAGCGAGACATGCAGCGGCAGCCCGCCGCAGTGCTGCGCGATCCAGAACGCAATATACAAATTGGCTGCTGGTATCTGGAAAAACTTTGGGAAGAGTATAGAGATTTGCCGGGCGGCGCAGAGGCGCGGATGATCGCAGGCTACAACGCGGGGCCGAGCCGGGCCGCAGACTGGAATAGGACCACTAACGGCGCGCGGCCTCTCAGCGCGAATGAGTTCGTCGCGCGGATAGACATCTCTTCAACGCGCGCTTACGTGACTTCGATTCTCGAACGCTATCGCAAGATTAAAGAGACGCACAAAGGGATTGGCACGGCGTCGAATCGCAGGGCGGCGGCGGGTTTGGCCCAGTGACGTACCGCCAACTGCTCAAGGGCAACGCGGACTTTCGTCGCCTCTGGGCGGGACAGGTCGTGTCAGAGATAGGTGGCTGGCTCAACCGCATCGCCGTCCTGGCTCTCACGATTCAACTGGCCGGACCCGGACATCAGGGAACCGCCGTCGCCTTAGCTTGATGCCTAACCTTCTGGGCGCGTTCCTCGTGCTCATCGCGCGCGAAACCAACTTCGCCATCTGGTGGACCGCGCAGCAGACCATCATCATGAGCCGGACCGAAGACCGTTACGGCGCGCGTCTTCGCCTCATATGAGACCCTCACGACGCTCATGATGGTCGGCTCGATGCTCATTTCTGGTCCAGTTGCGGATGCATATGGCCTCAAGCCGGTCGCGCTGGCGGGCGGTCTCGTCGTCATCCTGCCGGGCCTGCTATGGTTTCTGCTCCGCCGCAGAGAGGGCGGGGCAACGAGAGAGCGAAGCGCGGCCAATGCTTGAAGAGGTAAATATAAACGACATGTGACACACAACAAGAAAGGCTTTAAGCTTGTCACCGTCACTTGTCACTAACAGACTTTTTTTGAGGACCAATGACGAAGCTTTACTGTGCTCGCAGGGTGATGCCGATGGCCTCTCCGCCGGTTGAGGATGGAGCGGTGGCGGTTGAGGATTCGCGCATCGTCGGCGTCGGAGAGCGTGTCGCGCTCGCGGCGAAGTTCCCGGAGGCATCCGTGGAAGAGTTTGGCGAGGCAGTCATCCTGCCGGGCTTCGTCAACGCGCATTCTCATCTTGAGTTGACGGCGATGCGCGGATACCTCGAACCCGAAGAGGGAGACTTTCCCGCGTGGCTTGCGAAGTTGACGAAGGCGCGGCTCCAACGGATGACGCCGGATGACCTGTACGTTTCCGCTGTGTGCGGGGCGGTCGAAGCGGTGCGCGCGGGCGTGACCTGCGTCGGGGATGCGAGCGATGCCGCGAGCGCGTCTATGCGCGCACTCGCGTCCGTGGGCCTGCGAGGCATCGTCTACCAGGAGGCTTTCGGGCCGAACCCGCATGAGGCGCGTGAGAAATTCGAGTTGTTGCGCGAGAAGGTTTTGACCTTGCGCGAGCTTGAGAGTGAGCGCGTGCGCGTCGGCGTCTCGCCTCACGCACCTTACTCTGTGAGCGCGCCGCAGCTTGAGTTGATCGCGGAATATGCGCTCGCGGAAAGTTTGCCTTTGATGATGCATGCGGCGGAATCGGAGGCCGAAGCGCAGTTCATGCTGTCGGGACGCGGCCCCTTCGCAGAGGGGTTGAGGCGGCGCGGTATAGATTGGCGCGCGCCTGGCATCAGCAGCATTCAGTATTTAGCCAGGCACGGCGTGTTAAGGGCGAGGCCGCTCCTCGCGCACTGCTTGAGGGTGGATGAGGCGGACTTGCACACTCTTAAGGAGTTTGATGCGAGGGTCGCTCATTGTCCGAAATCGAATGCCAAACTGGGCCACGGCCACGCGTCGCTGACCGCCTTTGTCGAACATAAAATCAAGGTCGGTCTCGGCAGTGATTCGGTGGCGAGCAATAACACCTGCGACATACTGTCGGAAGCAGGCTTCGCCGCGTTGCTCTCCCGCGCGCGGGGCGACGCTGGCTCCAACGGAAGAATGATGAGCGCAGAAGAAGTGCTCCTGACAGCCACGCTCGGAGGCGCGTGCGCCCTCGGTCTTGAACATCTGACGGGTGCGCTCGTCGAAGGCTTGCAGGCGGACCTCTGCATCATCTCCCTGAACGGCACGCACCAACGGCCCGTCTATGATGTCGCCGCCACACTCGTCTTCGCTTCAACAGGCCGCGACGTAATCTTGACGCTCGTCGCCGGAAGGGAAGTTTACCGCGATGGACGCATCCAGACCGTTGATGAAGAGCATGTGCAAGCACGCGTGAATGAAATAGCGGGACGGATCTCAGGGGATAGTGGATAGGGGATGGGGGATGGGGAAGATGGATTGGCGGATGGGAAAGTGGTTGGAGAGTAGTTGTTATGAGGTCATGAAGTTAGAAGTTAAAACTAAAATCCAGCCTCTAACCCCCAACCCCGGTCCTCTAAAAACTTATGAATATTCTCGTACTCAATTGCGGCAGTTCTTCCGTTAAGTTTCAGTTGATTGCGACGGACCTGGACCAGATTGCGTCGAATGATGACCGGCGGCTGGCTCGCGGTCTGATCGAACGCATCGGCGGCGAGGCGGTGTTGACGCTGCAAGGCGCGAGCGGTGAAACGAAGAGGTCTACGGCGACGCTGCGTGATATACGCGCGGCGGTGGAGTTCATCGTGCGCTGGTCCTGTGGTGATGAGTCCGGCATCGCGGAAGTGCGGAGCGTGTCGGATATACATGCCGTGGGCCATCGCGTCGTGCATGGCGGCGAACACTTTACACACTCCGTGATTATTACGGACGACGTGCTGCGCGGGATAGAGGATTGCATAGACCTCGCGCCGCTGCACAATCCGACGAACATTAAGGGCATCGTCGCCGCGCGCGAAGTGCTCGGCGCGGGGTTGCCGCAAGCGGCGGTCTTCGACACGGCCTTTCACCAGACGCTCCCCGAACACGCTTACCTCTACGCGCTTCCTTATCAACTCTATCGCCGTTATCGCTTGCGCCGTTACGGCTTTCACGGAACCTCGCATCGTTACGTCGCATATCGCTACCGGCAGTTGCGCAACATCCCGCGCGAGCAGACCAACGTCATCACGCTGCACCTGGGCAACGGTTGCTCTGCGGCGGCGATTCGCGGGGGCGATTCGGTGGATACCTCTATGGGCCTGACGCCGCTCGAAGGCTTAGTGATGGGCACGCGCGCGGGCGATATAGACCCCGCGATAATAGATTTCATCGCGGCCAAGGAAGGACTCAACATGCAGCAGGTCGAGACCTTGTTGAATAAGCAAGCGGGACTGCTCGGCATTTCAGGATTGACCCACGACATGCGAGACCTACTTGACGAAGCGCACGAACACGACGACCGCCGCGCGCGTCTGGCGATAGAGATTTTCTGTTATCGCGCGCGCAAGTACATCGGCGCGTATCTGGCGGGGATGGGCGGCGCGGATGCCATAGTCTTTACGGGCGGCATCGGTGAAAATTCGCCGGAGATACGCGCGAGCATTTGCGATGGCTTGCAGTGGCTGGGGCTGGAACTCGATGCCGGGCGCAACGCCGCGCAGACGCAAGGGAGCGAGGGCCTCATCAGCCTTGATGCTTCGAGGCTCGCGGCCTATGTCATCCCGACGGATGAGGAACTTTTAATCGCGCGCGACACCGTGCGCTGTGTGCTCGGAGCGCCGCAGAGATACTGAGCGGCAGCGGATTTAAGCCTCGACGCTGATCTTTGTTTCGCTCACGTAGTTGATGAGGATGTCGAGCATGCACTGCTCCGTCTCATCAATCGAGCCGGTGAAGCGCAGGGCGAATCCCATTTCGGGGATCGTGTAGATGACTTCGGCCCAGAGATAAATCCACCTCCCGGTCGGGATCTGGATTTCAATGCCGATTAACTCGCCGCACTTCACTTCATCTATCGTGAGAATAAAGCAGCCGCTCGCGCTGATGTCTACGATGGTCCCGTCGCGTTGCGCTCGGATGTTTTCCCAGCGCGCATCCAGCTTGACCTGTACGCGTTCGGTCTTTCTTCGCTCGTTCATCATAAAAAACTTGCTAGGCGATTAATGAAGGCTGGCCGGTTTTCAGTTGAGCCGCTGGCGGGATGGGCCGCAGGAGGGTGCAGGTGTCGGAGATGAGTTTCTCCGCGCCGCTGACGCCTGTGGGCTTGGAGAAAAAGTAGCCCTGGCCGTTTTCGCAGCCGAGCTTTCTGAGCAGGGCGAGTTGTTCCTTCGTCTCGACTCCCTCCGCCACGACATCCATCCCGAGATTCCGGGCGAGCATGAGGATGGTGCGAACAATCTCTATATTCTCGTTGTTGTCCACCATGCGTATGACGAAGGAGCGGTCTATCTTCAAAGTGTCTATGGGGAAGCGGTGGAGGTAACTCAAACTCGAATAGCCCGTCCCGAAGTCGTCTATGCTGAGACGCACGCCGAGACCGCGTAGCTGCTTGAGCATCTCCGTCGCGTTCTCTATGTTCTCCATGACTACGCTCTCTGTAATCTCCAACTTCAAACTGCGCGGGTCCAGTCTCGTCTCCTGCAAAATCTTCGTCACCTGCTCAATCAAGTCGGGCTGCGTAAATTGCTTGCCGGACAGGTTGACGCTGATGAAGAGGGGCGGGTCCAGTGGGAAACGTCTCTGCCAGCGCTGCATCTGACGGCAAGCCTCTTTTAAGGTCCAGTGACCGATAGGGAGAATTTGCCCTGTGTCTTCCGCGACCGGAATGAAGTCCATCGGTGAGACCAGCCCGCGCTCAGGATGCTGCCAGCGCACGAGCGCCTCGAAGCCGCAGAGGTTGAATCCATCGAGAGCCACAATCGGCTGATACTGCAAGAAGAATTCCTGGCGATCAATGGCCCGCCGCAAATCCGTCTCCAACTGCAAAAGATTCATCGCCACCGCGTGCATCGCCTTATCAAACACTTCGTGACGAGCTTTGCCCATAGACTTGGCGCGATACATCGCCGTATCCGCATCTCGCAGGATGTCGTCCGGCTGGTCATAGCCAATCGAACTCGGCGCGATGCCGATGCTGACGGTCGTGAAGACTTCATGGCTGTTGAGAACGAAGGGCGTCTTCAACTCTTTCTGAATGCGCTCGGCGATGGAGATGGCTTCGATCTCATCCTTGATGTCTTCGAGAAGAATCGTGAATTCATCGCCGCCGACGCGCGCGACAGTATCGCCGACGCGCAGGCAGGTCTCCAGCTTTCTCGCAATCCCGACGAGCAGTTGATCGCCGATCATGTGCCCAAGGCTATCGTTGACCACCTTGAAGCGGTCCAGGTCCAAAAACAGGACCGCGTACATGTGGTTCTCAAAGCGCTGCTTGCGCGCGATGGTCAACTTCAGGTGGTCTATGAAGAGAGCGCGGTTCGGGAGACCCGTCAGCGCATCATGGAAGGCATCGTGAAGCAGCCTGTCTTCTGCGCGCTTGCGGTCCGTGATGTCCTGAATCTGAAAGATGAGGTGGACGTTGTCCGTGTTCGCATCTCGCACGCGAGAGACGCTACAGAGCGCCCACACCTCGTGGCCCTGCTTGTGTATGAAGCGCTTCTCCATCTGGTAAGTCGGAATCTTGCCCTTCAACAACTGCTTGACGTTCGCCAGCGCGTGCGCGAGGTCGTCCGGGTGCGTCAATTTCTGAAAGCTCGTCGCCAGCAGTTCCGTCGCAGAGTAGCCCATAATCTCGCAGAGCGAGCGGTTGACCTGGAGCCAGACTCCCTTTGATGAAACTAAGGCCATGCCGATGGCCGCATAGTCGAATGCGCTGCGGAAGAGTTCTTCGCTCTCCTGCAAGGTGGCGACGCGGCGCTCGACCTGCTTGGCCTGTGCGACGTTGAGGTAGATGTTTCTCAGATAAGTGCTGTAGGTGAAGTGGACGATGGCGACGATGGTCGTCGCCGCGATGGACGGATAAAAGCCCGCGACGATGACCAGCTTGGCGATGATGCCGACGGAAGAGGCGACCGCGAAGTAGGTCGTCAAGGTCCAGATATAGTTGCGACTCCACGTCTGCCAGACAGTTTTCTTCTGGTCCTTGTCCTCGCTGACGGCGATCAGGCCGGAGTGAATGACGGATTGAATCAAAGCCATAATGCAGACCGCTCTGATAAGGGAGAATGAATAACTATGCGGCAACTCTTTGACGCTGCCGAAGCAGAAACGCAAGACCCACAGAATGAGAAAAGTCGTGATGGTCGTGACAGATGAATTGAAGAGCAGCGTGAGCGGTTTCTTGCTGAAACGCAGGGATGAGCAGAGCGTCGTAATCGCCGCCAGCAGGACCGCAGACTCGCCGCCGAAGAGCAGCATCGCCAGCAGGATAAAGGCATCCGAGAGCGAGACCTGTCCCTTGACGTGCGGAATCTTGATCGTGATGCGCGTCCCGATGTTGATGGTAATCAACGCCAGCAGAAGAAACGGAACGTCAATCTGTGCGATGGTCAGTTGCAGAGCGGAGGCGCACACAGCCGCCAGGGCCAGCGCGATGACCAGCCACATAAAAGGTTTAGCTAAACGTTGGATGCCTAGAGATGTCATAAACAGAGGTGTTTGAATCGCAAGACGAGGGAATTGAATCTGGATTGATGATTTACCGCCTGCCTTTTGACACGGCGGCAATTATTCGGAAGCGCAACTCTCATGCCGTGAGCGAGTTCATAGAAGGCGCGCCACTTTCCCTGGGAAATACCGCGATCCCGTCAACTTCACGCGCATCAGGAGCGGGTGGGTCGTTCAAAGCGAGGAGGCTGTCTGCCAGATTGACTGTCAAACTGGCAGAACGGACTGATAGTGAGGGCGACAGAGCCTTAAGTGGGGCTGCCCTGGCGACCCTTTGCAAAAAGCCTTGCGAGGACCGGACCCGCTGACAAAACGGCCCGGCACTCAGGCATCATACTATGAAAAGTGCAAAACATCTATAAAAAGTTTTTCTGAAATTTTACTTGCTTTAACACTTTCCTTTCAATATACTCTCTCCGTCTTTGGGCCGGGAGGCCCGCCCGGACAAGCTGTTCCCGACTCTATCTTCATTAACATCAAGCATTTAGTGATTAAGGGTGTTCTTCGGATAATCTCCAAAGCTAAGCTTTAAACGCTCCCCGGCATTCAAGCTAGACAGCTTTTCGCGTCGTTGTGTTCAACAACCTGAGCCAAAAATCGGTCCGACAGGTATTCGGCTCATAACCCTTCCGGTGGTTAAGTGAGGTTAGCGAAATGAGAGTTACGTGTCCGAAGTGCCATTTGAAAGGTCTGGTGGACACCGGGCCGCTGATGTTACAGACGCGCGTCCTGTGCGTGCGTTGTGCGACGAGCTACGAAGCCGCGCTGGTGAATGGCCTGGGGGGAACCTTCCAGCCATCCTCAAACGCTTATGCGCGGGCGGGCGAGAGCGTTGGCTGGCATCTGGTCAGAACCGAACAGATGCCGGATGAACCGCTGGAACTTCCCGGTCCGGTCTTGATGGCAGAGCCGTTGATGCAGGCGGAGTATGTGCTGGAAGACCTCCTCGCTGCATCTGCTTTTAAGCGGGATGTGAGCCTGCCGTTGACGAACTGCGCGCCCGCTCAGGCGGAACCAGTGGAAGAGCAGTCAACGGCACGGGAAATTTTGTTACCGGAGGATGAGTCGTGCTCGACAGAGGGGACCGCCTCTGAGGAGACCGCGTGGCTTTACGAAGACACCGCATTGCCTTATGAGGAAGACTCTTTGACTTCTCAAGAGGCGTCGCCGGGATGGTCTTCCGCAGAGGATGAAGCATGGCCTACGGAGGAGCCTGACGCATCGTCTTATGAAGAGACCGCGCCGCCTTCAGAGGTTGAAGCCGCATCTCTATCTGAAACTGAAGCCTCATCCGAATCTGAGGCTGAAGTCTCATCTCTATCTTTAGTCTCAGGTGCGGTCGCATCTTCATCCTTAGTTTCATCTTCATCTTTTGCGGCGAAAGTTTTGCCTGCTGCCGAAACGGAAACAGAGCGGCATGATTCGTTGCTGGACGCATCGCAAGCGCCGGATAGCGCGGTCGTCATGGAGGGGCAGCCGGTCGGGTTCGTTCACACGACGAAGGATGTCTTGCCTTACGCTGACAAGTACAGTCTGGGTGTGCGATTAATGCGGGTCTCGCCGGTCTGGCTTGTTGGCAGCGGGCTGCTTTTCATCTCGCTCATCTTCGCCTTCAACTGGGCCACCAAGCCAAACGCTCAAGCCAACAACCTGACCCTCGATCATTCATTAACCGAGAGCGCCGCCAAAACGGCGACCCGGCAAACAGCCTCTAACGCTCCGGCCCAACTGGCGGAAAAAACAGACAGTGGGGCGGACCAGCATCCCTCTATGGATGCGAACGCTGCATCCCCGGTCAACGTTGCGCCTTCGATGAACGCTACGCCTTTAGCGAATGCTGCGCCGTCTGTCAGTCCCGCTCAGGTCGTCAACAACGCGCCAGCCGCGAACCCCTCGACGGCAATAAATTCCGCTCTGGAAATCAAGCAAGCGCAGGGTGACGGCGAGAGGGGAAACTTTACGGTCCAGGTCGCCTCGTACAGTGACAGCGCGCAGGCGTTGGAGCGTGCCGACGGTTTGAGGTCCGCAGGGTTCGACGCGCATATCGTGTCGGTCCAACTTCCCAGGCGCGGGACGTGGTACAGGGTCCAGGCCGGGCGCTTCGTCACACGCCAGGAGGCGACGCGCTATGGCACTCAACTCCGTGCGCAAAAGCTCGCGGCGGAGACTATCATCACTGAAATCCAGGACCAGTAATGATGATCGCACGCGCCTCCTGAACCCCACGCAGATCATCCGGTAGACCCCTTCTTGAGAGCACCACTCTTGCCCATGACCCAGCGGATGTCTACAGACACGACACTGAGCTATTCAAAGATTGTTGAGAGGTACGCTCACTTTTTTGATCGCCCGGAGATACGCCTGCGTTTTCTCAACAACACGCTCAAGCAACAGTCTCTCAACAGCGAGAAACTGGACCGGACGCTGGGCCGTTTCGAGTTCATCAAGCAGACTGCCCTCTATGGACGTTTTCTGGATGTCTGGTTTTACAATCTGATGTTTCAGGAGTTGAAGCAGCTTTTGCCATCAGCCGCGAAGGAGCGTCACCAGCTTTTCAGACTCAACAAAGCGCCCTTCACGGCGCGTTTGCTCTTTCGTTGTTACCAGATACGTTACGTCTTGCTCGTCGCCAGCGTGCTCCTGATGATGAGCGCGCCCTTCGGTATCTACGCGATGGTCCTGCGCTCTTCGCATCGCGTCAATGATTATCTGGTCCGGCGTTATCGTTCGCACGAGCAGGCGAGCGGCAACTCAAACGCACAGGCGGGCACGCCCTTGACAGAGGGGAATTATCTGCCTGACTACAAGCCTGAGAAGGTCTGGCTGGTCGAGCAGAAGGAGAATTACGAACGCTACAGCAACGGCGGGCGCGTGCTGACAGACTACGAGACGACCAATCACGCGCGCGGCTACTACGTCTTGCCGAGAGGCAAGGGGAGCGCCGACGGCTCTGTTCATAGAGAGCCTGTGGGCATCGTCTATCACACCTCCGAGAGCGACCTGCTGCCGTTCACGTCCGACAATAACCAGTCCATCGAAACGCACACGCGCGGGCTGCTCGAATACGTCAGGCGAAACAGATCCTATAACTACGTGATAGACCGCTTCGGGCAGATTTATCGCATCGTCAGGGATGAAGAGGCTGCTAATCACGCGGGCCATTCCGTCTGGGCCGATGGGCAGGGCATCTACGTCGGACTCAATGAGAGTTTTCTGGGGGTCTGTTTCGAGACGCGCAGCGACGCGGGTTCTCTCAACGAACAATTGACCGAGGCGCAGATGATTTCCGGTCGGCTCCTGACGCAAATCCTGCGCAACCGCTACAACATAGACGACGCCAACTGCGTCACACACGGCCTCGTCTCAGTCAATCCCGGCAACATGCTCATCTGCTATCACCACGACTGGGTACGCAATTTTCCGTTCGAGGCTTTCGGTCTCTCGGACAAGTACAAGGTCGCTCCGGCCAGCATCAGCGAATTCGGTTTTACTTACGACGAAGAGACCGTCACGCAGATTGGCGGGCACATCTGGCCCGGCGTCAAACTGGCCGAAGACGAGTTCAACCGTCGCGCCTCCGAGGCCGCCATTAAGCCCGAAGAGATGCGCAGGCAGATGCGCGAACGCTATCGCCAGCAGATGAACCTGGCAAGCCATATACGCAACACACCGGACGACACGGAAGTGAGCCGCAGCGATGCAAGCTCAAACAAGAACTTAGAACAAAAGGAAACGGCGGGAGATTAGTCGCGCCTGAGCGACCCGACATGAACGCATGTTCGGTCTGCGACTTCTCAACTGTCATCAACTCTTCAACGCTACACCAACCAGACTCGAAAAAAGAGGGCCAACTTAACGGTCGCCCATCCAAAAGAAGGAGACAACATGGACGAGAAAAATCAGGTTAAAGTGGAAAAGAATGAAACGGCCAGTACGAAGGCGGGCGCGTTAGGGCTTGACATCGGAACCAGTCGCATCGTCTCGGCAGATGGTCCCAGAAGCCAGGACACGCAGACTCAACTCAACGCCTTCGTCGCCGTCCCCGCCTCCGACATGGCAGAAAATGTTTTGAAGCAGCGCAACATGATCTACGAACGCAACTGCAAGAACATTTATGTCTACGGCAACGACTCGGATTTCTTCGCCAGCTTTCTCAATACGGAAGCGCGCCGCCCGATGCAGTACGGCCTGCTCAACCCGCAGGAAGACATGGGCCAACATATCCTCCAGCAGATTATCAAGCGCATGGTCCCGCAGGGACGCAAGAACGAGATGCTCTGTTTCAGCGTGCCCGGCAAGGGCCAGAACGCGAACGGCAATCTGGTCTATCACGAAGCCGTCATCAAAAACATGTTTCAGTCAATGGGCTACACGGCCAGGGGCATCAACGAAGGGCAGGCCGTCGTCTTCTCCGAATTGCAGGATGAGAACTTCACGGGCATCGGCATATCTTTCGGTGGCGGGATGTGCAACGTCTCCATCTCGTTTATGTCCATGCCGATGATTACCTTCAGCGTGCCCAAGGGCGGCGACTACATAGACCACAACGTGGCGACGGTGCTCAACGAGACGGTGACGCGCGTGCGTCTCTTCAAGGAAGAGAAACTGGACCTCTCTCGCCAGCCCAAGGATGACTTAGGGAGAGCCTTACACATCTACTATGAAGACATGCTGCAAGCCTTGATTGACCGCCTGCGCGCTGAACTGAAAACCTCCGGTCAACTTCCGAAGATTGATCGCCCGATGCCCGTAGTGCTCGCGGGCGGGACTTCCAAGCCCGCAGGCTTTCTGCAAAAGTTTGACAGCCTGCTCAAAGCCGGTGGCGATTTCCCGATTGAAATTTCCGACGTGCGGATGGCTAAAGACCCGCTCACCACGACGGCCCACGGCTGCTACATCGCGGCCATGTCCGAGACGAGATAAAGAGGACCAAAAATTCTTCTTCTTCTCTCTCTCTCCGCGTCAACACGCCACCGCTCAACGCGTGCGACGCCCCCAAAGAGAGCACGATGAGAGCGTGACTATTCTTACGCGAATCGGCAGGACTGCACATCCTGTCCCGGATTTCGCGCGACGATGAACACGCTTTTGTACACACGTACTCCGCTTCTTAACTTCGCCTTCAGCCTCTTTCCACATTCATCCCCTTCGGGGATGTTGTGGTCTCTTGCGCTTTATGGTTTTTCTACGGTGAAAGAACGATGCTGGCGGGCCGGGTAAGGGCGGTCTTTTATTCTTATCCGCGCTCCCGCATGGCATTATTTGCGTGGCGGTATTATGCTGCTCGCGTTCATCGGAGATGAGTTTCTTGAGATGGCGGGAGTGGCGTAGATGTTGAAGATGAGAACGTGCGTTATGGTGGCCTTGCTGTCGCTCGCTGTGAATGGGGGCGGGGCGGCGGGATGCGGCTCAAAAGGGAATCAAACGGCGCAGAATATAAATGGACCGGAAAACAGGAATACGACGGCCAGCCCGACACCGGGGCGCGAGGTTGATGCTGTTAGTGTTGGGGGAACTGTGTTGAAGGGTGAGATTAAAGTCCTGGCGGAGGGCAGTTATTCGCAAGTCAACGATGCCTTTGTGGGCGTGGCGCGCGATGCGGAGACCTATGCCGCGATCCGCGAACTGGCGAAAGGTTTGCCGGACCTGAGCGCGGATTTCTTCCAGCACAACGCGGTCATCGCTGCTTTCCTGGGCCAGCGTCGGACGGGCGGCTATGGCGTCAGTGTCACGCGCGCGGCGGACGGCAAAGTTCAACTCGAACAGGTGTCTCCCGCGAAAGGCTCTATGACGACGCAGGCCCTGAGCGCGCCCTTCAAGATAGTTTCCGTGCCGACCGGAGACAGTGAGTTCAGGTTTGAGAATACGCTCACGCTCGAACTGGGCGGAGCATGGCAGGCGGCGCTGCGCCCTTACCGTGTGACGGCGGGCGAGTTCAGGATGTTCGGCGGTTTCGCCGCGCACTCGGAAAGCTTTGGCCTCACGGGCGACCTCCGCGTTATGAGAGAGGGCAGCCTCGCCACTTTTGTTTTTAATCTCAAAAGCAGCGGCGGGAAGAAGGAGCGGTCCTTGCAGGAAGTGGCGACCGGAGTGGTCCAGAAAAATAATCAGGTGACGATCAGTTATGTGGAGGCGGGCACGCTCGTGGACAGGCCAAGGAGCGCACTCCATGCTCAGGGAAGTTTTACCGGCAAGGAAGAGAGTCTCTCGCTTGAGTTCGGCTCTCTGCCGTCGAACATCTCTGACGGTTTTGGCGGCGAGGGTAAGCTGGAAGCCGCCGCGACCGCTCCCGCGCCGCAGAAGAACAAGCCATCGGATGAGATGTAAGCAATCTTTATTCAGCGCGCTTGCTACGGCTTCGCTTCGACTGTTGGCCTCTCATCTTTCTCAAAGATTAACTTGAAGCGCGTACGTCGTCGCCGACGCGAATCTTCCCGCTCGACAGAATTTGCGCGCGGAGGCCGCCCCTGTGACGCAGACCTTCAATAATGTCCTGCTGGCAGAGGCGTGCCATGTGCCCGCACGGTTCACAAAGTCGCACCCCGCGCAGTGTGACTTCACCGATGTTGAATTCGACGCCGACCAGATGATTGAGCGGGACGCCGCGAGTGATGATGTTGCGCCGACTCTCTTCCGGCTCCAAATCAATCCTGTAGTCGCGCTTCAAAGCATCCAGAGCCTCTATCTCAATCAGCGTCACTTCCTTCGATGGTCCGGGCGGCTTCGAGAAAGTGCCGCTCCCTTTGAAGTAGCGGTCCTGTGCGAGACCCTTTCCCGCGACCGCCTCGACTTCGCTGGCAGACATCATGGCTACGGTCGCCTCCGGCGCGATGTATAAAGAGACCACAGTGCCTTCCCACATAGTTCAAGTTCCTCTATTCACTCTTTCCCTTCAATTCTTTTCCTTAGAGCGGATTGCAGTTGAACGTATGGAAAGTAAGATTCACCACCGCAGACACAGAGGACACAGAGGACGCACAGAGAAAAGATTTCAAGCCTCTGTGCGCTCTGTGTCTCTGTGGTGAATGCCTTGCTCCATACGTTCAATTGAGAAACGCTCTAACCTCTTACCCCTGGCATGACGCCGCGATGGCTTCGTCGAAAATCTCCAGCGCGACATCCACGTTTTCGCGTGTGAGGATGAGGGGCGGCGACCAGCGTATGGTGTTGAAGCCCGCTCCGAGGATAATCAGCCCGCGTTCGTAGCAGGCGCGCTCGACGCGTTCGCGCAATTCGGGCGCGGGTTTCATGGATGCTTTGTCCGTCACAAACTCGACGCCGAGCATCATCCCCATCCCGCGCACGTCGCCGATGCAGTCGTGCTTTCTCATCAACTTCTGCAAACCATCTTTGAGGTACGCGCCGACGGACGCGGAGTTGGCGACGAGTTCGCGTTCGAGAAGTTCTATCGTCTTGAGCGCGGCGGCGAGGACGACGGGGTTACCGCCGAAGGTAGAGGCGTGCGCGCCCGGTTTCCAGTCCATCAAATCGGCGCGGGCGACCGTCGCTCCCATAGGCATGCCCGAAGCGATGCCTTTAGCGAGGCACATGATGTCAGGCTTGAGATCATAATGGTCGCTGGCGAACATCTTGCCCGTGCGACCCATCCCGCTTTGCACTTCATCAACGATGAGCATGATGCCGTGCTCATCGCAGATGCGGCGCAAGCCCTGTAAGAACTCCTTCGGCGCGGGCACATAACCGCCCTCGCCCTGCACGATTTCGACGACGATGCCCGCGACCTCTTCCGGCGGCGTCGTGGTCTTGAAGAGACGCTCCTCAATCCAATCGAGACACAGGCGACTGACCGTCGCCGCGTCCGTCGGACCGCCCGTGAATGGATCGCGGAAGGCGTTCGGGAAGGGCACATGGACCACGTCCAGCGCCTGTCGTTTGAAGCCACGACGCTGGGCCACCTTTGACGAAGTCAAAGAGAGCGAGCCGAGCGTGCGGCCATGAAAGCTGTTGAAGAAGGCTATGAACTTTTCGCGCCCGGTCGCGTGCATCGCCAGCTTGAGAGCGGTCTCTATGGCCTCCGTACCGCTGTTGCCGAAGTGCGTCTTGGTAGGGCTGGGGACGGGCGTAATCTCGTCCAGTTTACGGGCCAACTCCGGCATGTGCCGGTAGTAGAAATCTGTGCCGCACATGTGAATCAACTGCGCGGCCTGGTCCTGTATCGCGCGCACGACCTCCGGGTGGCAATGGCCCGTCGAGCAGACGGCGACGCCCGCGTTGCAATCCAGAAAAATGTTGCCGTCCACATCCTTGAGCCAGACGCCCTCCGCGCGTTCAACGACCAGTTGCCAGGCCGGGCGCGGGTAGGAAGGGGTCATATATTGTGCATCTGCGGCGACGATCTCCCGTCCTTTTGGTCCAGGCAGCGCGGTCTTTATTTCGGGTCTCTTCGGCGGAGCAATAGTAGACATGTCTCTCTCCTATCTGGAAAAGCGTGGGAAGTTGAAAGGTGCAGGTTAAGAAGAGCGCTGTGGAGAGATGCAGAGAGAAGCTAGTCTGCGAAGAGATTCGCGCGAGTTTCAAACGGTCTGAGATGTGGATTGCAAATGTCGAGCATACAAGTAAGTGTAACTCTCTGCCTCTTATTATCAAAGCTGTGGGGAGAGAGTCAACTGCCGGACATTCGAGATAGTGGGCCAATTTGAGTTGAATGAATGTGAAAGTCTGGTGAATATCCCCGGAGGGGATGAATATGATGGCCGGGGGCAACGCCCACGGTCCTCTGTTCCCAACACACGCCGACCCTGGAAGGGTCGCACTTCAACCTTGCATGTGCGACCCTTTCAGGGTCGGTTTCATGGTTGACATGAAACCGTGGGCGACGCACCTTGCGGTGCTTGCCCATGGCTATCATATTCTGCCCTTTCAGGGCACAGACGGTTTTTCAGACAGCCCTCTAACGACGTTTCCAGCGCACGCCGCCCTTCGTGTCTTCGAGAGTGATGCCCTGCGCCGAGAGTTGGTCGCGAATCTCGTCGGCGCGGGTGAAATCGCGGCGGCGGCGCGCTTCCTGTCGCTCGTCAATCAGGGATTGAACTTCGGCGTCGAGCATCTCGGCCCGGCTCTCACCGAAAATGTTGAGCACCGTGTCGAAGCGTTCGATGAGGGCGATGACCTCTTGCTTATTGTCTTCCATCAGCGCGTGATCCGCGATGGCCGTGTTGACCTCGCGCGTCAGATTATGGATGGCGGCCAACGCCACGCTCGTGTTGAGATCATCGTCGAGACCGTTGGTAAACTCTTCGAGCGCGCGACGGGTCACTTCCTGTAGATGCGGATTCGAGCCGGGTTGTGTGCGCGCTTCGCGCAAGCGCGCGAGAAAATCGCGCAGGCTCTCGACGGTCTTCTCCGCGCCGCGCAAACCGTCGAAGGTAAAGTTCAGTTGTTTGCGATACGGCACGCTGAGCAGGAAGTAGCGGATGGCGACCGGACTGAAATCCTTGGCGACGAGATCGCGGAAGGTATAGTAGTTACCCTTCGACTTGGACATGGATTCGCCGTTGACCTTGAGATGCTCGAAGTGAATCCAGTAGTTGACGAACCGCTGGCCCGTCGCGCCCTCGCTCTGCGCGATCTCGTTTTCGTGATGCGGGAAGACCAGGTCAATTCCGCCCGCGTGGATGTCAAAGGTCTGGCCCAGATATTTCATGGACATCGCGGAGCACTCTATGTGCCAGCCCGGACGACCGCGACCGAGGTCCGTCTCCCAGGCAGGCTCGTCCGGCGACTCTGCGGCCTTCCAGAGCGCGAAATCGCGCGCGTCCTCCTTCTCATACTTGTCCGTATCCACGCGCTCGCTCGCGCCCGCGATGTTGCCCGCGAAGTTTATCTTCGAGAGCTTGCCGTAATCGGGGAACGAACTGATGCGGTAATAGACCGAAGCCTCGGACTCGTAAGCGTGGCCGCGCTCTTCCAGTTGATGGATAATCTGGACCATCTCAGGGATGTGACGCGTCGCGCGCGGCGCGATGTCAGGCCGCTCGCAACCCAGCGCGTCGAAATCCTCCCAGAGCGCTTCTATGTATTCCGCAGTATACTCGTCAATCGTCACGCCGCCCTTTTGCGCGAGCGCGATGATGCGGTCCTCCACGTCCGTGATGTTCATGACGTGCGTGACCTTGTAACCTTTGAACTTGAGATAACGACGCAGGATGTCAGCGCAGATATTCGAGCGAAAGTTACCGATTTGCGCGTAGCTCCAAACGGTCGGGCCGCAGAAATACATGCGCACCTCGCCCTCTCGCATGGGGCGAAACTCTTCGACCTGTCCGGTCAGTGTGTTGTGGAATTTCAGCATGTGACTCTCACTATTCTGCTCGTCTTGTAGAGCGGTTCGGGGTTCATCGGAATGTCTGCGGGAACAACTGCTGGGGCAGGGCCAACCGCTCCGCCTTTGCTTCCCTGGCAAAGGGAATGAGGGTCACGCCCTGCCGCTACACTCGATGAAAACCAACTCTAATAATTCGACGCGCATAGTGAAAGTCTCTGTCAAAGGATGGACTTCAAGTCTAAAGATACAGGTAAATCCCAGCACTTTCAAGTTAAAAACGCTTGCTGGTCCAATTTAAAAGTCAAGAGGGATGCTTAACTGAGTGATAAGTGGACCACTCACCACCGCAGACACAGAGGACACAGAGTAAGCACAGAGTTATTGAATTGATTTCTCTGTGCAAACTCTGTGCGCTCTGTGTCTGCGGTGGTGAATCTCACTCTCACATCTACTCAATTTAAACTGGACCACTATCTAAAAATGGCTGAACCCCTGAGCATGTAACCTTCTGCGATGCGCGCCTTTCGCCAGCATCACACGTCCCGCCTGATTTGTCACATCGCCGAGATACGTGACGGGCACGCCGCGCACTTCGCCCGGCAGTCTTTTCAGATTGCGCGGGCTGACGGTAAACAGCAACTCGAAATCCTCGCCGCCATGCACGGCCAGCGCGAGCGGGTCAAACTCATCATCGCGTAGTTGTCCTATCAATGGATTGACGGGCACGCGCGAGGCTTCGATAATCGCCCCGACACGGCTCTCGCGGCAGAGGTGTTGGAGGTCCGAAGAGAGACCGTCGCTGAGGTCAATCATCGCCGTCGCAAGGCGCATCGCGCCGAGCAATTCACCCCACTCAACGCGCGCTTCCGGTCGCAGGTGGCGCAGCAATAATTCTTCAACCGCGACCGCCTCGCTTGAGCGTGCGCGCCCCTTCGTCATGCGCGCACCGTGTCCTTTGAGTCGCGCGCCGCGTTCCAGCAAGCTGAGTCCGGCAGCGGAGCCGCCGAGCGTCCCCGTCACGAAGATGTGATCGCCCGGACTCGCGCCCGCGCGTAAGATAGCGCGGCCACGCTCTGTTTCTCCGAGGACTATCGAATCAACGACGATGCGTTCGGGCGTGCGCGAGACATCGCCGCCGACGAGCGAGACTCCATACTGCGAGGCCAGCGCGAAAAAGCCTTCATAAAAATCATTCAGGAAGGGCGTCTCCCAAACCTCGCGCGGCAGTCCGATTGACAGCAGGGACCAGCGCGGGCGCGCGCCCATCGCCGCTATATCCGAGAGCGAGACGGCCAATGCCTTATAGCCCAGCCAGCGCGGCGGCATCGTCTCCAAACGAAAGTCTATCTCTTCCACCAGCAGGTCCGTCGTGATGACCGTCTCGCCTCGCCCCGACTGACCGATGATGGCCGCGTCGTCGCCAATGCCCAAGAGCAGTGATGAGTGATGAGTGATGAGTGATGAGCTTGCATCTTCATCCTCATTTCTGTGGGATAGGGTGCTTTGTTTGAGTGCTCGCTGACGTATGCGATTGATGAAATCAAACTCGCCGCGTGAGGAAGAGATGCGAGATGAGCCGGAGCGTTTTCCTCTTTCTTTATCACTCATGACTCATGACTCATGACTCATCACTTCTTTACTTATAAATTCCGACGCATGGATTCGAGGCCCGCTTCGATGGTTTCCGGGGTGGTTGAGAAGGAGAAGCGGAGGTGGCCTTCGCCGTGTTCGCCGAAGACGATGCCGGGAACTGTGGCGACCTGTGCGCGGTCGAGGAGGATTTCTGCGGCCTCGCGGCTGTCCGGGCTGATGCGTGTCACGTCGGGGAAGGCGTAAAAGGCTCCGGCGGGCTTGTGGCATGAGAGGCCCAGTTCGTTCAATCCGGCGAGCAGCAAATCTCTGCGCTGGCGATAGGCGGCGCGCGTCTTTTCCAGAAAGTCCGAAGCCGTGGTGAGGGCTGCGAGCGCGGCCCATTGGGTGGGAGTCGAAACTCCGTTGGAGGAATAGAGCAGAGTCTTGCGCAGGCCCGTCATCCAGGGTTCCGTCGCCACCGTGTAGCCGATGCGCCAGCCCGTCATAGCATAAGATTTCGAGAAGGTGAAGTTGGTGATGGTCCGCTCCATCATGCCTTCGAGCGAGGCTATGGAAACGTGCTCGCCTTCATAGACGAGGTCTTCGTAAGCCTCGTCCGCGAGGACTATCAACTCATGCTCCTGTGCGAAACGCGCGACCGCTTCCGCCTCTTCGCGCGCGAAGACGATGCCGGAAGGATTCTGCGGCGTATTGTAATAAATGGCCCGCGTCCGCGCCGTCACATAACGCGCCAGCGTCGCCGCGAATCCGCGCGTGCGCGCCTCTTGCGTGGGGACCAGCACGGCCCTCCCACGGCAATGCGCGATGAGGTCTTTAATCGGCGTCCAGAAGGGCGAAAAGACGAGGACTTCTTCGCCCGGATTAATCACCGATTGAAACGAGCCGAAGAGACCTTGCATCCCCCCGTTCATGACGATGACGTTCTCTTCGCTGGCCGGAATATGATTACGCTCGCGCAGTTTGTCCGCGATGGCCGCGCGCAATTCCTGTATCCCGGATGAAGGCGCATAGCGCGTCCGGTTCTCTTCAAGCGCGCGCGTCATCGCCGCCTTGATATACTCCGGCGTCTCATTGAAGGGTTCGCCGCCCTCGAATTGATAGACCCGCGCTCCGCCCGCGCGCAGTTCCATAATCCGGTTACGGATTTTAACGATGTCGGAAAAGCCAACCTCATCAAGGCGCGAAGCGAGGCGAAAAGCGGTCTGAGATATGGACACGATAAAAGACTAACCTCCGGCAATTTAAGGGCATGAGATAAAGAAGAGCGATTATAGCTTGCCCCCCCGCGCAGCGCAAAGGCTGGAGGCTGGAGACTAGAGGCTGGAGGCTGGAAGTTAAGAGCTAGAAGTGAATCAACCTGGAACTAGCGAATAGAAAATGCTTCCACTAACCCCCAACCTCTAAACCCCCCAGCCCCAGCCTCTAGCCTCCAGCCTCTAACCCCTATTCTTAACTCCGGCGGCTTAAATATTAGTATTGACACCTTTAGCGGGCGCGAGTAACATGACGGGAGCGAATTGTGACCGTACGTCCAAGCCACGCGTTCTCATTTACCAGTTAGCTTGACCGTGGATGCCGGAAATATTTCCGGCGAGGTTTCCGACGATATGAACCGTGCGGCTGTAGCCATCCCCGAAAAACTCTTTTTCAAGATCGGCGAAGTGTGCGAATTGACGGGCGTCCAGGCACACGTCCTGCGCTACTGGGAGTCTGAATTTCCCATGCTCGCGCCGCAGAAAAACCGCGCGGGCCAGCGGACCTACCGCAAACGCGATGTTGAAATGGCTTTGCGTATCAAAGAACTGCTCTACGACGACCAGTACACCATCGCCGGGGCGAAGAAGAAACTGTCCGGCGAATTGCGCGGCGCGAGTAAACTCAAAGTCGTGCCGCCCGAAACGAGCGCCTCACAGCCAACCTCTCCACAGGCCGTGCCCACCCTCGCGCCAACCGAAGCCACACACGCACCAACCGCCGCCCCCGAAGCACGCGCCCCTTATGAGAGACAGGCCGCAACTGCGTCCCCTGACATGACCGAAGACCAGCGCGCCAACATGCGCCGCCTCGCCCTGCAATTGCGTGAACTGCTCACCATCCTGGACGCTGGCGACGCGCCCAACAGGCCGCAGGGAAAATAGCCAGCCTCCCTTCATTCTCAAGGTCATACCGCGCGACAGGTATCGTCGGGCGATTTGACAAATTTTTATTTCCAGAGATACTAAAGAACTTATAACGGGACGTGGCGCAGCCTGGTAGCGCGTTCGCTTGGGGTGCGAAAGGTCGTGAGTTCGAATCTCGCCGTCCCGATTATCTACATCAAATACAGAGACGGCAGCCAGCGACGGTTGCCGTCTTTGTCGTCTCCGGCTTGAGAGTAAAGCCGCGCGCTGAGCCTCAAGTAATTATTTCTGATTTTAAGGGTTGATTTCGAGTTTATAACTAACAGGGAATCTCTCGGACAGAGTATGAGCCATGTGTTTTGGAAGTGAAGCAAAGGGATAAATTTATGAGACGAGCCTCGCGGGCCGAACGGCGTTTTTTCTGGACCACTCCGTTATTTGTAATGCTGTTGATGTTGACCTGTGCGGGGGCGGCGCGGGCCGTGCCGGTGGTGGGCATCACTATTTCAAATAAGCTGGTGAGGTTCGACACGGCCTCGCCGGGTGTGATTACGAGTGTGATTAATATCAGCGGGCTACAGGTCGGGGAACAGATTCAGGCGATAGACTTTCGCGCGGCGACGGGAGACCTCTATGGAGTCGGGAGTTCAAACAGGCTTTACCTGATTGACCCCGTGACGGGCGTGGCTTCGCCGGTCGGCTCTTTCAATCCGTTTCTCAACGGGAGCTTTTTCGATGTTGATTTCAACCCGGTGACGGACCGCCTGCGAGTCGTGAGCGATGCGCGGCAAAACTTGCGGCTCAATCCTGACACAGCGGTGGCCGTCGCGGACCCGAACCTCACCTATGCGGCGGGAGACATTAATGGTCCACTCAATCCCAACATCGTCGGCATCGCCTATACCAATAACTTCGGAGGGGCAAGCGCCTCAACGCTCTACGGCATTGACTGGCAACTCGATACTCTGGTCATACAGGCGGACGCGACGGATGAGACGGGGCGCTTGCTGACAGTCGGGCCGCTCGGCGTGGACACGACCGCCCACGTCGGCTTTGACATCGCGCCGGGTGGAGGCATCGCCTATGCCTCTTTGTCTTTGCAAGGCGACACCGTGTCGAGGCTCTTCACTGTCAACTTGACGACCGGGCAGGCGACGCAGTTGGGAGCCATCGGGACCGTTGATTTCATACGAGACATAGCCATCGCTCCCGTCGGGACGATTCGTTTCAGCGCGGCCTCTGTGACGGCTGCCGCGAGCATCTCGGAGAGCGCGGGGAAAATCACCCTCACCGTGACCAGAGATGGTGATACTTCGGGCGCGGCTACCGTGGACTATGCGACGGTTGACGGGACGGCTACGCAGAAGGGCGATTACATCATCGCGTCGGGCACGCTCGTCTTCAATGCAGGGGAAACGAGTAAGAGTTTCGATCTCTTTATCATTGACGATGCTTATGTGGAGACGGATGAGACGTTCACGGTTGTTCTGAGCAACCCGTCGGGCGGCTTCTTCACGGGGAGCGGGAGTTCTCTGACCGCGACGATTAAAGATAATGACACGGCGGCGACCATCAATCCGATAGATAACGCGCAATTTTTCGTGCGCCAGCAGTATCTAGACTTTCTCAACCGCGAGCCTGAGCCGGGGGGTCTGGCTTACTGGTCCAACGAAATTAATAAATGCGGCGCGGACAACGCGTGCATCAACCGTCGCCGCGTAGAAGTCTCAGCGGCCTTCTTCCTCTCAAACGAATTTCAAGAGACGGGATATTTCGTCTACCGTCTTTACAAAGCGGCCTTTGACGGCGCGACGGGGACGCGGCCCACTTATCTAGAATTCATGCATGACCGCAGCCGCCTCCTGGCTGGTCCAAATTTAGAAGCGTTGAAGACGGCGCTGGTGGCTGAATTAATCACGCGACAAGAGTTCATCAACATCTACCAGAATCTGACCAACGCGGAGTATGTGGACAGGCTCAACGCCAACACGGGGAATGCTCTGACGAGTGCGGAGAGGAATGCTCTGGTCAACGGGTTGAATGCGTTTTTCCCTTCCGAGACGCGCGCCTCCGTGCTGCGCAAGGTGACGGATAACGCCGTCTTCAAAACGCGGGAGACTAACAACGCCTTCGTCTTGATGGAGTACTTCGGTTATCTGAGGCGCGACACGGACACCGGCGGGTATACTTTCTGGCTCAACATCCTCAACCGCACGGGGAATTTTCGCGGGATGGTCTGCGCCTTCATCACTTCCGCCGAATACCAGGACCGTTTCAGTCCCGTGCGGACACGCAACGACCGCATCTGCGCGGGACTTTAAAGTAGTTTTGAAGGTCCAGCCGTATCCCCTGCGGGGATACATATGAGAGCCGGGGGCAAGCACGAAGTGCATCGCCCCGGTTATTGGCCCAGAATAGATTTCGACCCTGAAGGGGTCGCACCTCAACCTTGCAGGTGCGACCCCTTCAGGGTCGAAATGTGTTGGCGTGAGCAGACCGGGGGCGTCGCTGAGGCTTTGCCCCGGCTCTCATATTTGGCCCTTTCAGGGCGTTATCCGGCTTGTTTGATATACTCTTGTTTAATGCCTTTGTCTTTTGTTCCGTCCACAGTCAAGAAAATTCATCCGCCCCGAAAGTTCTTTTGGAACTTTTCCGGCGCTTCGTGCGAATCATGTATGGCAGTTGCAAGTTAATCGTGAATGCTTGAGAGACGATGATACCGCACACAACTCCCAGTGATGACGCACTGCTGCGGCTGATGCTGGCCGGAGACGAGGATGCCTTTGTCACGCTGTATCGCAGGCGGCAGGGCGGGGTGTACCGCTTTGCCTTGCAGATGTGCGGGTCGGAATCCATCGCAGAGGATGTGACGCAAGAGGTCTTTATGGTGTTGATGCGCGAAGCCGGTCGTTACGATATATCGAGGGGGTCGGTCGCGGCCTACCTCTACGGCATCGCGCGCAACCACGTCCTCAGACACCTGCACAGGGACCGCAACTCCGTGCAGATGACGGACGATTCGGAGGACGACGGAGCATCCCAGGCCGCGCAGCTTGTCGCGCAGGACGACCCGCTCGGCGACCTCACCCGGAGCGAGACGATTGAATCTGTGAGACAGGCTGTGTTGGGGCTGCCCGCGCATTACCGCGAAGTGGTGGTCCTGTGCGAACTGCAAGAGATGAGTTACGCGGAGGCTGCGTTGGTGCTCGATTGTGCGGTCGGGACGATTCGCTCGCGGCTGCATAGAGCGCGCGCGCTGCTCTTGAATAAGTTGCGCGAAAAGAGGGAAACGGATTCGGCCCCATCCAGGATTGACCCTGCGAGGTGCTTTGCATGAACTGCCTGAAATTTGAAACCATCATCAACGACCTGTTGCGCGCGCCCTTGATGGACGCGGACACGAGAGTGAGCGGGTTGGCCCACGCGGAGAATTGCCCGCGCTGCGCTTCACGCCTGGCGGACGAAAAGGCTCTCACGCTGGGCCTGCGCGCGATGAGCGCGTGCGCGATGACGAAAGAGGCTCCCGCGCGCGTCGAAGCGGTGTTGCTGGCAGCCTTTCGCGCAGGCGCGAGCGTTGAAACAGACGCGCCTCTGAGGGCCACTGGCGTCGTACACATGCCGCAGAGGACGCGCCCGCGCTGGTCCTGGCAAGCGGGCGCGGCAATCGCCGCCGCGATTCTCTTAACCGTGACCTTGAGCGTCCTTCGCTTGCGACCGCAGCAGCCCGCATCAACACCGGCGGACGCGCCGCAACTCGCGCAGGTGACGGGAACTACAACAACAGTCCAGACGCCTTCGAGGGTTGAGGTAGACAATGCTCTGCCCGGAACGGATGCTCCCGCGCCGGAAATGTTGAAGGCGAATGAGGAGCCAACGCCGCCTCGCAAGTTTGCAATGCCGTCTCAGGTGGCCTCTCTGCACAGGCCCGTGCGACGCGCGAACGCGTTGGTTAATCCGAACAATGGCGCGCGCGTCGTCAACGCCGGAAGCAACACGGGAGAGGCGGAGATCGCGACGGACTTTATGCCTTTGACTTATGACGGGGGCGCGATGGCGATGGAGAGCGGGCACGTCGTGCGCGTCGAGTTGCCGCGCACCGCGCTGGTCTCGATGGGGCTGCCGATGAATCCAGAACGCGCGGGCGAACTCGTCAAGGCAGATGTCCTGATGGGTGATGACGGGGTCGCACGCGCGATACGCTTTGTGCGCTGAGCACGCCTCGCAAAAAAGTATCACGGCCACTGGGCCAATTATCCGAACGGCAAGAGTCGCCGACGTAATCTTAATGAGGAGAGAAGAGAATAATGAGCTTACTAAAACAGTTGACCATGAGCGTCGCCTTCATGCTGGCGATAATGCTCTGCGGCATTAGCGCGATGGCGCAGGAGACGGGGCAGGGCAAGACGCTGAAGCCGGAACGCGAGATCATCGTAGAGCGCAACGGAGTCGTCCTCACGACGGACCAGCGCGGCCCTGAAATCGTGCCGATGACGCCGATGGCCCCCATGCCGCCGTTGCCAGGAATGGGCGGCGATGGTTACACCTTCAACTTCGTCTCGTCCGAGATGAGCTTTGATAGAAAAGTGGTGAAGGGCGTGCCCTACTCCGCAGAGGCCGTGACGGAGACTGTGCAGACGCTCGGCGATGGCAATCGCATCGTGCGTAAGTCGAGCGCGAAAATCTACCGCGACTCGGAGGGACGCACGCGGCGCGATCAGAAGTTGAACGCGATTGGCCCATTCGCCACCAGCGGGGACATGCCGCAAATGTCCTCCATCAACGACCCCGTCAGCGGCGTCAGTTATACGCTGGACGAGCGCAGCCGCACCGCGCGTAAGCTGCTCTTCAAAAGGCCCGGCTCGACGCCTCCTCCGGGGCACTGGGAGTTGGGCACGCCGGGCGCACCGCCTCCACCCAACGGCGCTGCGAAAGTGGCAGGCCCGCAGGAACGCAGCCGCGTCATGATCGTCGGTGATGGTCCTGGCAGCAACGCGGTGTTCAACTCTGAGGTCCATGTGAGACAGGGCGGCCCGGAAGGCAAGGAGTTGCCGAAGCCTGTCGTCGAATCGCTCGGCAAGCAGACGGTGGAGGGCGTCGAGGCGGAGGGCACGCGCACGACCCTCACGATTCCGGCGGGCGAGATCGGCAACGAGCGTCCCATACAGATTATCAGCGAGCGCTGGTACTCACCCGAATTGCAAACGGTCGTCATGACCAAACGCAACGACCCGCTCGCGGGCGAGACCACCTACAGGTTGACCAACATCAACCGCAGCGAACCCGACCGCTCGCTCTTTGAAGTGCCCGCCGATTACAAGATCAAGGAAGGCGCTGTCTTTGAGTTCCATTACGACGGCAACAAAAAGCCCGGCGAAAACAAGTGACAAGTCGCTGAGCAAGTAAATCGCCCTGCTGTTTCATCCTCTCGAAGTGAAGGCCGTCAATCTTCATTTCGGGAGGATGAAACTAATCGCCGGCCTCTCAAACACCCGACACAAGGAGCGCTCGATTTGATGTCAAGATTAAAGGTCCTGTTATGTGCCGGAATCATCGGCCTCATGCTGCCCGCCCTGACCTTCGCGCAGTCCGCGACGCGCGCGGCCATGCTTTCGCAGAAGACGGTCGTTGACGTGCCGTTGATTTTTAATGGACCAACGCCCTCCGTCGAAGTGACGGTCAACGGTCAGGGTCCGTTTGTTTTCGAGATTGACACGGGCGCGGGCGGCGGTGCGCGAATGGATGCTTCCCTGAAAGAACGTCTCGGACTGAAGCCGGTCGGACAAGCCGTCGCGGGCGACCCTTCCGGTAAAAACACACGGACCATAGACCTCTTCAAGCTTGATTCGCTCTCGCTCGGAGGAGTCCAGTTTCATGATGTGGAAACGGGCGTGGGCGACTACAACCGGATGCCGAATATGCCGCACATTGACGGCGTGCTGGGCTTCAGTCTCTTCGCGGAATATCTGTTGACGATGGATTACCCCGGCAAGCGTTTGCGACTTGAGCAGGGCGCGCTGCCGCAATCCAACGGCGCGGACATCCTGAGCTACGAGACGGACCACGGCATCCCGAGCATAGAGATGGAGGTCGGCGGCCTTAAAGTGAACGCGCATATTGATTCGGGAAACATGCGCGGCGGCTTCACGCTGCCGGGTTCGCTGGTCGAAAAGCTTGCGCTGGCCGCGCCGCCGAGGGTCGTCGGCAGGGGCCGGACCATGAGCAACGAATTCGAGATTAAGGAAGCCACGCTCAAGGGCACACTGCGCTGGGGCCGCTACGAGTTCAACGAACCGCCCCTGACTTTCATAGACATCTTCAAAGTCGGCAACATCGGCTCCAAAGTGCTCAAAGAATTTGCGCTGACCTTCGATCAGAAGAACCACCGCGTCAGACTGGTCCGGCAGAACACCGCCAGCGCGCCCACTCCCGGTTAACGAATATCTGTGAAGCGATAGAACATCCCCGGAGGGGATGAATATGAGAGCCGGGGCAGCGCCCCCGGTCCTCTCACGCCAACACAATCCGACCCTGAAAGGGTCGCACCTCAATCTTGCAGGTGCGACCCTTTCAGGGTCGGTTTCTATCTTGGACCAGTGACCGGGGGCGACGCTGACGCTTGCCCCCGGCTCTCATATTCGGCCCTTTCAGGGCGTATTGCTTCGCAGATATTCTACTGCTTCGCAAATATTTCCTGCCCCTACTCTCTTCCTGTCTCTAGTCGCGCTCTTCGGCCAAATCCGTGATGACGATTGGCGAGGTGAGAGTTTTATGGACCGGGCACTTGTGTGCGATCTCCTGTAGGCGTGTGCGCTGCTCATCCGTCAGGGGGCCTTCGAGTGTCACCGAGCGTTCGATTTGATGGACGAAGCCTTCCGTGTTGGCTTCGCAGGTGACGCAATCCTTGGCGTGGATTCTTTGCTGGCGCAGGCGCACGGTGACGCGTTCGAGCGGCCAGCCCTTGCGCCGCGCATAGAGCGTCACGGTCATGTTGATACAGCCGCCGAGCGCGGAGAGCAGCAGAGTGTAAGGGTCCGGGCCTGCACCCTCGCCGCCGACACTGGCGGGTTCGTCAATCAGAAAGCTGCGCCCGTCTTCCCCATCTTCATAGCGTACTTCGTTCTGCAAATTCCTGACGGATGTCACAATCACTTCGCTCATGGCAGTCTCCTTCACAGGATAATATCCCATAGTCCAAAGTCACGAAAGCATAGTCCAAAGTCCAAGGTCCAAAGTTAATAACAGCAATCTTCCGTATCTTGACATTGGACCTTGGACCTTGGACCCTGGACTTACTTGGTCTTTGGACTTTTTACTTCTCTGCGGCTACACTCCTGTGTCACCCGTATCAATCAAAAGGATTCAAGTCAGATGACCAGTCGAACGAGGATTGTCTATGAAGATTCATGAGTATCAGGGCAAGGAACTGTTGAAGCGTTTCGGCGTCCCGGTCCCGCGCGGCATCGTGGCGCGTTCGCCCGATGAGGCTTATCGGGCGGCGCAGGAGTTGGGCACGGAGGTGGTCGTCGTCAAGGCGCAGATTCACGCGGGCGGGCGCGGCAAGGGCGGCGGCGTCAAACTGGCGCGCAGTGCTGACGAAGCAAAGGAGGTCGCCGCGAAGATGCTCGGCATGAATCTGGTGACGCACCAGACCGGCCCGGAAGGCAGGGAAGTGCGCGTCCTGCTCGTAGAGGAAGGGCTGCCGATTGATAAGGAGTTTTACCTTGGCATCGTGCTCGACCGCACGACGGGAAGGCCGGTCTTCATGGCCTCCGCTGCGGGCGGCATGGACATCGAAGAGGTCGCGGCCAAGACGCCCGAACAAATCTTTAAAGAGCAGGTTGAGCCGGCGGTGGGCTTTCGCCCGTTTCAGGCGCGCAAGCTGGCCTTCCTGCTCGGCCTGCCCTCAGACCTCATCAACGGCGCGGCGAAGTTCATGCAATCGCTCTACAACGCTTACGAGCAGATGGACGCGACCCTGTTGGAGATTAACCCTTTCCTGTTGACGAAAGACAAGCGGCTCATCGCGCTCGATGCGAAGGTCAACTTTGACGACAACGCGATGTTTCGTCACAAGGAATTTCTGGACCTGCGCGACCTCAACGAGGAAGAGCCTTTGGAGATAGAGGCTTCCAAGTACGACCTCAACTATATCAAGCTCGACGGCAATATCGCCTGCATGGTCAACGGCGCAGGGTTAGCGATGGCGACCATGGACATCATCAAACTGGCGGGCGGCGAGCCTGCCAACTTCCTCGATGTCGGCGGCGGCGCATCACAGCAACGCGTCGAGGCTGCGCTTAGAATCCTGCTCGCGGATGAGAACGTGCGCGCCGTCCTGATAAATATTTTCGGCGGCATCGTGCGTTGCGATATGGTCGCGCGCGGCGTCGTCGGCGCGGCGCAGAATCTCGGCATCAACGTCCCCGTCGTCGTCCGCCTCGAAGGGACCAACGTCGAAGAGGGCCAGCGCGTCATTAAAGAATCCGGCCTCAACTTCACCGTCGCCAACGGCATGAAGGACGCCGCAGAAAAGGTCGTCTCGCTCGCCGGGCAATGAGGATGAGAGGCTGGAGGCTGGAGACTGAAGGCTAGTTAAAACAGCTTTGCTTTTCCTGGCCTCCAGCCTCCAGTCTGTAGCCTTTGCTTTTATGTTGAAATTTCTGGTCCATCTCAGTCGCTTGGCTCTCGTCGCGTTGTTTCTGTTCACGGCGGGGGCGAAGATTTTGACGGCGAGAGGATTCGCGGAGAACGTATCGAATCTGGTGGGCCAACGTTGGGCCTGGCCCGTGACGGTCTGTGTGATTGCGGCTGAATTGCTGGCCGCCGCTTTGCTTATCTGGCCGCGCACTGTGCGAGCGGGCGCGGTCTGGTCTGCTGTATTGCTGTTAGGGTTCGCGGGTTACGCGCTCTACTACGTTTACGTGTTGCACGGCGAGCCGCTGGAATGCGGATGTTTCGGCGGCATCATCGCCAGCCAGTTGGGCGTCAAGACGGCGCTGCGTAATCTGGCCCTGCTCATCCCCGCGCTGCTCGTCATCTTCGGCCTTCCACGCCTGCGCCGGAAGGAACAAGCCATTCCAGATCAGCCGGACGTGTACCTCACTATCTGAATTTTTACTTCAAGCGCATATTTCATCACCTGAGAGGGTTCTGAAAAGTCGGATAAAACCCTTCAAGCTTATCCACGCCAGTGGATACATGTGAGAGCCGGGGCAGCGCCCCCGGCACCCTCGTCACCATACAATTCGACCCTGAAAGGGTCGCACCTCAACATGAAGTGTGCGACCCTTTGAGGGTCGGTTTCTATCTTGGACCAGTAACCGGGGGCGCTGCCCCCGGCTCTCACAGGTTGCCCTTACAGGGCACAGACGGCTTCATCAGACAGCTTCTAAGCGAAGCAGGGATTTCTTCGCTCGCAAAGAAAGCTCAACGCCCGTTCGCGCGTGATGGCGCGCGGCGCAGGCGTGTGATTTCATAGCGGGTATTATCTATGCGTTCCTGCACGTCCGGGTGGTCGCGGAAGAGCGTGCCGAGAAGGCTCGCGTCCGATTGGCTGATGCTCTGTAGTTTTTGAAACATCGTGATCATGCCCTCCGCGTTGAAGCCAGCTTTGAACATGCCGCGCACGCCCAGAAAGTCTGCCTCGCGTTCCTCTTCGCGGCTATGCACTGCGAGCAGGCCGCTCCCGACCATCTGCGCGGCGGTCTTCCCCAACTCTTGAGCCGCGTCGCCCGCCACGCCCGTAATCGAGCCGACGAGGTCCGCGAGTCCGCCCACGGCCTGCCGTTGTTGCAGCGACTTCAAACTATGACGCGCGACGACATGGCCCACCTCGTGCGAGAGCACGGAAGCGAGTTCGTCATCGTTGGCGAGTTTCATCAAGGCCGTCGTCACGTAAACATATCCACCCGGACCTGAGAAAGCGTTAATCTGATTATCTTCGATGACGTAAAAATGATAGACGAGTGTCGGTCTCAGGCTCTTGCGCGCGACGCGCTGGCCGATGCGATTCGCGCGTTCCAGACCATCGTTCGTGAGCCTGTATCTCTTGCCAACCTCGACGTGAAGTTGTTGGCCCAACCGTGTCTCGTCGCGTTCGCTGAGAAGTCCCGCGTTGGAGTAACGCGCGTCGCGGAATTCGGCGTAGGGGTCATCCTGTATGATGCGCGTGGCCGAGTTCACGACATCGGAGCCGAGCGTGACGAGCGTGGGCAGCGTGGACCCGGCGGGCTGTGTCGCCGTCTCACGCCTGGGGCGCGTTTGATGTCGCTGTGCGAAGGCGGTCAGGGAGAGATGCGAAATAATGAGGGCGATGATGAAGGCCGGGATGAAGGCTGAAAGTTTGCGGCGTGCGGGGGAATGACAGTACATCCGTTTTAATCTCCTTTGTGCGTTGGCTCACTCTTAATGATTCTACTCTGTGACACTGTATTGAGTGAAGAGGGTAACGGCGATTCACCACCGCAGACACAGAGGACACAAAGTAAGCACAGAGAAATCAATTCAACAACCCTGTGGGTCCTCTGTGCGCTCTGTGTCTGCGGTGGTGAACAGGTTCTCACGTACACTCAAGCATGAACTCGTTAATTCTCGGCGCGCGTTGTAGAATTGCGGCGTTCTGTAAAATCG
>DASYML010000188.1:0-15608 GCA_036009045.1 Pyrinomonadaceae bacterium
CGTCGTTGAAGACGCACATGCTCGTCACGGCCTGATTCAATTTGCCACGGAAGGCCCCCTCCGTGACCACCTGAGTCCAGGTGAACGGAAGCGTTTTAGAGTCGGCCCTTGTTTTCCAGACCTGGTATCCGCTCTGTGAATTCAAAGTCCCGGCATAGAGATGGTCGTTGAAAGTCTCCATCTCGAAGATGACGTTATTGCCTGCATCACCGAAGCCTGTCGGACTGGCGGCCTCCCATTTTCCGGTCGCCGGATCGAGACTGCCCAGGACATCCGGCGACCCGGTGGTGTTCCAAGATTGACGCTGCCCCGTCGGCGAAAGATAGAGACGCTCTTTGAAGGGGACCAGCGTGCGAAAGGTGGAGACGCTCGCATCGCCGAGTCCGGGTTCCGAAGCGACCTCGAAGTTGACGCCGTCGGTCGAGCGCAGGATGTGCGCCCCAGGCCCTCTCGAATCCGAAGAGACCGTATTGACGTAGAGCGCGGGCGCTGTATCACTGAGGCCCTGAAAGACCGCCATCCCCCTGTAGCCCAGATCGCGCGGCACTTGATGGCCGTGTGGACCAGTCACTACCGGCGAAGTGTAAACCTGCTCCCACTGCTTGCTCTGCGGGTCATAGCACCAGACTTGCGCTCTCAAATCGAGCGTGAAAACATCGCCGGGATAGTTGACCGGCCAGGGGTTCATGAAGTGCGGCAAAGGTGGCTGCGAAGACTTGAGGAGGCAGAGCAGGTGCCGCACCGTGCCCACGTAAAGCTTATCCTGAAACCAGGCCATCGAATGAGCGTAAGAGTTGCCTCCATCACCAAAGCCGCCGACGGCGACCCGCTCGAAGTCCGGCATCGCGAGACCACGCGAGGCGACAGAGATAAGCGTGTCCGGCTCGCGTGTGACGACTAACCGGCGTGTGGCGGCTGGCTCATGTTTGACGGCTGGCTCGCGCTTGACGATGTGCCCGTTTTCCTTCGTCCGATCTCTTTTTTTGGCTGCCCTTTTAGCGAATCTGGAATCTTTCCTGTGCATCTCTGGCGTCATCCCGCTTTCAATCGGTTTCTCTTATTTCTGGGCGGAGAGAAATTCTTGCAGAGAGCGCAAGAAGACTCCGGGTTTGAGCAGCGGATGGAAATGTCCCACGCCGGGAACCACGTTGACACGGCAATCCGGGAGAATCTCCTGTAGCGTGCGACAGGTCGGCAGCCAGCGCGAGCGTTCCCCGAAGATGGCGAGGGTCGGATGATTGACACGTCTCAACGCTTCGGGCGTCAGTCCCGCGATGGCCTTGACATCCTCGCGCGCGGTCGTCGTGTGCAACAACAGTCGCCACTTTTCCGCAGTCTGCTTATTACCGTTCCAGGCTTGAAACGGCAGAAAATGTTTTTTGATGCCGACCTGCTTTCTCCTCTGCTTTCGACGTGGCCGCTTCATCTCCGCCAACTCTTCGAGCAGCGGCAGGCCCATCTCCATCTCGTCCCCGGAGATTGAAACCCCAAGCTCTCGCAGTTTCTTCTCCCAGGTCTTCCAGTAGGGCCAGGCTTTCATCGGCTTGGCCGGTTGAAGCGCGGGAACTCTGGCATCCGCCAGCGTCAGACTCTCAACACGTTCCGGGTGCAGCACGGCGTAGTGCGAAGCCACGGCCCCGCCAAAACTGTGGCCCACGATATGCGCGCGTTCGACTTCGAGGTGGTCCAACAGGGCGTCGAGGTCTACGGCCTGATCGGCGGAGGTGTAGCCATGCGGCGGCATATCGCTATAACCATGCCCGCGCAAATCATAAACGATGACTCGATAATTTTTGCGGAGCACGGAAAAGACCGCCAGATACCAGAAGGCCAGATTGGTCGCCAGCCCGTGGACGAGGACGATGGTCGGTCCCTGTCCCCCGTACTGGTAATGCATATTGATTCCGTTGATGACTGCTTTCGGCATACGCTGGTCCACTTTCTCACTCTATATAACCCAGTGCTTTGAGCCGCTCGAAGATGCGGTCCTCCTGCTCCGCTTCCATCTCTCCGGGCTTTTCCTCCTGGTGGCTTTCCGTTGCGCGGCGGGGCGCCGGAAGGAGCGTCGGCTCGCCCTTCAAAGGCGGGCTGTGGGCCATTAAAGAAGGCTCGAATATCTCGAACGCGAAGCGGCCTTCGAGGTCTTCTGGAATCGGCAGGCCGAGGCTGTAGAGCATCGCCGGGGTCACATCCAAAATTGATAAAGGGTCGGACAGAGAGAGACCTCGCCGGATGCCCTCCCCTCCGGCGATAAAGATGCCCAACGGCATATGCGTGCCGATAATCCAGGGTCGCCACTTGAAAGGCTCTTCCGCGTTTAAGACGGAGATGAAACCGTGGTCTCTCAGGACGAGCGTCAAGTCAGGGGCGCGCTCCATGTACTCACCTGGGAAAGCCTCTTCGCGTGTCATCGCGCGCGTCACCACAGGCTCATGCGTTGAAGGGTCCGTGAAGGCCAGCAGCGATTCTTTCAAGCGCTGCCTGAAGGCTTCATATTCTGCGAGCGGAACGCCGGGCCGGGTGCGGTCCTCCGTCGTGTGAATATAGATGCCGTTGCTGCTCGCCGTCAGCGCGCAGGCGGTCGTTCTGGACCAATCAAAGAGCAGCACATGGCTCTTGTGCCCTTCGGTCGTGAGCCTGCCTTCCTCCGCCATCTCTACGCCCTCCTGCCAGGCCAGATAGCCATGCTGGCCGAGCCAGGTATTAACGTAGAAGATTTGATCCGTTGGCCCAAACCCATGATCCGAAGCCATGAAGAGGCGTGCGTCAGGACCCGCGAGCCTCGCTATCTCTGCGATAAAGCCATCCAGTTGCCTGAAGTAATCGTGACACAGAGCGCGTATCTTCCGCTCCCACTCTGTCGTTAAACTCTTCTGCAAGTTCGGGTCTAGAAAACGCCAGCAGACGTGCTGCAACTTGTCCACACCGTCGAAGATGATGGCCGTCAGGTCAGAGGGTTCGCTCGTCATGAGATAGCGCACAATCTCGAACCACTGTTGCTCGCGTCGAATGTGAAACTTGATCCACTCTTCGTAATCCTGGTCCGGTAGCGCCTGGATGGCTTTTGTTTCCGCCTCCCACTCAAAGGCCAGGGCCTGCGGGTCGAAGCCGGGCAGCGTCTTCAACTTCTGGTACAACTCCGGCGGATGCACTGCGCGCGACAAGTGACGCCAGGGCACAAACCCCGGCACGATTGAGCCATTGATTTTTTCCGGGGGAAATGAGATCGGAAAATTCAGCGAGATGACCTTCCGGTTCTGTCGTCCGGCGATGGACCAGATGGTTTCGCACTGCACATCACCGGAGGTTGCCAGCGTATAAGTCGGATGTTCCTTGCCTCTCTCCACACGGACGAAATCAAAAATATTGTGATTGCCCGGACTGCGTCCCGTCGTCAAAGAGGTCCAGGCGGGCGGAGTGAGCGGCTGGGCCGTGGAGAGCAGGTTGCTTCTCACACCCCGCTTGATGAACTCTTTGAGGAACGGCATCACGCCCTCTTCCATCAACGGGTCGAGGATGGAAAAGGTCGCCCCATCAAGTCCAACCAGAACCGTGCGACTCATATCTGGAACCTCCCGCGCTTCACATTATTTAAAAGGACCAGGAATATTAATTTCATCAGGCCGTCGCTATTCATCGCTATCTATTGAGATGCCTGTAGAGAAAATTCACCACATCGGCCACGCGCAAATCGCTCACATACTTCCCGTTCGGGGCGAAGAGATTTTCAAAAGGCAGATCTTGCCGCCCGTATCTCTGTTGTATCTCGACGACCAGCATGACGAGGTCCATAGAAGTAAATCCGAGTTGGGCCACCAGCAATGTCTCCGCATTAATCTCGCCGGAAAAATCCTTGTCCCAATCGCTCGTCATCTCCGACAGTATCTCTATGAAAGTGGCGAGAATAGATTGACGGCCAGGAACATTGTTTGTTTTTACAGCTTCCATATTCACCCTAATCCCTTTTCACAAGTGCGACGGCGACTACGAGGTTGTCGTCGCGCAACGTGTATGCAGTCATCGAGACGCCGGAAAGTCCCTCGCCCTCCAGCCTCTGCGCTCCTGAGAGTGCGACCTTCACGATTCCCGTCCGCGCATCCAGTTGCCGGACCGAAAGCCCCAGTGGTCCATTAATCATCCCCCGCCCCAGGGCCTTTGAGACGGCCTCCTTCGCACACCAGAGCCGCATCGCCCATTCTTCCCTTGAAGCCTCTTCGACCCCCTCTTCAAAAGAGGCCAGCAAACTCCGCTCTGCCGTCGTGAAAGCGAAGGCTTCCAAATCTTCACGCTTGCCCGTCAGGCGCTCTATGTCAATACCGATCCCCGTGCCTCGCCCGTCTTCGCCCGCGAGGGCCACTGCGACGCCGTCCGTGTGCGAGATGGAGAGCGCGGGCGAGCCTTCTATATTTTTGGTCCAATTTCCAGAGGCGAAGGGTTGGCCGTGTTCATCCTGTGCAATCTCAACGTCCGCCGGGCACAGTTCGATTCCGTGACGGCGCTTGATGAATGAGCGCACGGCGTCCTTGGCAGCCGCGCGCCCCAGCAGCCACTCGTTGCGCCGTTTCTCCGGCCCTTTCAGGTTGCGCCAGACCTCACGCTCGCGGCGACTAAGGACGAGATGGGCCAACGTGCGCTGCCAGATTTTTCCGTGTGCTCCCAGAAAATCCTGCGAAAGATCGTCGAGCAGATAACAACTTAAGTTTTCCGGCGTCTCGCATCCCGCGATGGGATTGGACCAGGATTGGGCCAGTAAAAATTCACGCGGCGAGAGACGAATACGGAAAAACCTGTCCGGCAGATCGAAACGCTTGTCCCACCAGCCCTTGATGCTCGTCTGCACGCGCCCGTCCGGTCCAATCACATCAATATCAGAGCGCACCTGATCCCGGTCCACCAACGCGATACGCGCGCGACATGTCGCCAGTTCCAGAGGGCGCAGGTTAGGCCCATAGATGCGTAATTCTTCGACACGGAAGGGAAAGACGTGGAAGCCTTGCGAGAGATGCTCGGCGGTCCAGTAGCCGACCAGTTGGCCCGTCGCATCGAGCGGCACAACGTCGGAAAGGAATTGCGGCTCAGGCTCGGACTTGAAAAATTGGTCCAACCCGATGCCGCGCAAAGTTCCTTCCGTGCCATCCTCTCCAGAGCGTTCCACGGAGGCCACGCCCTGAAACATTGGACCATGAAACATCAACTCCGAGTAAAGCTGTGCGGGCTTCCACTTCGAGGGGCGTTCCGCGCGCAGAGAAAATTCCCCGACCGCTGGCGGCTCTGGAAACTCTTCACCGAAGAGCATCGTCCCCTCTATGATATTCGGAGCCTGCGCGTGCGTCTCCTTCAGCGAATCCGCGTCCATCTCTTTAATCTGGACCAGTACTTCTTCATGCGCGCCGGAGGCAGAAGGCTGACGCCGCGCGATGAGTTGTAAAGTCAAACTTTCATGATCCAGCGCGATCCAACGATAAGCGCGAACTTCCCTCATGCCAATCAAACGCTTGCCCGGAAGCAACACGGACGCCGCTTCCGCCATCATCTCCATACTCATCGTCAACGGCACGACCGGCAACCCCGTCAATTCTTCGTCCACCAGCGACACCCTGCGGCCCAGCGTATGATCCAGAAGAAAAGTATCCTCCTTCACATCAATCCGCCGGAGGGCGATCAATTCCTGGCCCGGAATCAAAGAGGTCACGGTCCCTATCAAGGGCAGGGCCGGAGACTGTTGAGAAACGTGCGCGCGGTCTGCTGGCTGAGGCTGGCCCCGCTCGCGCGCCTGTCGCATGAAAGCCCGCATCACTTCGCCCTGCATGTTGAGGAAGCTCTCCATCGTTTGCAGGTAGCCCTGCATGACATTTGCACGCGCGCTGTTCTGCGAGTTGTGCTCGAAGGAATGTAAGGATTGTGCGGCGAGTGGTGCCGGTTTTGCCGCGCCGTTCCCGTTAGCAGGCATCCGTTGATTGACGGTCGCTTCATTTGAGAGCGTCGCCGGATGATTCGCGCTCGCATCCGCGTTTGGATGAACGGGATTTGACGAAGCGGGAACAACTCTCGCGCTCACGACGCCCGCGCTGCCATTCGTGCCGTTGCGTTGGAGACGCAGCGGCTGCAATCCCATCTTGAGCTTGATGGAACGCGCTGACTCTTTAGTATTCTCCCTCTTCTCATCCTCTTTCGAGAAAGATAATCTTTGCGGCGCGCGGCGCGCGTAAAGGTGGTCCAATCGCAGCGGCACGCCGTGCGCCGCGAGCATCCCGACCGTGTGGTTGAGTTGAGTGAGACCCGTGCGATGCGGCACGTTCGAGGCGAGCGCGAGGTAAGGCTTGCCGCGCAGGGTGTCGTCCACAAAGGCCGTCAGGTTATTTCTTGGTCCAACTTCGAGAAAGATTCTGACGCCCGCTTCGTACATCGCCAGGATGGTCTCGCGGAAGCGGACGGGGCGTGCCCATTGCTCGACCGCGAGGCGGCGAATCTCGGCGGGGTCTCGCGGGTACGGCGCGGCGGTGATGCATGAGTACATCTCCGTCTTCGGCTCGACGATTTTCAACTTCTGAAAAAATTCTCCGAGACGATGACAGAAAGGCTCGAAGAGCGGCGTGTGATACGCGCGATTGAAGGGCAGAGCGGTACAGATCGCGCCCTTCTCACGAAGTTCCGCAGTGACCTGATCCATCGTGCCGTTAGTTCCACAGAGGACCATTTGATGCGGGCAGTTGTCCATCGCCAGATGCAGCCCTTTGTGATGCTGGACCAGCGACATGACGAAGTCCCTGTCCGCGCCGCCGACGGTCAACAGGATGCCTTCAGGTATGCGCCCTTCTCTAGCCAGTTGCTCATAAAAACTGTTGAGGCTGAGAATGTCTTGAATCAGTTGCTCATCATCCTCAATCGGATTCGCGCCGGAGGCGACGAGCGCGGAGTATTCGCCTGTGCTGTGGCCCAGGACGGCGTCGGGTTGAAGGTGCAGGCGATGGAGGAGCGTGAGCATCGCTTGATTGGCGGTGAAGATGGCTTCCGGTCCGCAGTCCATTTGCCAGAGCCTCCGGTCCAGCGTCTCCTGCGTGTGGCCCGTCCCCGTCGGTGGCGGAAAGATGATCTGGCTCGGCAGGTACTTTCGCTGGTGAGAGAGAAAGGCCCTGTCAATCAGATCGAACCAACCGCGCACTTCCGGGAAATGCATGCAGAGGTCGGAGAGCATGTTGACATACTGCGAGCCTTCGCCGGGAAAGAGAAAGGCGAGGCGACCATCACGGCTCAGTTGATGCTCGAAGAAGTAGATGCCGTTCTGGTCTTTGACGCGCACGCATTGCGGGTCCGCGAGACGCTTGAGCGCGTGCGATATTTTCTGCGACGCATCCTTGAGGGATGAGGCGACGAGCGCCAACCTGTGCGACGATGATTGGACCAATTGAGAATTTAAGGTGTAAGCGAAATCCTTGAGCGTGATGAGAGGCTCGCTATCTAGATAGTCTCCGAGTTGTTGGCCCAGGCTTATCAATTCCTGACGAGAGTTAGCCTGGAGAATACAAACTTCGGTTTCCCATTGATGTTGAAAGGTGGGAGATTCGTTCTCATGCTCGTCCCTGTATTCTTCTAGGATGACGTGCGCGTTGATGCCGCCGAAGCCAAAGGCGTTGACGCCCGCGCGGCGCGGAGTGTGCGAGCCGTGAATCCAGGGACGCGTTTCCGTGTTGAGATAGAAGGGAGTCTTTTCGAGTTCGAGTTTCGGATTCGGCTCTTCGTAATTAAGCGTCGGCGGCAGGACTTTGTGATAGAGCGCGAGCGTCGTCTTAATCAGCCCCGCGATGCCGGACGCGGGGATGAGATGGCTAATCATGGACTTGACCGTTCCGACCGCGCACGTCTGCGCCTCTCCCTCTCTTGGTCCAAAAACTTTTGTGAGAGCCTGTATCTCCGCGAGGTCTCCGACGAGCGTGCCCGTCCCGTGCGCCTCTATCAATTCGATGGTGCGCGGCGAGATGCCCGTCGCCTCGTAGGCCCGACGCAGCGCCAACTCTTCGCCTTCGACGCGCGGCGCTAAGAGGCCCAGCGCGCGACCGTCGCTCGCCGTCCCGAATCCTTTGATGATGGCGTAAATGCGGTCGCCGTCGCGCAACGCATCCGCCCTTCGCTTAATCACGATAAAGCCCAGACCTTCTCCGAGCATCGTCCCGTCCGCGTCCTTATCGAAGGGGCGTAGCTGGCCGCTTCTTGAGAGCGCGTTGAGTTGCGAGAAGATCATCAGAATCGGCGCGGGCGTCGAGCAGTGGACGCCGCCGATGAGCGCCATGTCACACTTGCGCCCTAGAAGGTCTTGCATCCCGCGTTCGACGGCGATGTGCGAAGAAGCGCAGGCCGCGTCCACGGTATAATTTGCGCCCATCAGGTCCAGCCGGTTGGCGATGCGTCCGCTCATCACGTTGGGCACGAGGGCGGGCGACATCTCCGCATTGAAGGGCGGGAGGCTGGCTTTGAGTTCCGCCTTGATGGCTTGCAGTTCGGCTTCCGTATGTTCCGGGTGAAGCTGCTTGAGGATTTTCAGGACCTGATTGACGACAATGCCGTGTTGGACCACGGTCGTGAATCCACGGTTGATGTAAGTGCCGCGACCGATGATGACTTCGACGCGGGTCGGGTCCGCCAACTCGTGCAGATAGCCCGCGTCTGCGAGCGCTTCGTGCGCGACGCGCAACGCCAGGAACTGGTCCGGCTCGCCGCCGTCAACAGAGTTTGGCATGACGCCGTACTTGAGCGGGTCGAAGCGCGCGAGTTCGCCAAGGTATCCGCCGCGCTTGCAGTAAGTGCGGTCGTTGCCTTCTGTGTCGGGGTCATAAAAAAGTTCCGCCTCCCAATCTTCAGGAGGGTCTGTGATGGCGTCAACTTTATTGACGATGTTGTGCCAGTAAGTGAGTACGTCAGGGGCTTGGGGGAAGATACAGGACATGCCTATGATGGCGATGTCGCCATCAATGGAAGCATCGGTCGGTTCGGGAGAGATGTTGCAGTCTCGCGTCTCGCTCATAATTCGCAGCCAGTATTAACTTGAAAAATTGTTGGACCACTCGCTTCCTCATTATTAGTCTCCGCTGAGCGCAGAGAGCGACATGCCTCCTAGAGCGGATAAGGGAGCGGCAGCGTTGAACGCCTCGCGGGCTTCGATTAGTTTCCAGGGACCGCCGCCGAGAACCACTTCGACTTCGCCTTTGCGTCCATAGAGGATTTCATCAAGCGTTGCCCGACGCCCGGCGCTGAGCTTGATAATCTGCACCGCCCTTTCGGCAAACTGCCGCCGGACCTCTGTCGAAGCCATCCCGGTCTTTTCCCAGGGACCCCAGTTGAGCGCCGCGACGCGGGCCTGCCAGTGCCCGTCCAGAGACAGCGCGAGTTTATTCATCAACTCGTTAGCGGCGGCATAATCGCCCTGCCCGCGATTGCCGAAGCGACCGGAGATGGAAGAAAAAAGGACCAGAAATTTGAGCGATTCAGGCCGCAGCTTGCGGCTCAGGATAAAGGCGCTGAGAGCCTTCGTTTCAAAGACTCTGTCAAAAGAGTCTGCGCTCTTATCCTCTATCAATTTGTCTTCAATCACACCCGCGCCGTGAATCACGCCGTCAATGCGCCCGTAAGATTCGTAGATATTATCAATCAATGCGCCGAAGGCATCCTCGTCCCGCACGTCCACACGATAGTAATGAACTGTCGCGCCAGCAAGCTTCATCGCGGCGACGTAATCGCGCATCTCCCTGTCCTGCAAGAGACGCGCATAAGCGGCCTCGACAAGCGCGGGGCTGACCGACTGACCCTCCCGCCGCAGACGTTCCATCAACGCGGCTTTCAAATCGCGCGGCGTAGAGAGCCTGGCGGTCTCGTTTGATTCTTTGCCTTCGGGCAGCGGCGAGCGTCCCGCCAGCAGAATCGTCGGCTGGTAACGCGTCGCCAGTTCGCAGGCCACTTCGGCTGTGATGCCGCGCGCGCCGCCCGTCACCAACAAAATGTCGCTCGTCTTGATGTCGAGGGAGGCTGCGCTTTTCTGGTCCAGCGAAGAGACGACCGAACGCAAGACCATCCTGCGCCCGCCCCTGTAACCAACTTCCACCTCATCATCCCCGGAGCACATCTCCGCGAGCACGCGTTGGGCCAACTCCGGCGCGGGAGCGTTCGCGTCAAAGTCTATGACCTTATGATGCATGCCCGGCCATTCGGTCGCTAAGGTCTTGATGAGACCGCCGATTCCACCCTGGCTCGGAAGAAAAGATTGAGTCGCGGCGTCGCTCGCAAAAGCCCCGCCCATCGCGGTCGCGGCGACGAGCCAGCCCTGGCCTTCGCGCCTCGCTCGCTTGAAGTCTTCGCCAGCGGCCCTCGCAAGCAGGAACAGGCTCTTGACTTCCAGATCAAGACGCTCGCGCCATGCCTTCATGTCCATCTCATCAAACCGCTCACCGCCCGCCAGCGCCGCGAGATGCAAGACGCCCGCGAGCGGGCCGTGCTGTAGTCGTATGCCTCGCATCAGTTCCGCCACATCCGATTCGTTCGCCAAGTTCGCGGCGTAAGTAAATTGGTCCAGTAAAGCGCCGCTGCGTGACATGCGGACGATGACGGCGCGGCTTCCAAGACCGCGAATCGCCTCCGCGAGCGATTGGGTCACTCCCTGCTCATCGTCTGTTATCAGGAAGAGACTGCCCGGCGCTATTCGCAAAGATTGGTCCGGCAACGGCGCGTCAACCGCCGCCAGCAGGAAACGCGGCAACGCGGTCTCTAGTGGACCAGCGGCCCCTTCATCATCCTTGAACGCGGGCACGTTGAGCGGCGTCTTTGATTTCCCGTTTGGACCAGTTGGCCCAGGCTGTGTTTCGCGCTCGCGCGTGGTCCTCTCCGGCTGAAGAGAAGCGTGGATGGCGTCCACGATTCCGCGCAGGGTCTTGATGCCCGTCAAATTCTCCATCAAGAGCCGTGCCTGTTGCACGTCGTCCGCGAAGCAGGCGTGCTGGAACGTGCCAAGGATTTCAACGCGCTTGATGGAATCAATGCCGAGGTCCGCCTCTATGTTGAGGTCCAGGTCGAGCATCAACGGCGGGTAGCCCGTCCGCTCGCTGACGATCTGCAAAAGCCTTTGCGTCAACTGCTCCTTCCCTAAAGAAGAGTGCCGCGACGCATCAACGGTGTCGGCGGTCGGAACAGTTGATGATGAAGAGGCAGCTTCCGCAGCATGTGCTTTGTCTGCGTCTGCGGCGGGACGAGCAGACAGGAAATCAAGCAGCGATTGAAGCGTGCGCAGGCGGCTGACCTGCTCCATCTCCGTTCCGATGAGGCCCGTGCGGCGTTCCAGTGCGCCGAGAATCTCCACGCGCTTAATCGAATCAATGCCGAGGTCCGCCTCCATGTTCGCGGAGAGGTCCAGCATCTCCGTCGGATAACCCGTCCGCTCGCTGACCAGTTCGAGTAAGACTCTTTGAATCTCATCGCGGCCAGGGATGCCCTGCGCGCCTGCTGCGTGTGGCGCGACCGTTGGCGCAGGCGACCGCGTCTCTCTGAAAGGCTGTGTGACTGAGACGGTCTGAGCGGAAACGTTTGAGGCTGAGACGGTCTGAGCGGAAGCAGTCGAACTTGGTGGAAGCACCGTCGGGCTGAAAGTCGTTTCAGAGTGCGAGGTGGTGACAGCGGCGGCGGCCTCGCTCGCGGAACCCTGCAAGTAGGCCAGCATGATCTGCTGTTGCGTCTCCAAAAATTGGCCCATTAATTGTTGAAACTGGCCCATCACGCGTTCGACATCGGCGTTCGTTGCTGGCGTGGTCGCCATCAAGGGAGAAGCTTGCACGCGGTTCGTCTCGTCAGGCTGTGCGGGCGGCGCGGCGAGAGCCTGCCCGTTGGCCTGCCTGTTTGGCGAAGTCGTGGAAGGTTCCGTGTCATTCACAAGCGGCGCTGAGACGTTCGTCTGCTTCATGTTGACGTTCATTAAGGGCTGTAGTGTTACTTGATCCGCGCGCGCCTTATCCGCAGGGACCGGCGCGTGTGCGTTGGGCGCGGCAATCTCACGCAAGGGCCTTGCGCGACCGCCGTTGACCATCCAGGTCGTCGGCGAGAGCGGCTCTGGCCGCGTCTCTTCAACGAGCACGTTAAGATTGAGCCTGCGCGCCCCTCTGCCTTCATATAAACGGTCCAGGTTGAGAGGCACGCCATGAGCGGCAAGTTGGCCCAGCGTGTGTTGCAGTTGCAGGAGTCCGTCACGGCCCATCATATCTGTCGCGAGGGCCAGATGCGGACGGTCCGCGAGAATCTGCGAGGCCAGACCCGTCAGCACATTGCGTGGGCCAACTTCGACGAAGAGACGCGCGCCCGCATCATACATCGCGCTCACTTCATCGGCAAAGCGCACGGGGTTGACCAGATGCTCCGCCAGTAAAGCGACGACCTCGGCAGGCTGGTCCGGGTAAGCGGAGGCGCTGGTATTGGAGAAGACCTTCACGCACGGAGCGTTGAATTCAGAGAGAGAGAGAATCGCGGCCAGCCTGTCTCGCGCCTCGCAGATGATTGGCGAATGGAAGGCGCAGGCGACCGGGATGGCTCGCACATTTATCTCATGCTGGACCAGTAATTCCGTCGCGCGCTCGATACCGAGGCGCGTGCCGGAGATAACCGTCTGGCGCGGCGCGTTGACGTTGGCGACCCACACTTCCTCCACAGATTCCAGGAGAGACGAGACGCGCTCCGCCGCTTCCATCACGGCGGCCATCGTGCCAAGGTCCCGTTGACCCGCAGCCTCTATGATGCAACGACCCCTCGCCTCGGAGAGTTGATACAAAGCCTCTTCATCAAAGACGCCAGCGCTGCACAGGGCGGCGTATTCGCCGTAGCTGTGACCCGCGACCATATCCGGCGAGACGCACAGAGAGCGAAGCAGTTGGAAGAGACCCATGCTGGCTGCGCCGAGCGCGGGTTGCGCGATGTCCGTGCGCGTGAGCGCGTTCTGGCGCGCGGCTTCCTCTTCACGGCTGAAGCGAGGCGGCGGGAAAATGTATGAACTGAGCCGCGAGGGCAAGCGGTCTTGTAGCGCACGATCTGCCAACTCAAACTGTTCGCGTACCTCCGAGAAATGTGTCGCCAGCGAGCGCAGCATGTCTGGATATTGAGAACCCTGGCCGGAGAACAGGAACGCCACTTTTCCAGACGGGGCCAGCGGCTCCTCCGTGTAATAGATGCCCCTCACATCCTGGACCTGCGAAGGCCCATCCTGCTGTAAAGCTTCTCTGGACCAGCCGAGCTTGAGCCGTAAGTCGTCAAGGGAAGTTGCGATTAAGGAGAGCGTGCGCGCGCCCTTGCGCGACGCCGCTTGCTGCCACAGCGTGTACGAGAGATCGCGCAGAGCGGGCGTCGCGCCGTGGGCCAACGACTGTTCAAGCTGTGTCAACGCGGCGATGATTTCTGCGCGCGAGTCGCCCGTCCAGAGCAGAAGTTCGCTGGACCAATTTTGCGAGACATGCTGGCGAGCGTTGTGTAAGAAGTTGCCCCTATACTCTTCTAGGACGGCGTGGAAGTTGGTCCCGCCGAAGCCGAAGGCGCTGACGCCCGCGCGTCGCGGATGCTCTTTCTCGTCATGAATCCAGGGACGCAGTTCCGTATTGACGTAAAAAGGGCTTTCGGGAAAATGCGCTTTCGGGTTCGGCTTCTCAACGTTCATCGTCGGCGGCAGGACTTTATGTTGGAGAGCGAGCGCGACCTTTATCATGCCCGCCACACCGGCTGTGCATTTGGTATGGCCGATCATGGATTTGACGGACCCGATGGCACAACTCTGTTGAGCCGCGCCAGCCGCGCCGAAGACTTTTTTTAGAGTCTCGACTTCGGCTTGGTCTCCGGCGACGGTTCCGGTCCCGTGCGCCTCCACGAGTTCGACTGTGGATGGAGAAAACCCGGCCTTGGCATAGGCGCGTTCGAGCGCCAGCGCCTGCCCGTCCGGCCTCGGCGCGGTGAGACTCCTGTCGCGCCCGTCGCTTGAACCGGCGATGCCTTTAAGGACCGCGTAGATGTGGTCGCCATCTCGCTCCGCATCTGCCAGTCGCTTGAGGACGATGACGGCGATGCCCTCGCTGATGGCGATGCCGTCCGCCTTTTCGTCGAAGGTGCGGCAGCGGCCCGTCGGCGAGAGCGCGTGCGTCTTGCTGAAGCAGAGGAAGGCGAAGTGATTCTGGACCGTATCGCCACCGCCGACGATGACCATATCGCTCGCGCCCGTCTCAAGTTCACGCGCGCCCATGTAAACTGCGGCGAGCGAAGAAGCGCACGCCGCATCAACCGTGTAGTTGACTCCGCCGAGATCGAAACGGTTCGCCACTCTCCCCGCGACGACGTTCAAGAGAATGCCTGGGAAGGAGTCTTCCGTCCATTCTGGAAGTTTGGAGAGCAATTCAGGCGAGACTTCATCGAAGAACGAAGGCAGCGCGGAACGCACAGCATATTGATGGCCTAAATCTGCGACGCCGCCCCCTGCTCCGAGGATGACGGAAGTGCGATGACGCGGAAATGGTCTGTCCAGATAGCCAGCGTCTTTGAGCGCGGCGCGCACGACTTCGAGCGTCAGAATCTGTAGCGGCTCGATGGACGGTATCGTGTTGGGCGGCATGCCGTAACGCAAAGGATCGAAGGCCACGTCATCCAGAAATCCGCCCCACCTCGAATAAATCTTATCCGGCGCATGCGGGTTCGCATCGAAATATTTTTTCCAGTCGAAACGCCCTGCGGGAACTTCCTGAATAGCATCAACCTTCCGAAGAATGTTCTCCCAGTAGGAACGCCAGTCGGGCGCTTTGGGCAGCAGGCAGCCCATCCCTATAATCGCCACATCACATGGCTTCTCTTCTTTGACAGAGGCCGCGCGTGCTAACTCTGGCTGGTCCAATTGGACCAATCGCTCAGAGCCTTTGACGCAGACTTCGCGGTGTAGCTCTTCAATCGTGCAGGTCAGATGCCTGAGGGCCGCGACCTGACCAATCATGTACATCCCTTCGGCGTGCTGCGAAGGCTCGCTGACGTTGATGAACTTCGGAGCCTGCGCGTCCTGCCTGTACTTCGGATGCCTCGTGATGCCTTTGGAAGCGATGCGTAGACGGCCCACGTTCAAGTCTTCAAGCGCGGCGCGTATCTCTTCCGCAGACTTACCCTCGCGTGAGAGTCTTTGCTTTTCCTGCTCGAACGCTTGCGCGAAGGGCGTTAACACGCAGCGCGTCGAATGTCCAGGCCCGCTCTCCAACAGCACCGTGCGCGTACACTCAATCGCCTCTTGCTGAAAGCCTTCGATAATCGCTCCGGTGGCGACGGCCTCTTGCGTGAAGAGATAAGCCGTGCCGAGCAGCACTCCGATTTTGGCCCCACGCAACGCGAGCGGCGCGGCCATCGTCGCCACCATAGAGGACGACACCGCGTCGTGAATACCCCCGGCGAAGAGCACATGGCAATCCGCCATCTCCTCGCTCGATAAAGATTCAAGGAGCGTGTCAATCATCAGATTCCACAGCACGAAGCTGGACCTTGGGCCAACATGCCCGCCGCACTCGCGTCCCTCGAAAACGAAACGCCTCGCGCCGTTCTCTACGAACAGCTTGAGCAAGCCCGGAGAA